>PEZR01000107.1:0-2454 GCA_002773975.1 Bdellovibrio sp. CG10_big_fil_rev_8_21_14_0_10_47_8
CTCATATGGCAATGCGGGTTGGATGACTCCGTGTTTCGCGATGCCGCTGCCGATGCCGGGAATGTTTTTTAAATCTCTTCGTTGGCTTCTTAATCCCGAGGGTCCTCTTTATATTAAACCCAGCTTGAGCCCCGATTTGATGTCTTGGCTCATTCTGTTTTTGCGTGCGATGAATGAAAAGCAAGCAAGAGCGGCGATTGAAGCCCTTGTCAAATTGTCGCAACTGAGCTTGCAGGAGTATGAAAAGCTGGCGGTTGAATTCCCAGAAATTCAATTTGAAAAGCGAGGACTGCTGATGGTCAGCCATACCGCCCAGGGCTTGAAAGCGGCTGTTGAAAGTATGAATCTAGTCTCGAACCACCAGGTTTCCGGAAGAAAAATGACTGCCGATGAGGTTCGAAGTTTCGAACCTTCTTTGCGAGGAAATTTGCAGGGCGGTGTTTATTTCCCGGATGAGGCCCAAGCAGAGCCTTTGCGAGTTGTGCAGGCGTTGGCATTTAAGGCTCGCGCTTTGGGGGTGCGAATTTTAGAAGAGGCGGAGCTATTTCGGGTCGAAACCGATCAGGGGCAAGTTCGGTCTTTGGCAACCAGTCACGGAACATTGCGGGCATCGCAATACGTCTTGGCGACTGGGAGTTGGTCCAAAGATCTGGCTCGGCAACTCCGGCTTTCTATTCCAATTTTAGGTGGCAAGGGCTACTCATTGATTGTTCCGCCGCTGTCCGTTCAACCCAAGGTTCCGATGATGTTGGTGGAGCGAAAGATCGCCATTACTCCGAGAAAAGATTCTCTGCGGATCGCCGGAACTTTGGAGCTGGTAGATCAAGATTTTTCCGTCACCCACAGTCGTGTTCAATCGATTATCAAGGGAGCCCGAGAATTTTTGCCGGTCCCCGAGGATTTGCAGATTCAGGAGTTGTGGCGAGGTCTGCGTCCCTGTACTCCAGACGGGGTGCCATTGATTGGATTTAGCCGAAAGCTATCAAATTTAATGTTGGCCTGCGGTCATCAAATGCTGGGATTGCAGTCAGGGTTGGGGACGGGTGTTTTAGTCGCTGATTTAATGACCAAGGGGTCAAGTCCCTGGGATCGTGCTGTTTACTCTCCCGATCGATTTTGAAATTTTCTAAAGAAAATCCAGGTTCAAATGGCGACAAGCGGTTTGAGAGAGCAAAAACTTTTTTAAAGAGGCCGCATCCGGGTAGGTTGGATAAACCTCACCGTCGGATCTTGTAGTGAGAAGTTTTCCATTGGGCAATTGGCAGGATTTGCCCGAGGGATCTCGAATTAGGGAAATCCGATCTGGATCAGATTCGGGCGAGGCGCCAATTCGATAACCCATATCAACAACAATTTTATTTCGGCAAGTTTTCAGTTCTAAGCCACCTTGATTCTCATAGGCTGAAGTCTCGGGACCCAGATGGACCTCGCAATCAGGTGGACTCAGTATCGCTTTTTGATTTTGCGCCGCCGTCCAAGCTAACGAGGAACCAAATTCGATCACAAAATCTTGATTGCTCTCAAGTTGTCGGAGATGAACACTTTTTTCCACGGGCAAAAGAAAGTAGGTGCGTTTGCCAAGGTCACTTGTTCCTTCCTTTTCCGCCAGCGCTGTCCATTGACCCCAGTTGGACCAAAGAAGAGAGCGAGTTCGTTCCCCAGCATTTCGAACTCTTAACAGCACTGAGCAATAGTGATCCTGATTGTCGCCGTATTGCTGCACTTGCCAAGTTGGTGATGCCCCGACAAAATTTGGGCAATCTGGATTTTGATCTCTGGCTGCAAAAGCCGCAGGTGCTACTCCAAGACTGAGGGCGAGAGACAGAAGCAGAGTTTGGATCATGACGAACTCCTAGTTATTTTATTTTTTCTTGGACAGCTCGGAAAAGAACTTCTTGGTCCTCTTTGGCCAGATCAAGAAACCATTCGCCCTGTGGATAAAGAACTGCGGCGATTCCACGCTCGCAGTGGCCCAGGCACCCCGACGCATTGACACGTACATCTTTTCCAAATTCTTTGCCGCATCTTTGTTTCAATGCAAGACGGAGTTCTTCAGATCCCTTGGATCCACACTTGCCTTCGCGGTCTGGAGAATTGGTGCAAATGAAGAGATGTTGTTTGTAACCACTCATGTTCGAAGCTTAACCAACAATTTTGCGGTGTTTAAGTCCTTTTTTCAAATCAGTGACAAAGAGGGTCCAGCGTCACGGCACGAGCTTTGCTCAAGCGGGCATTGGTCTCATTGAATTGCAATTGGGAGGGCAAAATGACACTGCAAACACGGAAACACTTTGGACAAATTCTTATTCTGATCAGCACTTTGGTCACATCTTACTTGGGGAGCTCGCAAGCATGGGCAGATGAACCTCAGGAGCAGGTCAGCCAACAGCTCGAGAGGACAATGCAAACTGGAAACACTTTGCAGGGGCAACTGATAAAAAACCGTTATCGGCA
>PEZR01000107.1:2536-4603 GCA_002773975.1 Bdellovibrio sp. CG10_big_fil_rev_8_21_14_0_10_47_8
CAATATCAATGTCGAAATGTACCCGACAGGGATTGCTCCTATCAAAACGTCTGTCGCACGGTGCCTGATCAAAACTGTCATCAAGAGAGGGTCTGCAGACCGGTTCCCGGCGAGCAGCGCTGTGAAGAGGCCGAGGAGTGCGGAACAAATGCCCGCGGAGAGAGAATCTGTAAAACACGCAAGGTCTGTCATGATGGCCCAAGCCGCGAAGATTGTGACTATGTTCAACGCTGCGAAAACACCAGTCGCCAAGAATGCTCTCAGGAAAAACATTGTGTAGAGACCACTCGTCAAGAGTGCGGATATGAAAATGTTTGTTATTCAGTTCCAGTGACTCGAACCCGAACCGTAACTCGGTATCGTCAGGAGCAACGAACACGAACCGTGACCAAGTACTATCAAGTCGAGAAGACCAGAGAGGTCACTCGTTACCGGGACGAAACCAGATGTTGTGTGACCAAGTACCGGGACGTGTTTGATCATCAAGACACCTTGAACGTGACCATTCAATTTCCCCAAGATGCAATTCTGTACGACGGAGAAACTGAGAAAATGGTGATTTCTTGGATTGAAAAAGACAATCAGATTGATGTTGGGCTCAAAATGCTGACGACTTTTACCAGCTACAAAGTGGTTGATCGGTCAGTCCAGGGCGCCGATGCCGTCTTAAAATTGGAAACGGTTCCTGTCCCAGCTCTAGATCCACGTTTGGTGGGTGATCAAACAGTCACCGGACTTCGTTTGAAAATTATGGAGGACAATACCGGGGTTGTTGTTTTCAAAGACGTGGGCCAGTTGGCAAAAATTTCGACCGTGTATGAGTTGGTGGTTAAAGACAACACTGGATTGGTCTTAACCACACAACGCGTGACAGCCAACGGAATTGCTGATCAAAAAATTACCCTGAACCAGAAACTTTCTTTGGAAAGAGACCATACTCTCACGCTGAAAGTCCTACGGTCGGGAGCGGGACTAAGGCCGCCGATTGCGTTTTTGAAAACCTTCTTTCGCCCTCATTGAGGGGCCAAAGACCAATGAATGTAAGTGAGTGAACCTAAACCAAAGACAAATGGAGGAAAATAGAATGAAACAGAAAATGATTTTAGCAATGTTGCCCCTGGCTCTTTCGGCGTGTGTCGGAACCGGCGGAGGTGGTGGAAGTTACGGTGGCGGATCGGGTGGCGGCTACGGCGGAGGAGGCGGCGGCAGTTATGGCGGTGGCGGCTCTGGCGGAGTGATCTATGGACCTTATGAAACGGTTTACGGAGATGCTTGTACCGGCCACGAAGTGACTCCCGGCTGTACATTCAATACGGCCAGTGGAACACGAGTGAATATCACTCAAGATCCAGATTATGATCGTTATGGGTACGAATCGGATGACCTTTGGTTTGTCAAATTTGACTATGCTGGGAATGCCGACGTTTATGATGATCTTGGAAATTTCCAATACACACGCTCTGCTTCGCAGTTTGCGGGCTGGGTCAGTGGCGACACGATCGGAGTTGGTACAACTGGACTTTTTTGGGAAGATGTTTCCGGCGGAACTTACTGGCTGGGTAAAAACGGAGTTCTTTACTCTGCGAATACGGGCCGTGGAAACTTTGGTGAAGCGATCAACAATAGTGATGCTTCGGGTGCTTCCGATACAAGCTTTGCAGCTTTGAGCTCGGATGCGAACAAGGCTCTGGTCAAGACGGGCGCTGCTGTTCTTGTAAAACAGTACGGATTTTCTGAATCCAAAGCTCAAGCTGTTGCTTCTGCTTTGAATACCTGGGCCGTTGCGGGCGCTGAGCGTGGATACACGACAGATAAAGACATGAATAAAACATTCAAGTCTGTTTTTGGAGTCGAGTATGGATCTGCATTGTCAGCCGTTCAGGGGCTGGCATTGGGTGACAAAGATGGAATGCGTGATCTGACCGATCGCTCAGCCGCCGCTTTGGGATTGAAGCCAGCTCAAGCTCAGAAATTTATTAAAGGCATGTACAAAAAAGCTTTGGCGAATTGGGGTTTCGACGTCGAATCCATCAGTTGGTAAAAAGCTCTCTGGACAGGGCTCTTGAA
>PEZR01000107.1:4724-11367 GCA_002773975.1 Bdellovibrio sp. CG10_big_fil_rev_8_21_14_0_10_47_8
CGCAGAGCCCTCGCCCCCAGCAGGTGAGATTTATTTTCCGCTGACTGAAAATCGAGAGATTCCCCGAGATGCGCATGGGTTGCTTCGATATTATGTGATGGATCCAGCAAGCATTGCGCCAGCTCAGGCGTTGGCGGTCGAAGATGGCGATCAGGTGTTGGACATGTGTGCCGCCCCCGGGGGGAAGTCTCTCATTTTGGCCGAGGCCTTAAAAAACAGCGGAGAGCTCATTGCCAACGAAGTTTCAGAGGCTCGTCGAGAGCGCCTAAAAAAAGTCATACAGCAATACATTCCGAGAGATGTGCGAGATCGCATGTGGGTCACGGGGCGGGACGGAGGGCAGTTCGCACGCTCTCATCCCGAGTATTTTGATCGAATCCTGATTGATGCCCCTTGCTCGGGGGAGCGGCACTTGATGCAAAACTCGTCGGAGCTTAGTGAGTGGAAAAAAAATCGGTCAGAAAAGTTGGCGCAGAGGCAGTACGCTTTATTAACGGCGGCTTTGGTGGCGGCAAAGCCAGGGGGGCGCATTGTGTATTCCACTTGCTCCGTCTCCAATCTAGAAGATGATCTGGTAATTGATCGTCTCAGCAAAAAAAAAGAGGGACAGTTTCAGGTTCTAGATACGTTGAGCCCAATCCCAGAAGCTGAAAAAACAAAAAACGGATTCCAAATCTGGCCAGATCGCTGCCATCAAGGCCCCATCTACTACGCCGTCCTCCAAAAAAACCAATAACTCAAAATGTGACAAGCACCCATTGGTAGCAATAGCGCGTCAACCACGGCATTTGACGCGCTATTGCTACCAATGGGTGGTTGTCACTTATTAACTGACGCGGGGTTTAGGAGTCGCGGGTGGTGCGAGCTCTGCTGCGGGCATTGTTGTTGTTTTTGGCGTCTCGGGCTTGCAGGTAGGACTGCAGGTTCATGAAGCCATAGGTCACTTTGCGGTAGATTTCTAAAACTTCTTCACGCAGATCGACCTCGACAGTATCCATCATGTGTTGAGGGATATGCCCCTCGTTTAAAAGATGGGCCATGTAGTCGCCGACGACTTCGTAGACCAAATCCTCGAGGCCTTGTCGATCAGGATCGATTTGGTCTAGGTGTTTTTTGAAAATATCGATCAGTATGTCCTGCTTCACTAGGTCACTTTTCGGTTGGATATTTGATTTCTAAAAGGGAAACTGAGCTCGTTGTGAAATCTTTATCCTTTCATCAATTAAAAAGTCTCTCGATATGGCTGCAGGAGCGTTTGCTCGGAGCTCAGCTTCAAGATGTCTGGACCAATGGCCAGGTGATTGTTTTTGAGTTTTATCGGCAACAAGATCTTTTTTTGTGCGTGGATATGATGCCCAACACGCCGATGATGGTTTTGCTCGATCAAAAGCCGCCGGTCGAGAAAAAGCCCAAACCATTGACCATTTTTTTAAAATCCCACGCAGCTAATTTGCGCTGGGCAGAGCTCACCGTAGAAGAAAATAAGGGTCGGATTTTATTTTTAGAGCTCGAATCAGGTCCGCGAAATTGTCAGATTGAGTTTCAATTGATTCCACGAGCGGCGAATGTTCTGGTGCGGGCGGGGGGGAAGCAGATCTCTTGGAACAAACCCCGTGACTTGCCGCCGTCTCAAATCATGCCGGTAGAAGAGGGTGATGATGCAGAGATTTTCGACGGGAAGACCGTGGCCGATGAGTGGAGAAAATTTCGGTTCCAAAAAGTTCAGTCAGAAAATGCGCCAAAAAATAAGGAAGATCCTCGCCCCAGAGCCTTGCAGAAAAAACTAAAAGCTTTGGAGCAAATTCGAACTCAGTTGCAAGAGGATCCGGCTTCTCGCTGGCAAGAGCTCGGAGAGTTTTTGAAGGGACCAACTCCGGTGACCGTGGAATTCCACGACTTGTATGACGGAAAAAGATCTCGGAGCTGGAATTTAGAAAACGCTTTTCGGCAAGCCAAAGCCATTAAGAAAAAACGTGAAGGAACACTTTTGCGAGTTGAAAAACTGCAGCAGGAAATCTCGGATTTGCAGGCTGACATCGAGTTGCATTCAACACCTCAAACGATGGCGCCAACCTCCTCGGCGTCCAAGTTGATGAAAAAAACGGGTAGCAAGGGGCGTAAGCTCGATCTCGGCGACGGTTTTGAAGCGGTGCTCGGAAAATCAGCCCGAGACAACTTGGCCATTCTTAGGCAAGCTCGGGCCTGGGATCTGTGGATGCATCTGCGGGACTATCCCGGCGCTCACGCGATTATTTTGCGCCCAAAAAACCGAGAAGTCCCTCGTTCTTTTATCGAAGATGTCGCTCGGTGGCTTTTAGCCGAGTCTTTCTCGGGGAAAAAACAAGCTCTTGGAGATCGTTATGAGGTTGTCGTTGCAGAGTGCCGTTACGTACGACCGATCAAAGGAGATCGATTGGGCCGAGTGACCTATCATCACCCTCAAGTATATAGCTTCGCAGCAAATTCTTGATTGACCATTGATTTTCCCCAGCATGGGCATAAGATTTTTGAACAAAATCAAATCACGTATCAGTCATATTTCTTGGAGGACAGATGATCGAAGTTCAGAATTTGACCAAGAGCTACGGCGGTATCACCGCCATCCAATCATTGAATTTCAAAGTGAATAAAGGAGAGGTCGTCGGATTTTTAGGTCCAAACGGTGCCGGCAAATCCACCACCATGAAAATCATCACAGGGTTTATGGCGCCGACCTCGGGGCGAGCCACGGTTGGGGGCTATGATGTTTTTGAAAATCCGATTGAAGTCAAAAAACGCATTGGCTACTTGCCGGAAACTCCGCCGGTTTATGGAGATATGAAAGTTCGAGACTATTTAAAGTACGTGGCAGAGCTCAAAGGTGTGCCCAAAGATCGCATGGCCAAAAATGTTGAAAGAGCCATTGAAAAGACCAGCCTGGGTGCCGTTGAAAAGCGGTTGATTCAGAATTTGTCCAAAGGCTTTCGGCAACGGGTTGGAATTGCCCAGGCTTTGGTTTCAGAGCCCGAAGTTTTAATTTTGGATGAACCGACGGTTGGATTAGATCCAAAACAGGTGGCGGAGATTCGCGATTTAATCAAGGAGTTACGCGGGCAACACACGATCATTCTTTCAACTCATATTTTGCCCGAGGTTCAGGCGACCTGCGAACGCATCATCATTATTCATCGAGGCCAAATTGTCGCTCAGGATTCGCTGGCCAATCTGACGAACCTCAAGGCCGGGCAACGCCGAGTGCAGTTGAAAGTGAGAAAAGCCAAAGCGCAACTCGACCAGTCTCTGTCGTCAGTGAACGGAGTGATCGGTGTTCAGGCGGGAGCGGGAGACCAGGATTGGATGATTGATGCGGATGCCAGCGAGGACATGATCGAAAGGATTGCATCACACGTGATTCAAAAAGGTTATGGTCTTCTTGAAATCACTTCGGCCAAAGCCGATTTGGAAGACGTTTTCTTGAAACTGACCTACGGTTCGAATCAGGCCGCAACTGAGCTGGAACAAGGAGTTTAAGATGAGTAAAGTCATGGCTATTGGAAAAAAAGAGATCAAAGGATTTTACCTCAGTCCCAATTTTTATGTCGTTTGTTTTCTTTGTGCGGCTATCTTTAGTTGGGTTTATCCCAATGTTTTAAACAAGTTTGCGATGGCATTGCAGACGGCTGTTTATCAGCCGGATATGCCCAAACAACAGCTCAATATTCATTATCAGGTGTTTTTGCCGCAGTTGAATATTTTGAATCTGATTCTGATCTTTGTGGTGCCAGCCCTGACCATGAGATTGTTTGCTGAAGAAAAAAAGCTGCACACTTTTGATCTATTGCTGACCTCGCCGGTGACTTCGGCGCAAATTGTTGCCGGCAAGTACTTGGCCGCGTTGTCTGCCATTTTTGGTTTGTGTTTTTTGTCGTTTCTTTACCCAGCTGCGACCACTGTTTTTGCTCATTTGAACTGGGCTCCACTGATCATTGCTTTTTTGGGAATCTTTATTGTCGGGGCGGTTTATGCAGCGATGGATATTTTTGCCTCTTCTTTGACCGAGTCTGCGGTCGTCGCCTATGTTTTGGCAGTCATTTTTAACATGGCGGTCTGGTTTGTGGGCATTGGAGTGGATGTGGTGGATAGCCCTTTAGCTCGCCAAATATTTGAACACATTTCTTTGAATCAGCATTTAATGGCACTGGTCGAGGGCACCATTCGCACCAACAGTTTGATTTTTCTGGGCAGTTTGATTTTTCTGTTTTGTTTTTTATGTGAACGTGTCGTTGAAAGCTCGAGATGGAGGTAGGTATGAAAAAACAAGGGATTCTCTTTTTTCTAGTCTCTGGAATTTCATTGGTCTGTCTTTTTGTTCTGAGATTTATTCTGGGTGGATGGGTGCAGTACCTGTGGATTCCGCTGGCCTTTTTCATTATTTTTCTGGGTGCAGGTTTGTGGACCTACCGGCATCTCTATAAAGAGTTTTTCTCGGTACGAACCACCAAAGAAGGCATGAGCATGGGAACCGTGATTCTGCTGACCTTGATTTTGTTGATCGCTGTCAATTACCTGGGCGCCAAGAAATACAAAACATTCGATTTCTCAGCAACAAAGATCAACACGCTTTCTGATCAGAGCCGAACTCTGCTCAAGGGTTTGAAAGAAGACCTGAAGGTTTTGTATTTTTACAAACAAGGCACCGAAGGGGTGGAAGAAAACAGGCGTGCGTTCATTGATTTGATTCGAAAATATCAAGACGAGTCTGCTTTGGTAAAATTGCAATTTGTTGAGGTGAATGAAAACCCCAAGTTGGCTGAAGAGTACGGAGTGAATAAAGGCTCGGGCCTCGTTTTTGTTGATTACCAGGGGCGGCGAAATAAAATTGAAAAAATTGATGAACAAGAGCTCACCGGCGCTCTCGTTAAGGTCACCCGTGAAAAGGACAAAAAGATCTATTATCTCGTGGGCCATCGAGAGCGAGATTTCGATGATGCCAGGGAAGCGACGGGGATGAATGCTTTTAAAAAACTGCTCGAGGGAAATCGGTATTTGGTGAATCCATTGAATCTCAATGCTGTCCCCGAGATTCCGGCGGATGCGGATCTTGTGATGATCGTTGGGCCTGAGCAGGATTATTTGGACAGAGAAGTAAAAGCGATCGAGTCCTATTTAAAAAAAGGCGGGAATTTGTTGTTGGCCTTGGACTCAAAGATCGATCCGGGCCTCAAGAAATTGTTGGTCTCTCTCGGGGTGGATTATAACCCGCAATATGTGGCCCAAGTGATGAACACTCCGATTGGTAAAGCGGTCAATCCTCAGGCGACGCCCGCGAATAGTTTTTCAAGCACTGAGGCAATCACCAAGCCATTTGGTCACAATGAATTTGTGGTGACAAGATTGCCAGGAATTTTAAAAAAGGGCAGTGGAGTCTCTGGCGTCTCTTTCGATGAGCTGGTGAGGACCGATCAGAATTCTATGGCCTTTGCAACCCCCAGTTTTCAAGGGGAAGGGCAGCCAGGTCCTTTTGTGATTGGAGCCTTGGTCAAGGGAAAACTGGGCGGAGCAGGCTCCAAAGACTTTCAGGCTGTGATTTACAGTGATGCTGATTTTCTTTCGAATCAGCTTTTGTATAAAAATTTGAACAGAGATTTGGCCTTGAATTCGATTTCTTATCTGGCCAAGGAGGAAAATATCATCAGCATCACTCCGAAAGAGGTGGATGTGACTCAGATTCAAATGAATGAAACCCAGTTTTATCTCTTTATCTTTGGATTCATTATTCCTCTGCCGCTGCTTCTGATTATTGCCAGTGGAACGCTTTGGTACCGCAGGAGATATGCGTAATGAAAAAAAATAAACTTTTGCTCTTTGCCATGTCAGTGGCGTTGGTCGTCGCCTATGCCGTCTATGACTATCAATCAGAGAAAAGTCAGGACATTAAAAAACAAGAACAGTCCTTGCTCATGGGTTTCAAGGTGGACCAGATCAAGAAGCTAGAGATATCTGCCGAAGGGCAGGACCTGGTTGCCGAAAAGAGTCAGGTGGGTTGGGACGTGATCCAGCCCGTGAAGGACGAGGGCAACTCGTCAGCGGTGGAAACATTTTTGGATGGCATAGCTACCGAAAAGTCAAAGGACTTGGTGAAGGAAGGGGCTGATATCCAGTGGGCCGATTTTGGTTTGGAGCCAGCAAAGGGAAAAATCACTTTGACCAACAATGCAGGCGAGACCGAGATTTTTTCAGTCGGAAGTATTAAAAATTTTCAGGGGGATGCCTTTCTCAGAAAAAATCAGGATAATCGAGTTTTTGTGGTCAGTCCCACGTGGTTTTCCAAGCTCGAAAAAAGACCTATCGATTTTCGGGATCGCCGTTTGATGAGAAAATCAAATGCCCGGGTTCAGCATCTCAGCTTTAATATCGCGGGTAAAAAGTTTGAATTGGCCTCCAAAAACGATCAGTGGATCAACCCTGCCCATCTTGATTGGAAGCTGGATCAAAATCGGGTCAGGGAAACTTTGACCATGCTGAATGCGACCGAGGTGATCGAATTTATCACTGAAAACAAACCCAAAGATTCGGAACTGAAATCTTGGGGTTTGAACCAAGCTCCCTTTGAGCTCCATGTTGGTTTGCAAGAGGGAAAAACTTGGTGGATTAAAATGGCGGG
>PEZR01000107.1:11417-12953 GCA_002773975.1 Bdellovibrio sp. CG10_big_fil_rev_8_21_14_0_10_47_8
TGAAGATTTCGCCCACAGACTATGGCAAATTTGATGCATTGACGGCGGATTCTTTTCGAGACCGGGGTGAGCCCTTTGATTTTGACAAAACGCTGGTGAAAAAAATATCGATCGACTCGTCGGTGACCAAGTTGACAATTCAAATAGACCCAAAGTCTGAGCTATGGACTTCAGAGCAGGGACCTCTGGTGCAAGAGAAGGTGAAAAATCTGATCAATAAAATGGACAATCTCACGCTAGCTCAGTTTGCAGACCAAGTTCCCCGAGAGCTTCCTTCTCAAGTTCATCTTATGGGAGCTGACGGCAAGGATTTATTTTCGATGCAATGGGGAGAGCTAAAAAAAGTCAAAATCAACGGCGTGGAAACATCGGTCTATACAGCGAGAACATCCAAGTATCCAAAAATGTTCACAGTGATGGAAAGTGACATCAAAGATCTCCAGATTGAGGCAATTCTCGAAATGAAAAAGGAAGGTTCTCAGTGAGTTCAAGTTCCAAGATTCTCGTTCAGTCGCCAACAAGAGTAGATTTGGCAGGGGGGACCTTGGATCTTTGGCCCCTGTATAATTTCATTGATGGTGCGACCACGGTGAATGTGGCCATTGATATTTATACAACCGCAGAGATCAATCCTCTTTCAGGGACACAGATCGAGCTGTTTTCTGAGGATCTGAAGTTGAAGCAGACCTTCTCGTCGTTGCAGGAATGCCTGCAAGATACGGATCCGAGGTTGGAGCTCCTCAAGGCCCAGTTGCGATTTTGGCGACCATCATCAGGATTTTCATTGAGAACAAAGTCCGACAGTCCCGTGGGGGGAGGTTTGGGCGGGAGCTCCAGCCTGACCGTCAGTCTTTTAAAGGCCTTTGCTCAATTTTGCCAAAGGCCATTTTCAAATACTCATGAGCTGGTGAATGTCGCTCACAATATTGAAGCCAAAGTTTTGCACACTCCCACTGGAACTCAGGATTATTATCCGGCCGCCAGTGGAGGGATCAACATCATTGGATACAAAACCAAGGGAATCGATCAAATCGTTCTGGCGCGGGAAACTTCGGTATTGTCTGAAAATTTTCTTTTGGTTTATACGGGGAAAGCTCATCACTCTGGTTTGAATAATTTTGAAGTTTTAACCAAGGCGGTAAAGAAAGACACTCAGACAATGAGTGCCTTGGCAGATATAAAAATCATTGCCGAAGAAACGGCACGGGCTGTGCAGCAGTCCCGGTGGTCAGATCTGCCAGCTCTGTTTCAGCGAGAATCCAAGTCTCGTCTGGCGTTGGCCCCAGCATTTTCAAGTCCTGAAATCGAAAAGCTATCACAAGTTTCTTTGCAGGCTGGAGCTCAGGCTGTTAAAATTTGTGGAGCTGGTGGAGGAGGTTGTGTTTTAGTGTGGGTTCCACCTGCCAAACGCGATGAGGTGACAAAAGCATGTCAGGCCGCAGGGTTTCAAGTTCTCGCCGCAAGACCCGTTCCGCCACTGTAAAAAAACAGAGGGTGGTCGTCGATCGCCCTGTTGAAAAGCCAAAACTGCATTGT
>PEZR01000107.1:12962-21385 GCA_002773975.1 Bdellovibrio sp. CG10_big_fil_rev_8_21_14_0_10_47_8
GTTTCTCTTTCTGGGGGAAAATCTGACAAAGCCTGCGTCGCTGTTCTTGAATACTTCCCAGAACATCAAAAAATATTTCTCGCTCGAATGTATGAAAAAATTCGCACCGAAGAATTTATCTCCGCAGATTTAAAAATTCATGAAATCATCACACAGTTTCACAAGGACGTAGAATTCGTCGCTTTCGACGCTCCCTTGAGTTTACCCAAATGTGTGGCTTGTCCACTGACCTGTCTTGGTTATGAAACTTGCACAGAGCCCGAGGTCGAATGGATGCGCCAACATTTCGCCGAAGTTCACAAGGGCAAGAAGCCCAAGAAAATGTTCACGCCCTACACGCAAAGATGCGTCGAGGCCTATATCGGCCATTCTCTCGAGGAGCCCTTCGAGATCCAACATGCCCTGGGCGCGAATATGGCGCCCTTAACAGCCAGGGCCTTGTTCTTAAAACGAAGGATCGAGGTCCCTTGTGTGGAGGTCTATCCTCGATTGTCAATTTGGCGATTGGGTCAACAGATGAAGGTGGCAAAAAGCCATTTAAAATTTCACAAGCATGTTGTCGGCGGTGACGAGAGCCGAAAGGTTTTTCTACAGAACTTGGTGGATCGAAAAGGAGTTTTTCTTTATCAACAAGATCTTAAGGCCATGGTTGAAAACAATCATGCCTTTGAAGCCTTTATCTGCGGCTACACGGCGTTTCTTAAATTCATGGGGCAGACTGAGCAACGTCCAGCCTACTTCCCGAAATCTGAAAATTGGATTGAGTTTCCGATTCGGGAGTAGGGGCATGTTAACTTTCTGTTAGCGCCGCTCCAGTAGACGGCTCTAATAACCTGAATTTAGAGCTCCGCCCCCTTGACGACGCAATGCCTCTTGGCGCACCTCAAAATCATCATTACCATCATTGTATGAAACTATTTATTTTTGCTTTTATTCTCGGTTGTTTAAGCCCTGTTGCCTCTTGGGCGGATTGTACTTCTCCCGCGGCATCCGCTGGTGCTATCCAATGGTTCTCTGGCAGCTCCGATTTTCAATTTTGCAGTGGGACTCAATGGACGGTCATGACGGTTTCGGTGACGGGAACCGCTTGTACCAACTCTGCTGGCACAGGAAAATTAACCTACAATTCTCCAGATCTTCAGTATTGCAATGGCAGTTTTTGGGTCAATGTCAGCGGCGCTTTAACCGGAGACACTTGCGCCGGCGTGACTGCTGGCACTGTCACATTTGACTCGCAAGCAGGCTATGTAAAGTGGTGCGACAGTACCAATCAGTGGCGTGCAACGATGGTGGCAAAACCTTATTTCATACTGAGTACAAGCCTTGCCTATGGTGGTAACTTCGGAGGTATCTCTGGCGCCAACAGTATTTGTCTGAGCAACCTACAGGCCAATGATTTTATGGGTAAGGGCTATGCCATGGTGGATGCGACTCATGTGAAGGCCTTTCTTTGTGATGACACCACCTGCAACAATCTGAATGCCAGCACCACTTACTATTTGGGTCAAGCTGGCAGTGTTGGGGATGGTGGGGGGACCTTAACAACAGATGCGACGGGAAGTGGGCCTGGCTATACCACCTCTTGGAATACAGCGACCTACTTCGGCACGACGGCTGGTAACTACTGGACCGGTCGTGATGTAGGTGGGAGCAGTTCCTATTGGCCTCTCACGGCCTATGGCTCTAGCGGTGGCAGTTGCAGCAATTGGACACTAAGCGGGGGAGCGAGGGGTCGCTTTGGTATCCCTGGATCTAACGGCACTAACAAGTGGAGCTTCGATGGCGGTTGTGGAAACAGTTACCGCCTGATCTGCATCGTGAATCCATAGTTGGATCGAAGCGGGTAAAGTAGACAGTCATAGGTTCTTCCGGATAGAACCAACAATTTCAATCTAAATTCAAATCTCGAAATGGTGCGGGAATCTCCTGCGGTAACAAGACATTCTCGTGTCGATCTGAGATTTGTCATTTTATTTTCACGAATTCATCAAGTCTTTTGTTTGTCGCCCGAAAAGATCACAAAACTAAATGTTATTTAATTCAGGCGAGGGTTCTTTGAAATACAAATCAACATATACCAAGTACATTGCAGTTGTATTGATCGCTTTAGGATTTCAAGGAAAGGCGTTGGCGGATACGACTGTCACCGCCTTTGGTCCAGCTCGTTTTTCTGCCAAGTCATCTGGATCGACGACAACCAAGTCCTTTACTAGCCAGGCGCCACCCACGGGCGATCTGCCAGCAATCATTGAAATTGAGAATGGCTTTGGCCAAGACATTGTATTGCTCGATTGCAATGGCATGAGCTCCAGGAACAAACTCGTTTGTAAAATTAAAAATGGAATTCAGAGTCTTATTGTGGCCTTGCTCAATCCCGAAAAAGTCCGAGTGGCCTTGAATGGCAGCCAGGTCTTTGGTGACAGTCAGTATCAAAGGGCAAAAGGGCATTTTGAAATTCCGGTCCGAATAAAAAAGCAGAATTCTTTGCAGGTTTACGTCAAAGGCTTTGTTACAAACTCGGTCACAGTTCGTATCAAGGTTCTTTCAAGTCCTGTGAATCAGAATCCACTCGCAAACTTTGACTATGCGCCAACTCAGGCGATAGCTCCAGCCTTGATCAGTTTTTCCGGACTTTTAAGCTCAGATCCCGACGGAGTGATTTCCAGCTACCAGTGGGACTTTGGCGATGGTCAGAGTTCTAGCGGTGCAATGGTCACTCATGTCTATACAGAGCCCGGGAGTTATCAGGTCCGACTGACGGTGACCGATCAGCAAGGTGCCTCGGGGACGCAGACTCAAACGGTGATCATGGCGCAGAATCAGCTTCCGATTGCCGCGTTTACGACGACAACAACAACAGACTCTGGTCAAATGAAAATCAATACAGATGGCAGTGCATCGATGGACAGTGACGGCAGTATTGCTCAATACCGCTGGAATTTTGGAGACGGAAGCACCGAGGTCGTGGGTGACGCCAGTACCGCTAAACTGAGCAGTCATGTCTATACCCAAGCTGGGACCTACAATGTCACATTGACCGTGATCGATGACAAAGGGGGCAGTGGTTCATCTGCACAAAGTGTAGTGATTGCAGATATTCGACCCATTGCTGATTTAAAAGTGACCCCGCCGCCATCCAATGTTGCACCCATGATAGTTTTATTTGATGCCTCGGGCTCAAGTTCTCCACAGGGGAAAACTCTGCATTTTCGTTTTGATTTTGGCGATGGAGAAATCGTCGGCAGTGACAACGGAGTTGTTTCTCACTTCTATCAGTCGGCGGGTCAATACACAGCGACTTTGACGGTGGTAGATACTTCGAATATGCAAGCGGAAAAAACCTCAACGATCGTCGCGGTCAATCCGGTCCTACCGCCATCAGCAGAAGAGGCTGCGCCCCCTTTATCCACGACGTCGATACAACCAATGGCAGAGAGTGTTCGATTTTTATTTGAGGGAGAAAATCCAGTTCAAAACAACGTTCAAAACGAGGCTATCGATCCCAATCGAATTGCAGTTGTTCACGGTGTCGTGATGGATCAAGATGGCGGTCCTTTGTCAGGGGTGAAGATCTCCATTTTAGAAATGCCAGAGCTTGGGCAAACCATCACTCAGCAGGACGGCCATTTTTATATGGTGGTCAACGGCGGTGGTACGGTCACGGTCAAGTATGAAAGAAATGGATATTTCCCGGTGCAAAGAAAAGTCGTCACCACGGCCTTTGATTATTTTGCCGCCGAGAAAATTGTGATGCTGTCGCCAGATGAAAATAAAATGCAGGTTCAGATGGCTAGCGGTGAAGCCCAGATGGTTCGTGGACCGCCGGTGACCGATTCGTCGGGCCAGAGGTCTTCGGTTTTGATGATTCCGGCTGGGACCACAGCTCAGCTGCAAATGCCCAATGGAAGTTTGAAATCCGTTGGAACTTTAACCTTGCGAAGTACTGAATACACGGTCGGCGATCAGGGGCCAGCAAGAATGCCAGCCCCGCTTCCAGCAACGACCTCATACACCTATGCGGTGGAGATCAGTGCCGATGAAGCTTTGGCCAATGGAGCGGAGCATGTGATTTTTTCGAATCCGGTTCCCTATTATGTGGATAATTTTTTGGATTTCCCGACGGGCACGGCTGTGCCATTTGGGATTTTTAATGCCAAGATCGGCGCCTGGGAAGCCGAAAACGACGGCGTGGTGGCCAGTGTTTTAAATATTCAAAATGGACAAGCAGTTTTGGATTTGGATGGCAGTGGTGCGCCAGCCTCAGCGACGCTTTTGTCTCAGCTCAATATTTCTGCTGATGAGCTTGCAAAAATTGCCGAGGTCTATCCAGTCGGAAAAAGTTTCTGGCGTGTGCAGGTCAATCATCTAACGCCCTTGGATTTGAATTTTCTCGCTGATGCTCCAAACCTCAATAATCTAATTTATGCCTTGCCCTTTGTCGGCCGGCCTAAAAACTGTCCCTGCGATCCCACCTCCACCGGCTCCATAATTGGCATTAATCAACAGTCTTTGGGAGAGAACTTAGGAATAGCGGGGGTGCCAACGGTTTTGAACTACCAATCCATGACCAAGCCCGGACGGTTGACCGAGCGACAAATTTCAATTCCTCTGAATGCACCCACTGGCTCTGTTGACAATATTCATTTAACGATTGAGGCCGCGGGGCAAATTTACGAAGAGGACCTAGCTCCAAGCACGAAGTCCAAGATTTGGACCTGGGATGGGAAAGATGCGTTTGGAAGAATCGTGAAAAACCCTGTCTCTGCCCGAGTGACCTTAGATTATGAAGTCGGATCGTTGTATAAAGTCAGAAATTTTGTCGTCGATTTCAAAAGTTTTGACACTCCAACAGTCGATTTCATTCTGAGTCGGACACCAGTTAGAAAAATCGAAAAAATCAGTCGAAGCTTTGATGTCAGTTTAGGAAATCTGCAGACCCTTAACGGTGCGGATGTTGGTGGATGGACTCTATCGCAAGTTCATCAGTACAATCCCTTTGCCAAGGTTTTAACTTTGGGCGACGGAACTGTTATTGATGCCAAAGACGTAACTCCAATCGTCGTGACCTTGGCTGGCAAGGGATCAGGGGGCGAGGGCGGATATGCTTTTGACCTGGGGCTCACTTCTCCTCGGTCGATAGCTGTTGGGCCGGATTCCAGTATCTATATTTATGATGCTAGTCAGTTTAATATCTACAAAATTGGGCCTGATGGAATAGTTCAGAAAGTTCTTACCCAACCATTTGTTGGAGGATTGGCCGTTGGCTCGGATGGAAGCCTCTACTATTCAATCTATTCCACTCGCAGTCAGATCAATAAAGTTTTGCCAGATGGAAGTATTCAAGTGGTTGCCGGAACTGGCAGCTTTGGATTTTCTGGTGATGGCGGACCTGCGACCAGTGCTCTTCTGCATGACCCAAAAGACATTATCATCTCAAAAGACGGCACAATCTATTTCTATGATGATGGAAATCGTCGGATTCGAAAGGTCAATGCTTCGGGACAAATATCAACGGTCGCTGGAAATGGCGGTTACTCGACTTTGGTTGACGGAGTGGCTTTATCCGTGGGACTTCCGACGGATTTGATCATGGCGGCGGGGCCTAATAACGAGCTCTATCTGTTAAATTCGTATTTAATAAAGGTACTAACCCCTGACGGAACAATTCGTCATGTGGCGGGCACAACAAATGGGACCAGTGGTGATGAGGGGCCGGCTGCAACTGCACAGCTAGGTTTTGCTGCGGGAATCGACGTCGCGAATGATGGAACAATCTATTTTACAGAGCGTATTTCGGGTCGAATACGTTCAATTACACCGGATGGAATTATACATACTGTTGCCGCTCATCTGGACACTTCCCTACCCCAATATGCATCGTCAGTCGAGTCCGCCATGAATAGCAGCCAAAATCCTTGGGCATTGAAGCTTTATGGTAAGGACAGTTTTATCTTTTCAGATACAACCGGCCATCGAATAAAAAGATATCAACCGGCATTGCCGGCTCTTAGTGATGATGGATACTCGATCGGGTCAAAAGATGGATCCGAGATTTATCAGTTTTCCCCAATGGGTCTGCATCAACGAACTCTTTATGCAAAAACTGGAAAGCCAAAGTGGATTTTCTCATATGACAATCAAGGTAGAATTATTTCGATGAAAGATGGTGATGGCAAAACGACGCAGATTCAAAGAGACAGTCAGGGTTTTCCCCAGGCGATCATCGGACCCTATGGTCAAACGAGTACCCTTTCGGTGAATTCGGATGGTTATCTGACCTCGGTGACATCGCCATTGGGGCAGAGTACACAAATGCAATATGATTCCAAAGGGCTTTTGACGGAGTTTCGAAAACCCAAGGGCAATGCTTCAACTTTTGAGTACAATTCGTCCGGAGAGTTAATCAAGGACAGCGATGCTGCCGGTGGCTTTAAAACTTTGACCAAAACATCCACTGATGATCTGACCTATGTGGTGGAACAAAGAACAGCAATGGGCAGAGTGACTCAGCATTCGGTAGATAGCGGTACCTCCTTGTCGACGACGGTTTATCGGACAACGACTCCAGACGGCTACACCGAAGTACAGCAAGCTGGAAAGACGACTCAGTCTCATGGCGTACTCAATGGCAGCTACAGCTCCAGTAGCCCGGATCTTGATCCTCGCCTGGGTGGGATTACTCAGTTTTATTCAACCAATGTCAGTGTTCGTGGTTCTGGTGGTACAACTCGTGTGGTGTCAAAAACCTATTACACGCCGCTGAGCTCAGCGGATTTTTTCAAATATATTCAAATCACAGATCTAGATATCAACGGGACGACTCTCACGCAGACTTACAATTCGAATCAAAGAAAAATTTCTGTCGAGACAGGATTCGGTCGGATGCAAAGTGTGATCATTGATGATCAAGAACGACCAGTTCTGTCGACCTCTGGCACATTGGCACCCGTGCAATATCAATATGACGATAGCGGAAATGTCGTCCTTATACAGCAGGGTGACCGCGCCACCTCCTTTGCTTACAATTCCTTGGGACAGTTGAGCAGCGTCACGGATGCTGAGGGGCAAAGCACTCAGTTTGGTTGGGATGTGTCGGGGCGATTGATTCAGCAAATGAGAGCCGATGGGACGTCGACCGTCTATGGTTACGATGCGAACAATAATCTTGCCAGTTTGCAGCCACCAGATGAAGCCATTCATCAGTTTGCGGTGAACCTGGTGGATTTGTTTTCGATTTACGCTCCACCTACCGTCAGCAATGGCGGAGAGACCAGTTACCTGTATGACTTGGATCGAAATATCACCACCGAAAGCCGCGCCAATGGTCATCAGTTGATCTACACCTACAAAAGCAGCGGCCTCTTGAGCAAGATTCAGGGAGCAAGCAAGAGTATCGCCTATCAGATTTCAAATATCAGAAATGCGGCCAGTGCTTACAGTGCAACCTCCAGCGATGGGATCGCAATCGTTCGGTCAGCGACCGAGGGGGTTAACTTTGACAGCTCTTATTCGGGGCAGGTAGTGATGCGGATCAAGGCCGAGCGGGGGGATCGCTCTCAGCTCAATACGATACGTTTTAATACCTCCACTGAGTTGGTATTTCCCAATCAGTACGATGCCGACGGCATGCAAATTCAAGCAGGCCACATGACTTTATCCCGCGACGCCGACAACGGCATTTTAACCTCGACGCAATTACTGAATGTGCAAGAGGACTATCAGTACAACAGCTTCGGAGAAAAAATCAGCTCCAATGCTCGGTACAATAGCACAGCGATCAGTACTTTTAGCTACACCCGAGATCGTTTGGGAAGAGTCACGAGCAAAACAGAGACCATCCTCGGAGCGACGCTCAGATATGACTATGCCTATGATCTGGCAGGTCGTCTCAGTGAAGTGTCGGTGAATGGAGTTGCAACAAATCACTATGCCTATGATAGCAACGGGAATCGATTGTCAATGAACACAGACACAGCAACCTACGATGCTCAAGATCGTCTGACCCATTACAAGGACACAGAGTACAGCTATGACGGTCATGGCACATTGATCCAGAAACAAAAAGGGACCGAGATCACGCGCTATGATTGGGATGATTTTGGTCAGATCAGCAAAGCGACGCTTCCAAGTGGTAAAGTGATCGAGTACTTGATCGATGGCGAAGCGCATAGGTCGATCAAGAAAGTGGATGGAGTGATCACAAGAAAGTATGTGTATTACTCAAACGGGATGTTGGCCGGAGAGCTGAATGCGGACAACACAGTGAGAGCGGTGTATCTGTACGGGAGCGAAGCTCACAGTCCGGACTATATGTATGTCCCTGGCGGAGTGATCTACAGGATGTTGAAAGATCAGCTCGGTTCGATCCGAGTCGTGATCAACGCGCAGAGTGGCTTGGTGGTTCAGAGAATGGATTACGACGA
>PEZR01000186.1:0-761 GCA_002773975.1 Bdellovibrio sp. CG10_big_fil_rev_8_21_14_0_10_47_8
TTCGCCAGTCGCCCTGCGACACTTAATTCGGGCGCACTCCCCACACCCACGGCCGTGCTGTCACCGACTACCAAAATACTATTGGGGTAATCGCCACTGCGCGTAAACCCAACCGCCTGAGCAACAAGAGTGCGGCTCTCACGCAACAGTTCGCTCATACGAACCATTTCGTATACACCATACGCAACGACCGCAAGTGCAATAAAGAAAGACGCGTACATACTAGATTTCATACACGACATCTTTACGCTCAACTACCACCCGCCAATCATTTAGCTTCGCATGTCGATAAAGATTCGCGTTTGGATTAAAACAGATGGGTTTCTCTACCAATTCCAAAAAAGAAATATCGCTTTCAGTGTCGCCCACGCCGACAGAACCTTCGAGCGTAAGATTTTCTTTTTCAATAGCGCGCTTAACAATATATGCTTTATTCAATATTAAATGTCGGTCGACAACTTCTCCAGTGAGTCTATCCTCGGGACCTATTTCGTAAATCATACCGTACGTCTTATCAAAACCCAGTCGCGGACAAAACTGGTCTAGAATGGTTTTGGGAGAGTGCGAAACTGCGAGCAAAAAATATCCCTGTTTCTTTAAATCTTTCACGAGCTGCCGCGTATAGCGATACGTATGCTTTCCTTCGTTTGCAACTACCTGTTTCGAGAGTTCGGCAAAATCAGCATACGACACTCCCTTAATGTTTTTATAGAACGCATCCACCATAGCCCCAATATATTCAGCATATCCGCCTTCGCGGT
>PEZR01000186.1:783-14588 GCA_002773975.1 Bdellovibrio sp. CG10_big_fil_rev_8_21_14_0_10_47_8
CTCTCGGTCACACTGCCTAACTTAACAAAACCTTGCCGCTGCAGACCACCGCGACCATGAGAAACCATGGCAATCATGTCATAGTGATTTTCTTGGGCATGAAAGAGAATTGTTCTGGCCGCTCCCGATCCCTCGACGACACAATCGACCTGCATATCGCCGGCAAAATACTTCTCTCGGATATGATTCAGATATGTTCTTAACTTCTCAACCACCTCTTGATCGCCACCACCTTCTGGCACACTGATCAGGGTAATCTTCGACTCAAACTCACTGGCCCAGGCATGGACATAAGGCAAAACCTGCTCTGAAATCTTAGATCCATCCAAAGGTACCAAAATATTCTTAAAATCTGTCGCCCGCGACAGCCATCGATCCGAAGGTCTAAAAATAAGAACCGGAGGTGTTGTCGCATAAATGATCTTATAGGCCATGGACTCAGACACCAGTCGATCCAGCGTCCCCAGATGCTTTGACGACAGACAAATTAGGTCATAGCCCCCAGTTTCACACAAACCTATCAACTCTTTATTCAGCTCCCCCTGGAGCACAGTAGGGGTCAAGGAAAACTCAGGATTTGCCCATGGCTGGCAGATCTGTTTCAGATACTGCTCACCCTGTCTTTTCGCCTCATCTCCGGCCCCCAAGACTTGAACAGGGAACATATCCGCCTGAAATCGTGAAGCCATTTTCAGGGCTGAATAGAAAGCCACTTCAGAAACCAAACTGCCACTCAAAGGCACCAATATCTTGTCAATTTTATAGCTGACTCTCTGTTTAACTGTGGTGACGTCAAAAGCTTGGGCACTGATCACGGAGGACAAATGTTGATCAATGGATTCAGGTGGTGCCCCCAGATGTCTTCGATAATAATCAAAACCAAAGTAAAGCCCCGGCACCATGATCAAATAGATCCAGGCTCCTTCGAAAAAACGTTCTTCAAAAATAATGAAAGTTGCAAACGACGCACAAGTGGCCGAGAAACTGGTAATGAAAATCCCCAAAGCATTTTCAAAGCTCTTGGCCTTGCGAAAGAATCGAAAGAATCGTTTAAAGGCAGACCAACCTGTCATGGACAATAGAACGAAAACCCCCGCTGCATAAAGAGCAAGATAAGTCTCTTCATGAGTCCCAAAAAACACAAAGGCTAAGACCACAATCAAGGCCTGAGCCCAAGATGGAAATGATGGAACATCAAACCGATTTCGCATCCCCCACCGAGCTGGAATGTAATGGCGCGCTCGAAGACCCATCGCCAAATTCTGAATGCCTTGTGCACTGGCCGCTGCTGCAGATAGAAGGACCGCGATTCCAATCAAAGTGCCCGCATAGGATAACCATGGCGGCAGCAGTGCATCCATTGTTTGCGTAAAAACCGAAGTCGACAAGTCCGACGGGTTAGAAATTTCCAGAATTGCTGGGCCTACGATCACCATCGTGATGACTGTTGTCCCCATGACAATCAGCAAACTGCCATAAGCCCGACGACTGCGTTGGGCCGAACTTCCTTCGTAGGAGGCCACTAAATTTGCAAAAATCTCAATCCCGGTCATCAGCGCCAGAATTCGAGCAAACCCGCCCAGTGTAAAATGCAGATGTTGGCTGTCAAAGGCAGCAAAATTGAAATCGGGCAAATCAAGACCTCGCTGCCAGACAACAGCAATCACCATCACCCACAGGAACAAAAGAATTGCCGCCGTTGCCGGCCCAAAAAACTTGGCGGCCACTTTCGGCCCACGATTCACTGCAAAGACAATCAAAATCGAAAACACAATGGCAATCAGAGTCCGAAAACTCATTCCCGCCACAGGCACATTGAGAGTCGGAACTCGATCAACGATGAAAGTAACCAGCGCAGCAATACTCACCAAAAAAGTGAGTGTGTACTCGATGACAGTGATGGCGGCATTGACCTTGACGGCCCAACCGCCAAATTCCTCTTCACTGAGACCACTTCCTCCGCTTCCATCGGTGATCCATTTCATCACATATCGATACATCGCTGAGACCGAAACCACGGTGAAAACGGCCATCCAAATGGAAGCACCAAAAGTCACCTTGGCGACTCCCGCCGCCACAATCAAGGACAGAAAGGGCCCAAACACATACAAGGGCGAGGTTGCGGGATCGCCACCACCAGCCAATGCCCCTTGCAAGGAACTCTTCAGTTTATAAGAAATACTTGCGCCCATAGATCTCCAATCCTAGGTCAGTGACCCAATCGAGGCATTGTTTCTTTAATATGAATATCTCTTTGCGGAAATGGAATCTCGACTTGCATCTCTCGAAACAGACGATCAATCTCTGTCCGAATATCACTGCTCGTTTGATCCATATCCCAAATGTCAAAACACCAGAATCTCAGATCAAAATTCAACGAAGACTCACCAAAATCCTCAAAAATCACCCGAGGCTCGGGCTCTGCCAACACCTTTGAATGGCCTATCGCAGATCTCTTCAACAGATCTTTGACCAAATTCACATCCGACCCATAGGCCACCCCGACACGAATATGCTGCCGTATTCTTTGGCCCGAGAAGCTGTCACTGATGACTTCCTCGGAAAGAATCTTGGAATTCGGCATAATAATTGTGACATCATCTCGGGTTTGAATCACCGTGGAGCGAACACGAATGTCGACCACCTTGCCCGAAGAAGAACCCACTTGAATGATATCACCAACCTTGATTGGCCTCTCAATCAGGATGATGATTCCAGAAATAAAATTCTGAGCAATGTTTTGCAGTCCAAAACCGATCCCGACCATCAAAACAGCGCCAACCGCCGCCAGCGAATTAATTGATATCCCCAAGTTGTCCAAAGAAAACAAAATCCCCAAGGCGATCACAACATATCGAAAAAATCTCTCGATCGAATCACGAACGCCCGAGTCCACGCCCCGTCTGTCCAAAGACCGGCCCAATGCTCGCCCAGCGTGTTTGGCAAACTGAATGGTCAACACGACCATCAGCACAGAAGCAAAAATACTTGAAACCGAAATTTTAGCATTGTTGATGTTGAGTATGGGCTCGCCCAAAAGATTCCACAGATTTTTTATTTGGTCCCACAGAGTCTCAACACTGCTATCCATGTCAAATCTCCTTCATTTCGCTGATCTGAACTCGCAACTGATCGCTCCGGTCTTTTCGCAAAAGAGCAGGGCGCTGAATTCCATGTGCAATCAGAGCCTCGTTCCCGCGAACTAAAATATCCGTCTGCAGAGCTTTTTCAAATCGAACATCAATGACGTAACATTTCACCCGGACCTGCATTGCCTGTCGTCCTGCAAATTCCACCTCTGTAAACACAATGGTGATGGGTTTTTTCAAAAAAACGAACCGACTGGTCGCCGCCGTTTCATAGAGAATATCTTGAGCTCGGCGCAAATCAGCCTCGAGTGCCAGATGGAAATTGATTTCAATCATCATGTCCAAAGAGCCGGAGTTTCCAGACGAGACCACATCAGTGATAAAACGACTGTTCGGAATGGTGACAATTGAGTCATCCAAGGTCACCAAACGAACAGCACGAAGCCCAATGGTCTTCACTTCGCCGTATACTTTGTCAAAAGTAACTCGATCTCCGACCTGAAAGGGTCGATCAAAAAGCAAAATAACCCCGGCAACAATCGAGGCCACGAGGTCCTTCAAAGACAAACCAAGGGCCACCGCCAATGTCCCACTGGCCGCCAACAACAGAGTCTTAGGTGGCTGAACCACGCCATAAAAAACGTAACCACCACCAAAAATATAGATAAAGAAAGAAACCATGGTCACAATTTGTGCAATCAAAAGACGTCGCGACGGAATTCGACGATTCAAACGAAGTCCAATTGAGCTCACAAATTTCGCTGCAATCCCCAGACAAACCAGACCAAAAATCAACAGAGTGATTTTCGTAAAACTGAGAACATCAAAAACATCTGCCGCGCCGGAAACGTCCATACTATTCATATAAAAAATTCTTTCCGATTAAAAAGTAGTCAATGACATATTGTGCTCTCGACGAGATCCTCACGCGGCCCCCATCATCAACCCAAATCAAATTTTTATCATGGGCCTCTTTCAAACATTTTCGAATCACCGTATTTTCAATGTCCGTGATCAACCGCAACTCTTCATGGGTTAGACACTCATGTCTCGCAATGGCAGAGAGCAAAAATAAAGCATCATCACTCATTGAGGCCACAAGACTCGAACTGACAAAAGACGGAATGCCCACGTGGATAAGCCCCGACGAAGGATAAGAAATAGCTGAAATCCAATACATCAATGCAGATCGTGGATTTCCCCGAGCCTGGCCCCACAGGAGTCGGAAAAACTGGGCTTCCGCCTGCTGGCCCAAGCTGTCTCCTGCCCCATAGGCCTTGATGGACTCATCAAAAGTTCGATTGAATTTCGTGATTTTATGCCGGGTTAAAATCAGCTTTTGGATCTCGAAATCTTTCCATGGAACTAAATTAAGAACCCGGCCATAAAAATGCTCGGGCCCCATCACGCCCTTGAGATAAGCCCATGACCGAGAATTAACGGTGAGACACCAAAAAATATGAGATGTCTTTAAACTAATGACCTCTAAAAATGAGCGATAACCATCAAAACCACCAACAACGCCAAGAAATAAATTTTGGATATCATCCACACAAAAGACAATCCGCTCTTTCAGCTGTCGATCAAATTTTTGCACGTCTTCAATGCTAGAAACCGGGCTGGATAAAACCTCGGATAGCCAATGAAACATCTCTGCCGAAGACTTTATTTTCGCGGGAACCTTCAGCAGCTTGGATTGAAAATTCACAGCAATGCGTTGATGTATATGATCAATGGTCGTCGTTTTACCCATTCCCCGATTTCCAACAATGATCAACAAATCGTCACTGGCCTTTCCATTCAACCAGTCATTAATGGCCTCAGTGGCCGAGTCGATCACCGAATGATGACGCTCAATAAAGATATCCGCACCCGCCGATAAATAATAATCAAACGACCCCAAGTACTCGGCCGGAGGCGCAATCAAAGCCTTGGACTCTTGGTCCGCGCTCTCCAACCTCTTCTTCAAAAGCTCTGAGAGCACTCTTTTGACCCAGTCGAGCCGACCGAGGTATGTCCAAATCCACCGACCCAGGTCTTTCAGAAGCACTAAAGCAAACAGAAGCGGCAACAACACTCTCCCAAGTCGGCTCTCACAAAAGCGAGCAATCTTTAACCATAGAACTGGGAAACGATAGGAAAACGATTCCTTAATTTTTGAACTCCAGCGATTGGCTTCATAGATAACCAAACCAACATTGATCCAAAAAATAAGACTCGAGAACAACTGATAAGCCAGGGCCCGACGAACCGTATCCTGAGTCATATGAAGCAGGACATATTCAATAAAAATCACTCGAGAAATTCGAGTCGCTGATTTTTGAATCTGAGCCTTCTGCTGCTTGAGGGCATCGACGGATTCCGTCGAAAATACGATCTCCAACCCAACCATCAATAAAATCTTCAACAGCCGATAAACATAATAGACCTGAAAATAATAAAGAAATCCTGCAAGCTCTCGCAGGTCCGTTCCCTCAATTAAGATTCTTGCCACCCCGATACTGAGAATCATGCCCACCGACAGAACAAAGGGATTTAATCGAGCAATCCAAACCGCCAAATTCGTTCTGCGCCGATAATCCAACATCGACTTCGAAAGCAAATTCCGCTTTAACTCGTCCAATTTGAACGAAGCCCAGTGAAGAGACCTGATCAGGGCCCAAGGGATCAACATCAACAGAAACAACATGAAGGCCTGTCGCCCCAGGTCCACCCATCCATCAACGCCCGAAGAAAATTTAGGTCGAACTTCCTGCCATTTACTGAGGGCTCCCGCCATTAAACGAAGCGGGACAACTCGTATCTCCAATAAAATCAAACGAATGTTGCTTTCACTCAGGCCTCGGGGACGATCGCAGCTTCTGGCATCACATGTTCGCAAAAGCTGTGCGCGCAAAATACCTCCGTCTTGCAACAGCTTAAAACTTTGAACCTTGAGGTCGCTCAACATCTTTGTTCTGGAATCTGACAAATCCTTGCGTCTTTCCTTGGCCGCCTCATAAGCCGTCAAATAACTGGCAAAGGCCGCTTTTGCGGGCGCGGTCCCAGGCTCACCGGAAAGCATATTCGGAAGAGAGGGGCTGGATTGCAAATTGATCTCTGAAAAGAGCTCAAACAAAAGTTGAACAGCAGCTTCCCAAATGTCGCTGCTCTTTTTGTAGGCCCCACTAACCTGGGCGGGGGAAATCTCTTCGTTGGAGACTACCGCCAGCTCTGTTCGCAGCTGATCCAGGAGTTTTTTCTTTTGACCAATGACCTGAAGAAACTCGATTTGTTCTGACTCAAGATCCACCAAGTACTTTTCGACGGAAGATCGCGCGACAAGAATGGGCTCCAAATCATCATCAGTCTGAACCGCTGTCCCTTCTTCTGCTTTAACCAAAGCTTCCTGTGCTGCGGTCAAAGCTCCCTGACTAGAAGTCAGTTGTTTTTGCAATCCAAACTCATCCGTTTGAAGTTTTCTCTTTGCTTCAAAGGCAGAAATCAAACTCTCCCTCTTCGACGGGGCCATCTGAAGAAATTCAATTTTCCTTCGATTCACTGCTGACTGCTGAACAGCAAGTTCTCTCAAAACCTTATCGACGGCTGCGCCACACTCAGAATATTTTTTAAACTCACTCGACGAAAGAATCGATACCGGCTCAGAAAGGGCCGAGAGCTCTTTAATTCGACGATGGACTTCTTTTTGATTTCCAAGATCAATTTGAAAAAGAACAGTCACCGGCACCTGAGGAAGGTTGCCCAGGCCCAAAAGCGTATCAAGGCTCGACCCCAGCTGATCCAACGTCGTCTGGCGAGTCTCAAGCTCCTTTTGATTGATTTGACATTTTTTATCCAGTTGAGATTCAGCGACTTGAGCCTGTGCAAAACAACCAGAAGCGAGGACAACAAAGGCCAACAGAAGGGTACAAACAGACGAGCAGTTCATCTTTTTCATCGAAATACCCTAACATATTCAATAAGGTATTCAATCAGATAAGCCGACCAGCCTGCCCCAACAAATAATGCGCATGGACGACTAAAACACTAGCCCGCTTTGACCCGAAATCTCATTTTTAAAGTTGGCCGAAGCCACTTCGGAACAAATTAAAACCAGAAATAAAACCCAGACGTTGGGCCTTGAATTCAATGCCATCGGCGCTCCCCTACGGATAAGTTTTGATTTCAAAGTCCTCCAGAATTAAAGTCAACCTTGGGAAACTCATTTTTCACATCAAACTTTTCATCTTAAAGAGAAATTAAGGCAAAATGTCCGACGTCATTCTCGCCATCGATTTTGGCACAAGCAATTCTCTGGTGGGCGCATTCAGACCCAATGAACGCATTGAAGCCCTGCCCTTGGACCCTTCGGCCGAAGATCCCACATTGATGCGCACCCTGCTGTATTTTCCTGATGCGAGCCAGTGCTACTACGGCAACGAAGCTCTTCAAAAGTTTATCGAATTTGACATGGAAGGGCGTCTTTTTCGGTCCTTCAAATCGCATCTTCCAAACAAAAGCTACCTGGGAACGATGATCGAGAATCGCATTCTCAGCCTAGAAAATCTCATTGGGATATTTCTCCTTGAAATAAAAAAACGCTCCGAAAAAATTCTTGGCATTCCCATCGAACGAGCGGTGATTGGTCGCCCCGCCAGGTATTCAATGGATGATGTTGCAGATGGGTTTGCCCTGCACCGAATGAAAAAAGCCGCTGAATTCGCAGGCTTTAAAGACGTTTTGTTTTTACCGGAGCCCTTGGCTGCGGCCTTTGACTACCGTCGCCAGTCAAAGACAGAAAAAATCGTCTTGATTGGTGATTTTGGAGGAGGGACCTCGGACTTCACGATCATGAAGATGTCCGACCAGCCTTTCCAAAAATCGGATGTCCTCAGCGTCGATGGCTGCCCCCAAGCGGGAGACGCCCTGGACAGCGTCTTTATGAGCGAGCGCCTCAATGTCTCCTTTGGCGCGAAAACTCAATATCGACTGCCGATGTCCAGCAATGTTCTGTCCATGCCTCAATCGGTGATGGAAAGACTGACCAAACCCTCTCACATTGTCCATCTGAAAGAACGAGAGACCTATCACTTTATCCAAGAGGTCCAAAAGTGTGCTCTGCGGGATGATGATAAAAAAGCCCTGCAAAGACTTTTTATCTTGATCGAAGATCAGCAAATTTATTCTTTCTTCGAAGAAATCGAAAAGGTCAAACGAGCGCTCTCAGACAAGGCCACTGCGACTTTCTCTTTTTCCTACCCTGACTTAGAAACAAACGAAATATTTTCTCAACAAGAGTTTCAGGTTTGGTCCGAGAAAGTTCGCTCGTCGATTTTCACAGCCCTAGAGCGCTGCCTGGTCCAGGCTCAGCTCAAAGATCATCAGATTGACCATGTTTTTTTAACCGGCGGCACTGCTTATGTGCCATTTATTCGCCAAGAGTTCGCAAGTCGATTTGGCTCGCAAAAATTGGAAACAAAATCATTTTTTCATTCGGTGCTGTCGGGCCTTATTGAAGGTGCGGCCCATTGGGATCTTCTGCAAGAATCTCGTCCAACAATTTAGGGATAAATCTCAATCCCAACGCCACGATAAATTGTTTTGCCCTCATCAAAAGAGTGCCACCAATCTCGATTAAAGTTCTGAAAACTTTCATAGCGATAGCGCCGTTCCCGAGCTTCAAGATCTGGATCCATCATCGTAATTTGTTGTGACTGAATGCCATTCACCACGACCCAATGGCCGTTCACGCCGTCGCTAAAACGAATCAGAACCAATACCGGGTGTCCTCTCTTTAAGGCCTGCTCCAGATCCTTGATTGACAACCCCTGACGGAGATCGGCCTTCAGCCCCATGCGCTCAACCCCATCCCGGATCTGCTCAGGATGAGTGCCCTCTTTCTCTGTTGTTCCCAGAAAACGAGCCAGATGCAGCTCACCCCAAACTGGCTTTCCCAAATAGTCCAAAACGCTGTTCAGGCAGACCACACCACAGGTATAATCCGTCGTCTGTGCCATAATCTTCACGGGCAACTGAATCCCCGGAATCGGCGCCGCCGCGACTGCCGTTGAAACAATAGAAGTCGTTAAAAAAAGAAAAGGAATCATTGCCTCCAAATAGCCTTGCCCCGGCGGAAGTTGCAACCAATTTTCACGTTCTATCGTTGTTTGAGTCCAGGCAAGGAATAGAGATTGACGAATCCCAGGCGCTTTCATACTTGATGCCCATGATATCCTTGCGGTCCATCTGCCTTGTCACTCTGAACTCTACCTATCAGCACAGCGCCTTTGGCTTGCGCTATCTTAGAGCCAATTTACAGCAATATCAGAGCGATTGCGAAATTCTAGAGTACACAATTCATCGCCCTCCCCAACAGATCGTGGATGAAATCCTGACCCGGAACCCCCGCATCGTCGGTTTTGGAGTGTACATCTGGAACACTCAGCAGACCCTCGAGGTTGTTCGAGCTCTCAAACACAGATCTCCCGAAACCCTGGTGGTGCTCGGGGGCCCTGAGGTCAGCTATGAATTCGAAACACAAACGATCTGTCAGCTTGCCGATTTTGTCATCCGAGGTGAAGCCGACGTTCTTTTTTTTGAGTTCTGTGACCAAGTTCTGGGCCGCCAGCAAAAACCTGAAAAGAAATTTATTTCCGGAGCCCTACCGGAGATCAGATCTCTTCAATCTCCCTATTCACTTTATTCTGACACTGATATCAAAAATCGAGTGATTTATGTTGAGGCCTCCAGGGGCTGTCCCTATCGCTGTGAGTACTGCCTGTCTTCGTTGGACAAAGGCGTTCGCAACTTTCCCATTGATCTGTTCCTGACTGAAATGAAAGCCCTCTTAGATCGGGGCGCTCGACAATTTAAATTCATTGATCGAACTTTCAATCTGAGCCCCAGCATCAGCACCCAGATCCTGGAGTTCTTTTTACAGAATATCGAGCTCGGTCTGTTTTTGCATTTTGAGTTGGTTCCAGATCGGCTGCCCCACGAGCTCAAAGAACTGATTCAAAAATTCCCGGCCGGCAGTTTGCAATTTGAAATTGGCATACAGACGTGGAACCCGACGGTGGCTGCCCTCGTGAGTCGAAAAAATGACTTTGGCAAGGTTTGCGAAAATCTGAATTTTCTTTCTCAGAAAACAGGCGTGCACACCCATGTTGATCTGATTGCAGGTCTCCCCGGAGAAGACCTTGCCAGCTTCGCCAGAGGCTTTGATATCCTCTATCATCTCAATCCCGGCGAAATCCAAGTGGGGATTTTAAAGCGCCTCAAGGGCGCCCCCATCATTCGCCATGATCAAACGTGGGGAATGATTTACAGCCAGGATCCCCCTTTTCAAGTTCTACAGACCAAAACAATGTCGGCGGCGGAGCTTCAAGGCCTGTCTCGGTTTTCCAGGTTCTGGGACCAAATTTCCAACAGCGGACAATTTCAACAAACTACCGAGGAGATTCGAAAATTGCTGCAGGCCCATGAGTTATCTCCCTTTGCCTGGTTCATGGAATTGTCCGAATATCTTTCTCAGCGTTTTGAAAAAACTCACTCTATTCATCTGCTAGAGATGTTTCAGGCTCTGTTCGATCACCTCGCCAATGATTCCCGCATCTCGACCGCGAACGCCCAGGAATGCCTGGCCAAGGACTATGCCCGCGGGGGACGCCAAGACCTGCCGCGATTTTTACACCCTGAAAAAAAGAGAGCTGTTTCCCAACTGCCTCATCCCGCTCAGACCTTGCCAAAGCGGCAACGCCTGCATTTAAGTTAAATCCGTATCCAAACACAATCATGATTTTACAGCCAAGGCTTCGTCGTGTATATCTAGCAAACTCCAACCAAAAAGGGGTTTTTATGAACCGTTTTGTCCTCTCAAATCTGCTCACGCTTGCCCTCCTTGTGCCATTGAATTTTGTGATGGCCGCTGATTCTTCAGCCGTTTCCACCACCAAAAATACGACGAAGAGCTCTTCATCTTCTCTTCTCAAATCCGTGGTCTTTGGTTATAAATCTTACAACGACACTGGACGCTTTGGTTATACGAACAAAGATCTCTCCAAAGACGCCTTTGATGGTCGCACCTACAAGGGAAAACACGAGGCCAAACTCGGTTACAAACACGAATCCGGCTGGGGAGCCTATGGCCAAATCACCCAGTACCGATATGACTATAACGAGTCCTCTGCTGCCGCTAACCGCTGGTCAGCTTCGGACCCAAGCCTCACCCTCACTCACCCTGCTTGGTACAAGTCCAGCGACTTAATGTTGCTGGGCTCCGCTCGATATTATGTGCCCAACACAGATCGATCCAAAGCCCTGGGTGTTAAACAAATCTCCTACTATTTTGACCTGGTCTATAAAATGGGGAGCGGCCAAGAGATCTTCAATGACTTAAATCCTCGCGCCTTTGTGCAAGATCGCTACGGAGATTCAGACACCCGCTACAAGTTGGAGGATGTCACTGTTTATACAAAAACGATTGGCCAATGGGGCCGTTGGGGCGTCGGTCAGTGGACCCAGTACGAACAACATGCAGCGACGGCTCCCGGTTTAACGATGGATGTTTTTCCACAGTTTGATTATCTCATCACACCGAAGATTTTTTTAGGCCCTCGTCTCTATTTGCCAGTTTTGGTTCAAAATTCTGTTTATGATGGATCGAAAGCGGCCACTTTTGAAAATGCTTACCTAGAACTTTTTCTGCAAGCGAGCCTTTAAGAGGCTCAAACAATGAGGGTCTTAGATCTCTCCAAGACCCCTCAGGCAACATCTGACTTTACTTCCATCCAAATATCCATCTGGGCCCCTTGCAACAAGCTCGCTGAAAGCATGTGACCATTAGACCAGCGAGAAGCGCTCCTCAGCCCCATAGGTCCTGGAATTATTACGCAATCTTCACATTCACGCCTCAGCACGCCCTTAAGGGACGTGCTACAAGTTCTTGATTTCCTTCATAAAATATCTCAGGCTAAACTAAACAAACTGATAGGTAGATGTCATGACCGATAAAGCTCTTCTACAGTCTCTTGTAAATCGCATTCGTCTTTTTCGAAGAACGAATGGGCTTCGCCAAAGTGATCTCGCCGAAAAAATTCATCTGACGACTCGGCATCTGCAAAAAATTGAAGCTTGCTCCGTAGATGTTAAGACCAGCACCTCTTGCCAGATAGCCAAGGCTTTGGGTATTCCGGTTTGTTACCTCTACAAACCAGAAACGGAACATCCGTCAGGGCTAAAAGTTCCCTGTGCCATTGAAATTTTGGATATGATCCAAGTCGGGATCTTGCTCGCAGATCTTGACGGGCGGATTTTATATATGAATATGCCTCATCTAAAAACTCTGGGTCTTACGAAGGACCATTTGGGTCAAGGGATCCATGTCTGGGACCATTTAAATGATAGTTCAGAGATTCAATCCCTCAAAAAGTTGCTCCAAAGCTTAGTGAGCAGTCCGACCAAGTCCGCGCCTTACGTCACCGAACAAAAAACTAGTTCTGGCGAGATTATTCCCGTGAAAACTGACTGGACATATTATGCCGATGCTTCCCGGGATATTCGATATTTTGTCTCTGTTGTTCACTATTATCCCAACTAGAAACAACAAATCGAATCGAGCTCGCTTGGGCCTGTATTTTTAACCCAGTTCCTACCTTCATTGGGGCGATCCTGTGATTTTCTCCCAATGCCTTCCAGAAATAAGCTATAAGACAGCTCATGCCCTTAAAAAATTCCCTCTCTTGGCTGATTTTATGTGGCCTTTATCTCTTGAACTCTGCTGCTAAAGCTCAGCAGGCAGACTTCATTCAGTACCTCTTTCAATTCAATGAACAGGGGCAGGTCAGTAACGGTGTTTTTGCCAGAGCAGCTCCCCGTATCGAAGACCTCGAGCTTGCCAAGGACCAATTGGGAAATCCCAGTTCAGTTCTTAGCTATCTCATTCAAAAAGCTCCTTACCTTAAACGAAACTTTGTTCTGGTTCATCACTCCCAGAGCCAGCAGGCCAGCTCCCTCGAGTTTCCACGAATCATTCTCTTTGATGGCGGGATGGCTTATGCTTTTTCAGAGCACCCGGCACAAAAAAAAGAAAGGGTCGAGGTTCTCCAAACGGATCCGGTGAGTCACCAGGTTTCCCTGCATGAAATTACTTTCGCCCAGGGACAAGCCCGGATTGAAAAAAACCCTTCATCTTGCATCGCCTGCCATGGTCAACCGGCCAAACCCCTCTGGAACCCCTATGACTTTTGGCCCAATACTTTTGCAAGTGCGATTGGAAGGATCGGCACCCTTCAAGAAGAAACGTCCTATCAGAAAATTTTCACGAAGGCCTCTCTATCTCCACTGCTTGGACAACTGACCCTGCCTCAACAACTAGATCTAGAGACCGAGAACGTCACCGCCTTTACCCAATATATAACTCAGATCAATCTGGCTCGGTGGATTGAACAAAACATTGCCCCACAAGGTGATCTCGGTGGTTATGCAAAACCTTTGATTGCGGCCTTAGCCTGCACTCAAGACTATTCAACTTTTCCTGCTGTCAGCAAAGTAGAGCTGCTTTATTCTTTTTTTCGACAAGAAGAGCTCGATGGAGCAACAGAACTCTATAAAAATCTTCTGATGGACACCCAAAAATCCCGTGATTTTTTTAAACAGACTCTGTCTCGGACCTTGATCGAAATTTTTCCGGAGCCTCAATTTATAACGAATGTCGACTCGTATCGCCTGCAAGCTGAG
>PEZR01000186.1:14655-15959 GCA_002773975.1 Bdellovibrio sp. CG10_big_fil_rev_8_21_14_0_10_47_8
CAAGTTTATTCTCAAATGACAATCTCATTTCTTCGCCAAGCCATTTTGCCGTTGATTTCCTCACCAGCCTTCAAGTGTTACGTCCTCAGTTATTCACCGGAGTAAAACTTCAACCCATGCTCTGGGGATCTGACAAGAAAATGAGAGCGATCAAAGTGGACTGTGCCTCGCTCAAACAAGAAAGCTTAAAGGCCCCCAGAAAAGCCTCAGGGATCAAAACGTGGACCGCAATGACCGAGATCTCAACCCAAATTCCTCTGATCGGTCGATGCTCCAAATGCCATGTGGACCATCTTGCCGATGGACTTTTTACGGCACCAGACATTCCCTTGGACCAACCTCTTAAGATGATTCAGCTCTTAAGAGCTCCGCAGTCCACTTGGAAAGAAAAGATCCTCCGACGTGTTCGCGCCATTGGCACGAACAAACAGATGCCCCCAGATCAAGCTCTTTCCGATCATGAGATCAAAGCTCTCGAGGCCTACTTGGACGCTCTGAACTAGAAATAGATCCCCCCTTGACGACAACGACATATGCCCCCCATTCTATAAAGGCATGGAGCAAAACCAAGATTTCTGGAGAAAATGCAGCACCTGCAAAAAGCCCATTGGCTTTGGTGCCAAATACTATGTTTGCAGCGTCTCCACCTGCAACGGACAGCGAACAGGTTATGTATTCTGCGGCATGAGCTGCTTTGATGCCCACCTTCCAGGAGCGCGCCACCGAGATGCAGGCGCAGTCGAAATGAAGGCAGGCCTTCAGCCCTGGTCACCCCCCGGTGAAGCTGCACCAACTCGCGCCCCTGAACGCCGAATTGCCGCACAACAACCCCCAGTGAAAACCTATGCCTCAGAGAACAAACAGAATACGATTCCGAGAGAGGTCCTTATTGTCGCCTCTCGACTGAAAGAATACATTGATGCCCGCAGTGGTGGTTACAACACCTCGGCCTCGGTCATGGATGTTCTTTCCGACTATGTTCGTATCCTCTGCGACCGAGCCATTGATCAGGCCCGGGCCGATGGGCGCCGCACGGTGATGGACCGAGACTTTGAGTTTCTAAAAAAATAGCTTTTTCATGACTGTCTGGGGTTTTGACAGGTTTCTATTGCGTCGGATGACGTCAAACTCCACCTATTCCATCTCAAGACCTCCATTTTTTGGCCAGATTTTTGAAGTGCTTCTGATAGACGCCATCAATGGTGTCACTCTGGGAGGTTTTTGTGGGGTTTATTTTGACGATGATGTTGGGGACTTTTTTTGCGCTCCAAACCAATGCGACTGCAAACAGTCTCGAATGCGGA
>PEZR01000186.1:16004-16757 GCA_002773975.1 Bdellovibrio sp. CG10_big_fil_rev_8_21_14_0_10_47_8
GTTGCCGATTTTTCTCAACATGGCCCTCAATCCAAGAACTGTCCCGCAGGTGGAATTAAAATTGTTGAAGGTCAGCAGGTCGAAACGGGATCTTTGATGGGCGCAAGCGGCAGCATCGAGAATGTTTTGAAACTGGCCAATCAAGAAGCTCTCAATCTTGCTCGTCAGAATACTCTCTGCGGCAGCTGTCGACAGGTCAACGAGGTCACCCCGTTCACGGTGACCCGCCCTATCAAAGTGAAAGAATCTGCTTCCTGTGTAGGTCGCCCAACTCAAAGCTTTCGAGCGGACTTTGCAAATACAAACGACGCCAAAGACTATGTTAAAAAAATCTTAGATGGAAAAAATCAACAGGGACAGGCTCTCTATGCCGGTTGCCCTGATCCCTGCAGCTTCTATGTTTACAATGGACAAAAAACGGACAGCTCTGGGCGAACGAAGGTCACCTTGACCGTTCAGTGTGGGCAGCCCCGCAGTGGCGGAGCTCTTTTTTCAAAATATCAATACTCTTATGGAAATATCCAAGAATGGGTTTGCTCCAACCCTTAAGCTGCTCGTCTTGACTTTTGTTTTGGGTCGCAGAGCTGAATTAATTTTTCGCCAATCTTATCGATCGGCAAAATAAATTCGGCGGCGCCCCTTTCGATGGCCTCTCTGGGCATTCCAAAAACAACACTGGTCTTTTCATCTTGAGCGATGGTTCGAACTCCAAGATCCCGTAAAGATTTAAGCTCACGGGCACCATCGGCCCCC
>PEZR01000149.1:0-3041 GCA_002773975.1 Bdellovibrio sp. CG10_big_fil_rev_8_21_14_0_10_47_8
TCTCAAATCGAAATAGACAGGGCTTGAGCAGGGCTGGCCCCTGGAAGACGCGCTATTGCTACCAAATAAGGGAAGTCACTTTTTAACGTATTTTTAAGGTTGGGAAGGTGGGGCTTTGGGTTTTTTCGGGGGTGTGATATCATGATCTCTATGATTCAGATCTCTGAGGGAGCTTCCCATAAATTAAAAACTTTGCGCACAGAAGAAGGCCGAGATGCCTCCTACTTTTTGCGTGTTGAGGTCAAAAAAGGCGGCTGCTCGGGGCTTTCCTACAAAATGGAATTCGACAATAGCTCCCGTGATGGCGATAAAACTTTCGAAATGAACGGCGAAAAAATCGTCGTTGATTCACAAAGCTTTCTTTACTTGATCGGAATGACTCTTGAATACTCCGGCGGCCTGAACGGCAAAGGTTTTGTCTTCAACAATCCCAACGCCACCAAGTCATGCGGCTGTGGTGCCAGCTTTAACGTCTAAATAGTCTTTGATCATCTCAGCAATTTCAGCCCCACACGTATGCGTGGCAATATGACCGGCGTTCTGCAGCTCTTGAGTCTCCTTGCAGCCAATCAATTCTTGAAATCGACTGTAGGTTTTTTCCTGGAACAATGGGTCTGCATGATCATAGATCATCAAAGCCGGATGAGTCCATGCCTCCAACCTCATCTTCCACGCTGCCCAATTCTCACTCTTTAAAATAAAGGCAAATCTCTCGATCACATGGCAAACAAAAAGCAGCTTTCTCCCATGCAAACCATCCAAACGATCCCAATGATCTGCTCTTTCAATTCGAAAAACCTGAGCGGCTCGTTTTAAAAAAAACCGTCCCAGCGGAGTTCGTAAAATCAAATAGATCGACCGAGGATTCAGCGGCAAACGAAAAATACTGCGCAAAACTGGAATCTGAAACAAAGGGATGGGATCCGGCGGCATTGGGTTAATCAAAATCGTCTTTGAAACAAGCGCTGGATACTTCAGGGCCACACCCCACAACAGAGCTGCACCATAACTCATGCCTGCAAGATGGATCTGCGGACATTCTTCTCCATCTTGAAGAAAGTTCTCTCGAAGAAATCCTGCAAAGACCTCAATCTGTTCTGAAAAAGTCAGCGGCTGTCGGCTCATGTACAGGTGGGTCAGATTGGGAACAACCACCCGGAAATTAGACTTTAATTTTTGAACAACTGTATCCCAGTGTAAAACAGTGCCCGCATAACCATGCAATAAAATCAGCAAAGGACCTTGGCCCACCTCACGGAAGGCAATCTTGGCTTCAACCATATGGAACTATCGACAATTTCAGACAATATCTGAAAGAACAGGGGCTTCATTGGACCGGATCTAGATAAAGGTCTAGCGCCTGCGACGCCCGCGATTAGATGGCTCCGGAGCGCTAGTTACACCCTCTTCAAGAACCAAAATCCCCTGCTTAGCATGGGTCTCTTGAGGAGTCCCCTTTTGATGAGCCACTCGAAATCCACGAACTTTTTTATTCTGAGTATCCGCTCTTTCCAGTTGTTCGGTAATATCCACTGTGACTTCGCCGAAGCAATGCACCTGGCAAGACAAACGACGTTGATCGATAAAATAATTTGTTCCAATCAAACTCAGTTCTGTTTTTGTCGGCGGATTCACATTGTGCTCCCCACTGACAATTTTAATTCGGCACTCAGCACAGCTGGGAACACCCTTACAAATCGATTTGATTTCAATATTGTTCTCGTTGCACAACTGCAACAGGCTTTTATTCGGATCAATTTCAATTTCTTGTCCGGTGGGCACAAACTTGATCTTCATCTTACCACCACCTTCACAAATTTTTTCTTACCCGCCCTGATCACCATGGTCAGGCCGGACTTCAGCTCAATTTTCAATTGCTCATCAGAAACTTTGGTCCCGTCAATTTCGACCGCCCGCCCCTGGATCAGACGACGAGCCTCGCTGTTCGATGGTGCCAGCCCCAGGTTTTTCATCAAATTGCAGATCCCAATGGGCTCAGAACTTGCCGTCACCAACTGCTCGGGGACTTCATCTGGAAGCCCCTTTTCAACAAAAATACGGTGAAACTCTTCTTCCGCCGCTTGCGCCTGTGATGCCGAGTGAAACCGCGTGATCAGCTCTTTGGCCAAATGAATCTTGACGTCCCGCGGGTGCCTTTTCCCAGAACCTAAATCTTGTTTCAAAGTGTTCAAATCCATTGGAGTAATGTCCGTGAGAAGCTCATGCCAACGAAGCATCAGCTCATCAGAGACTCTCATTGTTTTTCCAAACATCTCTCGCGGAGAATCAACAACAGCGATATAGTTATCCAAAGACTTGGACATCTTATTGACGCCATCCAGGCCCTCTAGAATCGGCGTCGTCACCACCACCTGTTGCTCCGTCTGGCCATAGGACTTTTGCAATTCCCGACCCACCAACAAATTAAATTTCTGATCAGTCCCACCCATCTCAACATCTGATTTTAAATGAACCGAGTCATACCCCTGACACAAGGGATACAACAGTTCGTGAATGGAAATGGGGATATTTCCACGAAAACGTTTTGTGAAATCATCTCGTTCAAGCATCCGCGCCACTGTGTATTGACCCGTGAGTCGGATAAAATCCGCCGGCGTTAACTGATGAAACCAATGGGAATTGTAAACAATGTCTGTCTTTTCAGAATCTAAAACCTTAAAAATCTGCTCGGCATAAGATCTGGCATTGACCTCGATCTGCTCCGGGGAAAGCGGCGGTCTGGTTTCATTCCGGCCCGAAGGATCACCAATCAGAGCCGTGAAATCACCAATTAAAAAGTGCACACGGTGACCCAGCTTCTGAAATTGGCGCAGTTTATTCAAAACAACAGTATGCCCCAAATGCAAATCAGGTCTGGTCGGATCGGCGCCAAACTTTATGCGCAAAGGCCTTTTTTCCTTTTGGCTTTTTTCAATTTTTTTCAAAAGCTCGGCATCAGTGATAAAATCCACTGTGCCCATTTTCAAAAGCTCAAGCTGCTCGCGCGGAGTCGCCAAACTCATATTATCGCGCCATCTCGA
>PEZR01000149.1:3225-6673 GCA_002773975.1 Bdellovibrio sp. CG10_big_fil_rev_8_21_14_0_10_47_8
GCCCCAGGGCGTGAGTTCGAAAGAATATTGGCGGCTTGCACAATATGAGCAATCAAACTGTTCGGCTGCTCATCATTGTGATGAGCCCGAATTGCATGGCAGATGCCTTCGCTCTCTCCGTATTTTTTGACAAAATCTGCACCGACAACCGCATGATTCCCATCCACTGTATGATCAATGCCCTTGCCAATATCATGCAGCAAGCCTGCACGTCGGGCTAACTTGACATTGGCACCCATTTCCGCGGCCATGATACCCGCCAAATGAGCAACCTCCATCGAATGATTGAGCAAATTCTGAGTGTGGGAGTGTCGGTACTTAAGACCGCCTAAAACCTTGGTGATCTCGGGATGCAAGCTTGTGATTCCAAGCTCCATGGTGACCTTCTCACCGTCCTCTTTGATGGACTTGGTGAGCTCGACTTTCATTTTTTCGACCACTTCTTCGATTCGAGCCGGATGAACCCGTCCGTCCTCCATCAATTTTTCCAAAGTGCGTTTTGCCAGTTCTCGACGAACGGGATCAAAACCAGAAATCACCACAGCCTCAGGAGTGTCATCGACAATCAAATCAACACCGCAATGAGCCTCGAGAGTTCGAATATTTCGCCCCTCACGTCCGATGATTTTTCCCTTCATTTCATCACTTGGCAAAGACAGCACGCTGACTGTTCTCTCGGAAGTGTACTCTCCAGCAAAACGAGCCAAAGCAATCGCCAAGATTCGGCGAGACCGACTGGCGGCCTCGGCTTCGGCTTGTTTTTCAATCTCTTCAATTTTTTTAGCCCCCGCAATTTTTGCGGACTCCTCGAGAGTGGCATACAGCTCTCTCCTCGCTTCATCGGCCGTCATCGCCGCGACAGAGGATAGCTTCTGTCGAACCTCTTCCATCTGTTGTTCGCCTTTTTTCTCGAGGTCCTTGATTCGATGCTCAGCAATGGCAATTTTTTCTTCACGGTCCTTTAAGGACTGAATAACACGGTCATTGTCCTCGAGCTTTTGTTTCAACTGATCATCGATCTCTTTCAAACGACGCTCCAACTGAGATTCTTGATTTTTCAATTTTGATTTTTGCTTCTGAATGTCGGTTTCCACATTTTTGCGAGCCCGAGTCTCAAAATCTTTAGCGCGGTTTTTCGAATCCCGATCAATCTTGGCGGATTCTGATTTGGCGCGGTTGATAATACGATCGGCTTCAATCCTGGCTGTCTTTTTTTTGGCTTCATCCTGCATTTTTTTGAAAAAAAATGTTCCAACTCCGCCGGCCAACAAACCAAAAATAACTGAAATTACTACTTCCATCTCTTTCACCTTTTCACTTTCGTTACACCCAACTCCGTCGCTACATGGGTCATCAAAACATCCCATGGATCCGGCGTTGGGAGCTTTTCCACCACTTGGATCGAATAACCGACACCAACTTTGGTGGCTTTTGTTCGCGTGAGCATTCGGTCGTAAAAACCTCGACCTCGTCCCAAACGAACTCCCACTTGATCAAACCCCAGTCCCGGCACCAGAAATCCCTGGATATGATCCAAAGAAATTTCCTTTGCGCCATTGATCACTGGCTCTTCCATCCCCCAACGATGGCGCTCAAAACCATCTGGTCCGGGTTGATAAAAAACCAGGTCCTGCCCCTGTATCCGTGGATAGACCCACCGGATCGGCAATTTCAATTGAGTGAGTGTTTGCAATGAAGGCTCAGGGCCAAATGCTCGAAACATCCCCCAGATCGGCTGATCTGCAAGAAACCTCGAAGCTGTCTCGGCTCTGAGAAAATCAGTTAAATGGTCTACCAATTGGCGATCCAACTGTCGTTGATCCTGCTCATTCAAAGTCTTTGCGAGTTCTGTCTGAAAGAACACCCGCTGCTCGGCTTTGGGCCGAAGCACTGACCGTGTCTGATTCTCAGGATCCAGATCTTTCTGGAGATCTTTCGGACCTGCCACTTTGCTCAAACGCCATTCCTTGTTTGCTCACTTTGGAATTCTCAAGGTCTTGGGCGAGCTTCATCGCTCTTTCTTCTAGAATATCTAGCTCTCGGTGAGTTCGTTTTCTAAGAAGAAGAAGTTCTTCGGCAATGTTCAAGGCTGCAAGTACAGCTGCACTCTGGAAAGATCCAGATTTGGTTGTCGCCATCGCTTGCTTCATTTTTTGATCCACAAATTGAACCAATTCATTCACGGTTTGTTCATCATGAGAAGACTTCAGTCGATATGGAAGTCCCGCTATTTGAAACTCATATGCTTTTTTATCGTTCAAACCGGACATGAATGAGATGTTTCCCTTATATTTTCCTTAAATGTTGCTCATAAGTCGATGAAACTCTTGGTAAAAACCAGAGACTCCACACTCAATTAATTTTAGTATAGCGACTGAAACAAAGGGATCAAGAAGAATCCTGTCCGCCCATGACAGAATCTTAATGACCTATTGTGCCAATGAGCACTTCAGAAAGGGCGCCAAGTTTCGTTTCGTCGAGTTATAGAGAGGACCAAAAGGAGTATACGAGTTCCCCGGCAGAAAATGCAAACTGACACAGCGATCAGCTGCCGGCTTCAGAGTGCCGTCCTTGTTCAAGTTTATCGGATGAGTTTTCGAAGGATCCTGGGTGTTGATCTGGACCGAAAACATCTGAACCGGTTTCTGAGTTCCGCAAAAGGCATTGAAGGTTTGGTAGCTGCTGCCCAAAATTCGAGTCATCTCTGCTTGGTCAGAAACGCTTGAGTCGAGTGAAATTTGACACGACGAGTAGTTCTGATTCCATTGCTTCAGACAGGGGTTCACATTTCCAGAGGCATCAGGAGAAAACTGAAACAGCCCAAGGCTGACTTTTTGCGCCCCCGTCAAGGAGCGATTTTCATCGAACAAAACCCCATCAGGACGCTCATAATCCTTGGGAGCGTATTTCTTGGCGACCTTGTCTGAGGAATGCGAGTCCGGAGAACTCAGGGACTGGGCGTAAGACAAACACATCATGACACGACTCCAGAATTGATTCATTTCAAGCACAGCCTGAGCATCTTTCTTGATCATGCGCGATCTCAGAGCATTGTATTTTTGAACCAGCTGATTGGCCTTGGCAATGACCGAAGACGAGGGCACACGATTGACTCCATCACTCGCAATGGTCTTTTTCAAAGTGTCAGCGGTGACTTCGCACATGGCATGACTGACCAAAGAAGTTTGGACAAACTGATTTTGATCCGATGGCAAAGAGTAAACTTCAGAGATAAAGGCCAGCGGAGATTTTTGGAGAGCCATCGCTTTCTGGGTAAAGTAGGCAATACGATCCGAAAAACGATCTCTGCCTGCCAACAAGGGTTCACAGGCATCATGGGAGTGAGCCGAAGTCGATCCACGATTTTTTAAAAGTTCCTTATCTCGTTGATAGTGATCGACACTCTCTCCCACTTTTCCAGAAACCTCTTGAAAGAGATCAAAGTCCC
>PEZR01000078.1:0-1740 GCA_002773975.1 Bdellovibrio sp. CG10_big_fil_rev_8_21_14_0_10_47_8
CCAAAAGTTTTAGAAAGATTGGCTGAGGCCGAAAAGGTGTCGCCATGAAAGCGATGATTTTGGCCGCTGGTCGGGGCAATCGTTTGCGCCCCTTAACCGACCATACGCCTAAGCCTTTATTGACAGTAAAAGGCAAGGCATTGATTGAGTATCATATTGATGCTTTGGTTCGCGCAGGTATTCATCAATTGGTCATTAACCATGCCTGGTTAGGCGAGCAAATTGAAGCAAAGCTCGGTTCCGGTAGCGTTTATGGCGCTGACATTCTCTATTCACCTGAAGCGGTTCCCGGTTTGGAAACCGCCGGGGGGATTTTAAAGGCTTTGCCGCTGTTAACGGATGGTGAAACACCTTTTGTGGTGGTGAATGGGGATGTGTTGACTGACTTTAATTTCCAAGATTTGCACCAGCATCGCTTGGCAGCAGGCTGTTTGGCGCATTTGGTGTTGGTTGCGACGCCTGCTTATAAAGCGCAAGGGGATTTTGGTTTGGAAGCGGGGCGGGTGACCTCACAAGGTGACCTAACCTTTGCCGGGATCAGTGTGTTACATCCACATTTGTTTGAAGGCTTGTCACCCGGCGCTCGGCCATTAGCGCCTTTGTTGCGTGCAGCCATGGCAAAAGGACAGGTGACCGGCGTTTGCTACCAAGGCGTTTGGCATGATATTGGCACGCCCGAACGTTTAGAAGAAGTCAATCAGTTTTAGTTGTTTTAGTGAAAGGAAAAAATATGAGTCATAAGCATAAAGTGTTATTAGAAAAAGTCTTTGCACACCCGATGGTCAGCAATATTGATTGGAAGAAGTTGGTCGCAGCCCTTGAACATTATGGCGCAACCATTGATGTGTCGAATGCCAACCGTGCGCATATTCTGATAAAGGATCAAGCGTTAACACTTGGATTGCCCCATCACGGCCATGAGTTGGCCAATAAGGAAGAAGTGACCAAGTTACGTCACTTTTTGGAGTCGGTTCAACTAACCCCCGACAGTTTGTGAGTTATTATGTTGTTATTGATTTCTCCTGCCAAAGCACTGGATGAAACACCGGCTCCATCAACCGTCCCCGTTTCACAAGCGGCGTTTTTAACGCAATCCAAACAATTAATTTCTGTGTTACAGCAGTTTGGCCCGGTTGATATTAAAATGCTGATGGGGTTGAGTGATAAATTGGCAGAGCTCAATTATGAGCGGTTTCAACAATGGCAACTTCCCTTTGACCCTATGCATGCCAAACAAGCCCTGTTTTTGTTTAAAGGGGATGTTTATCAAGGGATTGATGCGCCCAGCTTAGCGGGCGATGCATTGGATTATTGTCAAAACCATTTGCGGATTTTATCGGGGCTGTATGGGCTTCTAAAACCTCTGGATGCGATTTTGCCTTATCGCTTGGAGATGGGCACCGCTTTAAAGACGCCTAAAGGCAAAAACCTTTATACCTTTTGGGGGTCGCAACTAACAGATGCGCTGAATCAACAGCTGGCTGAAGCATCCGGCCGTTGGGTGGTGAACCTTGCCTCAAATGAATATTTTAAAGCCATTCAACCTAAGTTGTTGCAAGCAAAAGTGGTGACGCCGCAATTTAAAGAATGGAAAAATGGACGCTATAAAATCATTAGTTTTTATGCCAAACGCGCGCGTGGGTTGATGGCTCGCTATGCTGCGGTTAATCAGTTGACAGATCCTGAAGCATTAAAATATTTTGATTGGGAAGGCTATCAGTTTGCCGCTGATTTATCGTC
>PEZR01000078.1:1852-3561 GCA_002773975.1 Bdellovibrio sp. CG10_big_fil_rev_8_21_14_0_10_47_8
TCTTGCCGATGAAGGTCCTTTGCTGGAAAGGAGCATCAAGCAGAGCTAGAGTCCGGGTCTTGCTGCCCCCCATGTTGAAAGTCGAGACCTCTGTCAACCCTTCAAACTTCTCCAGACGATGCTCTGGAGCGATTTCGATGTCATGAACATCGAAACCAATGAAGCCGCCCTGCATGAAAAGCTGATCAAGCTCTAAAATGGCTTCCAGTTTCTCGGGGAAGGTCGTCACAGGTCCACAAACGAAAACATCATCCTTGGAGATGCAGAAATCTCCGTCTGGGTCTGGGTCAGCGAACAAAGGCATGTCAAAGTGCTCAAGCAGCTTGTAATGAATGCCTCCGCTGCTGTGCTTACCAGACTTATGACGATCTGGCTTGGAGCAGAAGATGGGAAAAGTCTGGCCAAATTGGCTGCGCAGCATTTTGGCAACAGCTATCTGGTCAGCGTCTCCTGGGGTGATGAACCAAACTTTGAACTCGACGCCCTGCGATGCCATGAAGCAAAGAGCGAGCAAGTCATCCATGTCTCGGCCAAGATCTGTTTCAACCACCATGCTCATACCCCATGTTCTTCCAAGATTTCATCCGCATCCCTTCCCACGATGGGACAAATCAAGGTTAAAATAGATCTCAAAGCTTCATCTTGGGGATCTCTCGTCCTCAGCCCTGCCAAACAGGTAGTGGCAATCGGCCCCAGGGCATCATATGCCTGCTGCAATTGTTCTGGCGAAGGCTGACATTTGGCGACCTGTGAAAGATTCACTCTGGCAACTCCAATGTCCATCGATGTTTGCAGTGCGGGCATTCATAGGTGACAGTTTCACCATGATCAGCTATTTCTCTCGCGCAAGGATGAGATATTCGCTGATTATCCTCTTTTGTGCCATCCCAAGGGAAGCTTTCGGAACAATGAATGGTCTCTGTCCATTTCACCTGTTTGAGCATTTCACGATGATTGGCGAGTGCGTTCCCATTGATCATGAAATCCCAGGCCCAATCCTGAGCTTGACCACACTTGGGGCAAACCCACCCCGCATTTGTCGGGACGAGCAAAATCTCAGACTCGCAGCCACAAGTGAAAGGATGCATGGGTTGGAAAATCTGGAATTCCCTGAGATTTTGGACCTGCTCATCAGTCCAGGGGGCGAATGTTTGTGACATTGTTAGTCCTCAAAGGTAGCAAGCATAAAACTGCCAGCCAACCTCTATGTCTTTCAATCCCGCCTGCTCGATCACGCCCTGAAGAATAGTATCCCATTCAGAGGTGTCCTTACTGAAAGCCTCTAACTGAATGAAACTTGGAACATAGTCGCATCTCTGCATTGACTCTTCGATGGCAACAAAAAGTCCTAAGCAGCAGTCTACAGCGAACGCGCCTATCTCTAATCCTGGCGGCAACAGTTCTTCGATCTGGTATTTATCCTCTGGGACTTCAAACCCGTAAGCTATTGTAGCACTCAGATTGAAACTCATTCTTCACCTCCTCTGCTTCTTTCAGCTAGCAGTGATTTCGCCGACAACAAAGACAATCTTCTGGCCGTCAATCTCTGTGGGGAATGAAGCTATCGCATCTGTGTCCTCGACATAGATGCGAAGACCATATCGGCCGATGCCGACACCTAGAAAACCGGGGGTGTTTTCATATGTTTCCATGAGAAGCCGTTTCGCTTCTTTGAGTTCATATCCGATGTCGGTGGCCATTGATGTGTT
>PEZR01000078.1:3651-3793 GCA_002773975.1 Bdellovibrio sp. CG10_big_fil_rev_8_21_14_0_10_47_8
CCACGCTGAAACCACAACCCGATCTTACTAGCTCAATCGGGCCATGACCAATGGAGGTTGGGTCCGGTTAGTCCGTAATCGCTTCCCGCTACGTTTATCTTCCATTGGGGCCAAGAGGATTATAACTCGCGGGGTGGGGAAC
>PEZR01000078.1:3807-5539 GCA_002773975.1 Bdellovibrio sp. CG10_big_fil_rev_8_21_14_0_10_47_8
TCACAGTATTATCGCTAACACGATATTCTTGACCCACAGCGCAATATGAACTATCATCAAGTTTTTGTTTCAGGGTTTCCTTGTCTGGGCGCTCGCATTTTCTGCGATATTTGGATTGGCATTCATGGGAGCAATACTTTTGGTTTATGCTGAATTTAGTAAATTTCTTTAGACAAGAAAGACAATTGGTTTCTCCGTAGGTATACTTACCATCTACAACCTTGTCGTATTTCTTCCAGGGAGAAGAAATGGCTATTTCCCATTCAGCTTCTATTTCTTTTGCATCTCTTGTTTCGTGGATCTGAGCATGGCATATTTTACATAAGAGGAGACACTTATCGACTTCAGCCTTGAGAATTTCGAGATTGTGGCAATTACCATTTGAGGCTATTGAGAAATCCTTCTTTTCTGGATCTTTATGGTGGAAATCATAAGCTCCTGGGATTTTCTCATTGAAACCACAAAGTTCACATTCACCACCTTTATATTCAATGAGACGGATTTTTGTCCTTCGTCGCCAGTCTCTTACCTTCTCTGATTGCGTTTTCATAGAACACCTCAGAAAGGTATTCTCGAACCACAACCAAAAATCCTGCAAGTATTGTTAACTCCTGCGGGAGGGCTCGAACCTCCAACCTAGCGGTTCATCACACATTGCTTTCGCATTTGTGCGCTGGACTTTCTCTTGACCTTGGACTTTCGTCTTTCGTCTTTAGGCCCTCGCCGTCAAGTCTCTACACGTTCCCTTTCGGGCTTCGCTCGGGATTACCACCGGCTTTATCCGCTGAGGTTCCCCCGACTTTGACGAGATTCAGTTAGGGCTTTCGCATCTAACTGGTCAATTCTTCAACAGCCGCTCGCTCTGCCAATTGCGCTACGCAGGATTATTCTTATTTTGACCCTTTGGTCAAACTCCCAGAGGAGGGCTCGAACCTCCATAGGGCTTCCGCCCATACGACACGTTAACAGCGTGCTCGCTTACCATTAGCGTACCTGGGAATGGCAAGTCCAATTATATCCGCCCCTTAGCGAAAAGGGGCCAACGTTTGAGGATTATATCACTTCCCGCTGGTGGTGTCAATAGCTATGGAAGAATTCCTTATCCTTGAACAATTTGAAGATCACACCCTCGAAGACGAACTGTTCCATCCGGAGCCATTGGTCATTGACGAACACGTACCCTAGAGCCTTATCGCTCCAATTGTTATAATGAAGGATGGCTGGATACGCCTTGTTTGCTTTCAATATAGTAGATTCGGGGACGACCCGAACAACCATGTCGGACTTGAAAACAATGACTCCATACTTCGTCGGTAAAGGCTTTAGGGAGGATCTGGATTTAATGATATCTCCATTCAAATCCTTCACTTTCTGGCCTTCATAAACAATGCCAATGAAGTCATCCCATCCGAACCACTGTACTTTGCCAGAATCATACTGGATGTATGCAGCGTCATTCCGATCAGCCCCAAAAAGCTCCATCTCTGGAAATTTGAAGCTTTCTAGCTTTTGGCCATTCTCATTATAGATCGGAGGGCCAAAACAACAGGCCGCCGTATTTTCAACAGGGATCAAGCCTGGAAAGTTATTGGCCACAGTTTCAAGGATAGAATCCGGGTCTTTCTGCCAATACATGGCAACGAAAGATCTCCATTCCCTATCCGACGGCCCACTTCCGTCAAGGCAATAGAAGGTCTTCAGAATTTCATTGTTTGCCCCGGTAATCGTGTAA
>PEZR01000029.1 GCA_002773975.1 Bdellovibrio sp. CG10_big_fil_rev_8_21_14_0_10_47_8
TTGCCAGGGAGATGAAAATGATAGGCGAGATTGCTATGTCTTTTTCTTCTGCGAGGACCATGAGAGTCTGCAATCTATTTTGCAAGTTATCTACCAGTATAATTGGCGGGAGACTATCAATATCAACGGGGAAGAAGTTCCAGTTTTTGCAATGCCTGGAGCAAAGGTCGAAGTCAAGTATTGGTTCGATATGACTCCTGAAGCCACGGTAGAAGTTACGTGCCGCCCGGATGGTTCGGTCGCCTTCTCGGCGTGTTTCGGGAAGACTTCTTATGAATTCATGAACTGGTTCAAGAAATTCCAGGAATCTGCTTGACATTCCGAGAATGGGGAGATATAATAGGAACGTCGGTGTAGGAGACTGCATCGCGTCAGGTGACAAGAAGATGGAACACACAATCTACATCATAGGAGCAAGCAACATTAAGCGCAGCCTCGCGCTTGATGGCTTTGCCTTCTTGTATAAACACCTGAGCTAAGCCATACGACCCCCCGGCCACCCGAATTCACCAGTTCCAAAAAACCACTTGACAAGCAGGCCAGCACGTCGTATAATCCACGAAATCATGCCTCCGTAGCTCAGTTGGTAGAGCAGCGGACTTTTAATCCGAACGTCGCAGGTTCAAGTCCTGCCGGGGGTACTTGATAAAAGAATAGAGTTTGGGTATGTGGCCTAGTGGCGAGGGCAACGGCCTTTTAAGCCGATAGCGAAAAGCTCAACGTGGGTTCGAGTCCCACCATACCCATCGGGACGAAAGTCTCGGAACATTGATAACAAGCTTTGCAGGAAGGTTAGCTTAGAAGCAGCTACCCTCTAAGGAGTGGGACTGGCGACCACCCAAGGTGCGAAATGCAACATAGTGTCGGGCCTTTAAGGTGGCACAAAGTTGTGATGTGCCCGGTGGAAAATCGTGGCAGACGGTGCGCAAACCAGCAATGGGGCGCTGCCCTTTGGCGTAATAGCACACCTGCAAAATTGTCGGACATTGACAATAGAATAGCGCAAACAATCCTGCCTCTGTAGCTCAACTGGTCAGAGCAAGCGGCTCTTAGTGGGAGCCTTGGGGAGAAATCTCCAATGGAAAAGATCACTAATTCGGGGAACCCTTAACTGGCAATCCCGAGCAAGGTCACAAGACCGTGTGTAGAGACTTTACGTGATCCATCCTTCGGGATGAAGAGAAAGTCCAGACCACAAACAACGAATGTTGGCAGCGAAAGCTGTAGTTGGTAAGTAACCGCGAGGTTGAAGGTTCGAGTCCTTCCAGGGGTATAAAATCTGAACCACCTATACTGATTTCCTGAATCAATAGATATAACCAGTATAGGTGGTTCAGATGAGTAGATATAGATATGATGCCTATAGTGTTAAGATTAAGCGATGGCGCAATAAACTGGCGGCCATTAAATATCTTGGAGGAAAATGTAAGAAATGCGGACTAGAATGCGAGGAAGATATGGTGGGAATCTTTTCATTCCATCATAGACACCCTAGCGAAAAGGATTTCGCCATATCCGATAAATACGATAGACTTTCATGGGTTAAGATAAAAGCGGAACTTGACAAATGTGATCTAGTTTGCAACAATTGTCACGGGAGGATACATGCGACATTACAAAATGATCAGTCGTTCCTAGATGATGTCTTCGATTATCATGGGGAGTTGGATATTTGGTTATGGGGAAGAGAAAAGCCCGAACCCACAAAAGGCAGTAGGCTCCATAAGAACATGTGCCCTGAATGCAAAAAAGAGTTCAGAGGACAAAAAAGAAGGAAGTATTGTTCCACCGAATGTAGTCGGAAGGCTCATAGAAAAGTAGAAAGACCATCCAAAGAGGTTTTACAAAAGGAAATAGAGACGACATCCATATTGGCTACTGGTAGAAAATATGGAGTCAGCGACAACACCGTGAGGAAATGGGCGAGAGCCTATGGGATACTTTAAGGAGAAGTAAAATGGGCGGATCGTGGTAGAAAACAACAATTTGGGTGTGTGACCGAGTGGCGAAGGAACTAGACTCTTAATCTAGAGGCAAAGGCCCATCGTGGGTTCGAATCCCACTGCACCCATCGGGCAAAAATCTTGGTTCAAATCCAAGTCCAGGGGTTCCGTCCCTGGGTCGTCTAAAAGCAAGACAGTGCCCTATACAACTAGGGAAGATAGCTCAGCCCGGTAGAGCTTCGCGTTGAAGCCGCGAGAATGCGGGGGTTCAAATCCCTCTCTTCCCATAAGGTGAAAAGATAGCTCAGTTGGTAGAAGGAATTGGCCGTACATAGTGAGAACTTCTGATATAAGAGGTACACTATGAAAGCTAAAGTCCTAGAAGAACTAATCAACAGCGGGCTATCCACCCGAGAAATAGCCGAAAAATTGGATAAAAGTCAGACGAATGTTAGATACTGGCTTTCGAAATATGGGCTAAAAACTCAAAAGAATAAGTATAATAAAGGTGAGGCGAAGCCCAAGATATGTAGAATATGTGGATCAGAGACCAAAAGGAGAAATGTTTGTAACAGTTGTGGAGTTTCCATAAGAAGGACCAGATGTAAAATAGCTGCTGTAAAATATCTTAGTAGCGAATGCAAGATTTGTGGGTGGAAAGGGAAAGTAGAAGAATATTCAGCCTATGAGTTCCATCATAGGGATCCTAATGAAAAGGATTTTACAGTGAGCGGGATTATGAACAAAAGTTGGGATGTAGTAAAGGAAGAACTAAATAAGTGTGATTTGGTTTGTTCAAGATGTCATAATATCTTGCATTCCAGTAGATTTAGGGATGATTTCGTGAAGGAAGCACTAAACTATAAAGGTCACAAAATGGACGGTTTAGTATAAGGTTTGCCGCTGTGGTGTAACTGGTGTGTCACGTTAGTCTGAAGAACTTGAGGTCCCCGTTCGAACCGGGGCGGCGGCATGTTAGAAAAGAAGGAGGAACAAAATGACAGGACTGATAGTTGGAGTCCTTTGGGTCATCGGACTCGGCGCTGGTGCAGCGGCAGTTGTCCTGGGACGCAGGGGATACTGAAAGTTCGGGCAAGTGGCGAAACGGTAAACGCAGCAGGTCGAGAACCTGTGGGGAGTAAAATCCCTTGGGAGTTCGAATCTCCCCTTGCCTATAGTTAAGTCCAGGTGGTGTAATGGTAGCCACGCCAGTTTGAGGGACTGGTGGCCGAAAGGTCGTGCGGGTTCGACTCCCGCCTTGGACACTGAGACAAATGTCTCAAAGCGCCTCGGCGCGAACTTTGACAGAAGAATATAGTAGCTGAAAGTTCCCAGCGGGACGGGCTTTGCCTGTCCCCATTGGGAGAGTGACCCGAGCGGCAAAGGGCGCACGCTGTAAACGTGCCGGGTAACTCCTACGGAGGTTCGAGTCCTCCCTCTCCCACTTCAGCAACGCCAAAGATAAAACAGGGCCTCCTCCGCAAGTGCGGGGCTTAGAAGAGGTTGCAGCGTTGCTGTTTATGGTGAAGTAGCTCAGTTGGTAGAGCAAACGGCCGATAACCGTTAGGTCGCAGGTTCGAATCCTGCCTTCACTACTGTCTGGACGCAGACAAACCCGTGAGATACGGCCAATATCTTGCGAAGAGAAACCGAATGCGTGTCGAAACTCGCCCGGAGAGGTCCGGTCGTCTAACAGATAAGACTTGGTTTCTATTTGGGGAGGTAGCTCAGTGGTTAGAGCGCCATGGTTTCCTTAAAAAGAAATCACTGGAGGTCGGTGGTTCGAGTCCACCCCTCCCCCTTTGGGAGCATAGTTCAATCGAAAGCAACTTGGGGCTGATCACCTCAGCTTGTGACTAGAAGGGTCAAATCGACTCGGCAGAACGTCCTTCGTGATCTTAATGCTAGCCTTGATCGCGGGGGAAAACGAAGGTTCAAACCCTTCTGCTCCTACTTTTTGGACAGGTAGTTTAGATGACTAGAACAGACCAAGGGTCTTCAAAGGGCCAGGGGTAAAACGGTGGTTAAAGTCCACCCCTGTCCACCAAACTTTCGGGTGGCGGATGTAAGGCACAACTGGTGATGTGCGTGTGGCTGTAGACCACATCCTATAGACGGCTAGGGGTTCGAATCCTCCCCCACCCATCCGGTTACAATGGGGCCGAGCGATGCCGAAACGATTACACTGGTGCCAAAACGATTACGAATCGGGCATGTCGTGCTAAAACGATTACGAATCGGAGAATTGGTGGATAGCATGTTGGTTATTGAGATGCGGTGGGACTGAAAGGAAAAGCAATGGCGACTGAAACATTGGATGATTTCCTCAGAACAAGAAAGCTAGGCCCGTATGCTGCATCTCCGACTAAAGAAAGTAAGCCGTATGACGATCCTGATGATTGGAGAGTTCAGATTCTCAGGGAGATGACGCCAGAAGCTGAGAAGCCCTTTAATTTCCTGGTGGGACAAGTCATGAAAGCCGCCAAAGGACAGGCCGATCCTAAAATGGTTAGATTTCTTTTGGTAGACATGATTTATGGCCCCACCGTCAACAGAGTGGTTGAAATGATTGAAAAAGAATAGGAGCACCGAATGAAGATCTATCTGACGTTGCACTGCGAAGAACAAGACCTGGAAGGCCATGACATCTTCACGGTCAAGCTGCTCAATGCTGAGGGGACAGAGATTCCCTGCACTATTGAGCACAGTGCCTTTGAATATGTCGAAGATCCGGCCGAACCTGAGCCTGATCCAGAACCGAAAACGGAAGTGAAAGGCTGGTCAAATCTTGATACCGTCGAAAAGGTTGTCGCAGATCTTGAAGCCACTCTTATAGAAGACGACCTCAAAGCTTTGCGAAGAATGGAAGAGAAGGACCTTATGGGTTTACACTTTTCTTTGGGAATGTTCATTCGGAACCATTACGGTCTATGGGGGGATAACAAGGCTTTAAAAGAAGACTGTAATGCGATCATGGCCACAGAAAAGGATCCAGACTTGGGACATCCAGATGGAATGTCTACCATTATCATGAAAAGGTTGCACAAGAAGCTATTGGAAAAATAAAGGTTTGCCGGGGTAGCTCAATAGGTAGAGTCGCGGATTTATAACCCGTAAGCCCAGATTAGGCGTGGATCCGAGTTCGAGTCTCGGCCCCGGTATTTTGAGAGAAACAAAATGGCATATCTAGTTATAGCTGAGAAATCAGAAAAAGAATATGGATATGGCGGCTGGACCGGCAGAGACATAACTTACACAAAGATGGAAGAGTTCTCGACGGCCGAGGAGCTTCAAGATTTCTTGGCTCAAGTAGCTCTCTATAAACGCGGCAAGAGGATCATAACTCGTGGCCCAAACAAAGGCAACGAAAGAGATATGACTTGGCAGGAAAAGAAAGATTCGACCATTATGACGTAGAGGTGCTCGACATTTACGAAATCGTTTGAGCCGTCAGCCAGGAAGAATTTCTCCCAGGATCTTGACAAAGCGGCTTCGCCGTGGTATAATTGAAGAACAGCTTGGGTGAGTGGCGAAATGGTAAACGCACCAGATTTAGGATCTGGCGGGTCGAGAGGCCCTTGGAGGTTCGAGTCCTCTCTCGCCTACTTTGGGGAAGTGGTGAAACGGTAAACGCACAAGAAGGAATCTCCACAATCATCGAAGAATATAGATAATGGAGGTCTTTGATGAAGAAAAGATGGAGCAGGGATCTTCTTGAGAAAGAAGTCCCGAATAGTTCGAGTTGGAAGAGCCTGTCGGAAAGATTGGGATTAGCAGCTAGCAGTGCCAATTATAAGAGGCTCCAAAAAGAGTGTGAGATTATTGCATTAGATACCTCACACTTTTGGAAAGGCAGAGAGAAGAGGTATAGCAAGAAGCAGCTTGCCATCGCCGTAAAGGAATCAAGGTCTTATCGGGAAACACTTCTGACTTTAGGACTAAATGGATGCGGCAGTGCCCATGAAGCCTTAAAGAGGGCAATTGAAGAGTGTGGGCTAGACACCTCACATTTTTCAGGGCAAGGATGGAACAAAGGAAATAGTCCTTCCATCAAGATGCCGATGACCGACATATTGGTAAAGGATAGCACCTATATCAACACTTATTCTCTGAAGAATAGATTATTCAGAGAGGGATTAAAAGACAAAACTTGTGAAGAATGTGGAAAAAGAGAATGGCAGGGAGGTGAGATACCCTTACAACTTCACCACATCAACGGAGATAAAAGAGACAATAGGATAGAAAATCTCAATATTTTGTGCCCAAACTGTCATGCACAAACAAAAAACTGGACAGGTAAGAATAAAAAATCGGGGAAGTGTCGGAATTGGTAGACGAGGCACACTCAAAATGTGTTGTCGCGAGAGCGGCGTGTGGGGTCGAATCCCTCCTTCCCTACTTTTGTCTGAAAGGAAAAACCGAGATGGCTATTGAAAGCAGGACTGCAATCGTTCACTATGCTTCGGATGGAAAGGGCTTTCTGGACTTGCCTGAAGCCGAAGAGCATGAGGCAGAGTTGAGTCGGGGCATCGGGGCTCTTTCCGAGAGGGACAAGCTGAGAGTCTATCGTGAGGTTTGCCTGGACTATGATTACGATATGGCCGAAGACATTGATCTCATTAGAGAAGAGGCATGTCAGCGGGCATTGGGAGATAGTTTTGAGCCACCCAAGAGATACCTCAGCCTTGATGGAGATGGAGGTTTTGAGACAGAAGAAGACCTGATCGAGGCTGTGGCTGGGAAAGGCAGAAAGGGCCTCCAAGAACTATCTCAATATGACATCGAAGAGATCCTGGAAAGCTTCGTTGATCTAGATGGCCCAGGAGATAGTTGGATGGATCCGCTAGAGTGGGAAGTCCAGGTCTCATTTGATGTGAGACGAAAGCAGTAG
>PEZR01000045.1:0-3524 GCA_002773975.1 Bdellovibrio sp. CG10_big_fil_rev_8_21_14_0_10_47_8
CAAGACATCTGTAACCGAACGAATTCGATCGTGGGCAATTTCAGAAATATGCAACAAACCTTGGGTGTTCGGAAGAATCTCAACAAAAGCTCCGAAGTCTGCAATTTTGACCACTCGACCCCGGTAGGTTTTTCCGACTTCTGCTTCAGCGCAAATATCATTGATGATAGCGATGGCTTTTTTCGTCGCAGCAGGATCCGCTGATGCGATATGGATCGTCCCATCATCTTCGATTTCAATTTTTACACCTGTTGCTTCAGTAATCCCTCGGATCACTTTTCCGCCAGAACCGATCACCTCACGAATTTTATCTGGGTGAATTTTGATGGTCTCAATACGTGGTGCAAATTCAGAGATCTGGCCTCTTGGTACAGAAATTACTTTTTCCATTTCCCCCAAAATAAAGGCTCGACCTTCTTTGGCCTGGTTCAAGGCTGTCTCGATCACTTGGAAATTAACAGAATCAATCTTGATATCCATTTGCACAGCCGTGATTCCCTGAGTTGTTCCTGCAACTTTGAAATCCATGTCCCCCAGATGATCCTCATCACCCAAGATGTCGGTCAAGACTGCCACTCGGTCGCCCTCTTTGATCAATCCCATGGCAATTCCAGCCACATTGCCCTTGATCGGAACGCCGGCATCCAAAAAGGCCATAGTGCCGGAACAAACGGTCCCCATTGACGAAGAACCATTGCTTTCCAAAACATCCGCCACAATACGAATGGTGTAAGGGAATTTTTCAAAATCAGGAATAACGGCCTTGAGAGCTCGCTCTGCCAAGTTCCCGTGACCAATTTCACGACGACCTTGACCGAAAAATCGCCCCACTTCCCCGACAGAGTACGGAGGAAAATTGTAATGCAACATGAACTTGCGTTTTTCTGTTCCCAACAAGGAATCAATCATTTGCTCGTCGTCACCAGTTCCCAAAGTCACTGTGCCCAGAACCTGGGTTTCGCCACGGGTGAACAATCCCGAGCCATGGGCTCGAGGCAAAATGCCGACTTCATTTGAAATCGGTCGGACTGTTTTTGTATCTCGTCCATCAACACGCAGGCCTTTAGAAAGAATCTGCTCACGAGACAGACGGTATTTAAGATCTTCAGAAACTGACTTAAGCTCCTTGGCACGAGCTTCTCGGATTTTGTCATCTGTGATCGCTGGCAAAAGAGCTTTGGCAGCCTCATCTTCAGCTGCGGCGTAGGCTGCGTATCTTTCCATTTTTTCACGAATAGCCAGAGCCTTTTCAATCTTGGGGCTCAGAACTTCTTCGGCTTTTTGTCTAAAATCAGCGTCCACGGATGCAACCGCAAATGCCCGTTTAGATTTGGATCCTGTTTTTTCACGCAACTCGTCTTGCGCATTCAACAGTGGCATCAAAGCTTGGTGTCCAAACTTCAAAGCTCCCAACATGTCACTTTCAGAAATAAACTTACACTCACCCTCAACCATCAAAATACCATGACGAGTTCCGGCCACGATGACGTTCATGTCTGATTTTTCCAACTGCAATGGTGTTGGGTTGGCGATCAATTGCCCATCAACTCGTGCAATTTGAATGGCCGCGGTTGGGCCATCAAAGGGGATGTCACTGATGTGCAAAGCAGCCGAAGCCCCCAAGCTTGCCAAGATATCTGTCGGGAAAGTCCCATCAGCACTCAGAACAGTTGCAACGACTTGTGTTTCATGACGGAAACCTTCGGGGAATTTAGGGCGAATTGGACGGTCGATCAAACGAGCGGTTAAAATTGCATCTGTCGTTGGTCGGCCTTCACGTTTAAAATATCCACCGGGAATTTTTCCAGTGGCATAAAATTTTTCAATGTATTCAACCGTGAGTGGGAAAAAATCGAGAGTTGAGGTCTTTCTTGAACAAACAGCTGTCACCAGGACCATGTTGTTGCCACAGGAAACAACAACAGAACCATCGGCCTGTTTTGCCATGCGACCCGTTTCAATTGTGATTTGTTTATCTCCCACGAGAGTTGTCACAGTTGTCTTCATTATCTTCTCCTTTATTGAAACGACCCTTGTGGGGGAGCGTTTCTTGACCCGATCTTATTTCGTCGGGGTGGGCTGAGGGTTCTTCTTTGTCCATCAGCAGTTATTTTTCTGATCCCAATTTTCAGGAGACTGCAAATTTCTTTGTCGTCTGCTTCGTGTTGAGAATTGTCTAATTTTTAAAAACGAACAAGAAACGAAAAAGGCCCCCGAAGAGGCCTTTTAAACTTATTTTCGGATATCGAGTTCTTTGATCAAAGACTCGTATTTTTTTACGTCAGTTCTTTTCAGATAATCCAACAGTTTTCTTCGTTGGTTTACCGCCTTCAACAAACCACGACGACCATGATGGTCTTTCTTGTGAGTTGTAAAATGCCCTGTCATCTCGTTGATCTCTGCAGTCAACAAAGCCACTTGAACTTCGGAACTTCCGGTGTCCAAATCCCCGCGACCAAATTTTTTTAGAATGTTTTCTTTTTGTACTTTTGTGACGGCCATTATCGTCCTCCCATATTGATTGAAATGTTTTTGTTTCGCACTTCAATGAACCCTTGTGATCGTCATGGCTGTCGATCACCGAGTCTCATTGGTGGCTTAGGTTTTAAAGGGATGAAGGGTGTGAGTCAACCCCTTTTGGATGAATAAGCTCTTGAAAAGACTTTACTTTGTTCCGTATCGAAAGCCTCTTTTAACGACGAACCCCCGGCCCGGCTCAAGGCCCACCAGAGCCAGCATCTCGCCCTCCCTTTGAGACAGAATCTTGATCAGATCCCCCTGCCCAGGACGATAAGCAGAGATCAACTGAGCTCTCAGATCATGAGAAATCAAACCATTGAGAATCATGGCCTGATCCTGCCCCTGAACCCGCACAGATCTGGCCTCAGGAAGAGCTGCGGACATAGGGACAAAACCGCGCTCCAGTTTTTCCAGATCACTGCCAAGAATCGACATTTGCTCTGCCAGTTGCTCTAAGCTCAAGGCCTGACTCAGGTGAAAAGGCATGGACTCAGTGCGAACCAGCTCACTCAGAGCAGCACCTACACCCAATTTTTTTCCTAAAAGATCGACCCAGGCGCGAATATAGGCCCCTTTTGAACAACGGATTGAAAGCTCTATAAAATCCAAGCCCTGGTCAATCCATTGAAGGTCAAAAAAGGTCATGATCTTATGGGGAAGGGCCACTTCTTGCTCTTTACGAGCATATTCATAAAGCCTTTTGCCATCGACCTTGGTTGCCGAGAAAATGGGCACCTGGAGATTCAGCTCTCCATGCAGCTCGGAGGCAATTTCTTTGACTCTCTCCGGAGCGGGCAGATCCATCTCGGTCCGCAAAACTTTTCCAGTCATGTCCAGGGTGTCTGTTTCAACTCCCAACTTGGCTTTGAGCTGATAACCTTTATTTTTTTCTAAAATATACTGACTGAGTTTGGTGGCCTCACCAATGAGCAAGACCATCAAGCCCGACGCCATTGGATCCAAGGTTCCGCTGTGACCCACTGACTTGGTTTGCAAAATCCTTC
>PEZR01000045.1:3532-6556 GCA_002773975.1 Bdellovibrio sp. CG10_big_fil_rev_8_21_14_0_10_47_8
CAACCACAACTGCTGGCGGTGGACGATCGGCATAAGAATCAACGACAGTGAGAAAAACCAAAAATGTCAGAGGCATTGTAATTAAAATCCCAAGGCCCAACATCAAGACTCCGGCTAAATTTAGAATACCAATAAGAAGCATTAATCCAAACATGGACCACCAGCGCCCCTTGGTAATTTGCAAAGAAGCCCGAATTGACTCCATCCCATCTTGATTCTTTAAAACAAAATAACTAGAAGCCCAACTGGTCGCGATCCCCCACCAGACTCCGGGGAGTATCAGTAAACAAAAGCCCACCAGCGAACCTAATAAATGAATAGCCCCAAGAATTGAGATCTGAATCAATCGATTGAGACTGGTAAAACCCCAGAAAAAATCTGCAAACTCAAAAACTTCTCCTCGACGAAGACGATCCAAACAACGGATATAACCAAAGGTCATTGGGCTAGAGACAATCAAACCAAAAAAGGGAATCAAACTGACCACCCAGAGACCAACTAAAAAAACAAATGTCAGGCCCGCAGCCAAGGCCAGATTGTCTTTCATTCCTCTCCAGGCTTTTTCAAAAATCTCAGAATAATTCATCCCTGATCTCCTGACTCGGAATCGCCGGCAGTATCTTCATTGCCCTCAGGCTTTGATTGTTCTTTTTTTTGTTGGTCGAGTTCGTGCAGGATCCGATCAATTTTTAAGACATGTTCCGTAGTATCATCTAGGTAGAAACTCAATTTTGGACAATACCGCATTCGCAACTCTTTACCGATGAAGTTTTGCACTTCAAAGGCTCGGCTTTGCAAAGTCTCTAAGGCTTGATTGCGTTCATCATCGGCGCCCAACACACTGACATAGACCTTGGCGGTTCGCAGATCGCCGGCCATCGAAACACGAGAAATTGTCACCAAACCAGGCAAAGGCAGGCGAAATCCTGAAATTAAAAATTGAGCGATGGTTTTTTGAACTTCTTGCTCAACCCGCATCACGCGACGGCCGCTCTCGTCCTTAGCAGAGCGTCCAGTACTTCGATGTTTCATGAAAATTATGCCTCCGCAGGCATCGAAGTCAGCTCTCGAGCCACTTCTTCTTTAACAAAAGCCTCAATCACATCCCCTACTTTGACGTCATTGAAGTTTTCGATGCCAATACCACATTCAAAACCCTGAGCGACTTCGCGCGCATCGTCCTTGAATCGTTTTAATGACGAAATTTTTCCTTCGTAAATGATTTTTCCATCACGAACCAGACGAGCCTGATGACTTCGTTGAATTTTTCCGTCAACCACAAAACATCCAGCGATTGTTCCCACTTTGGGCACTGTAAAGGTATTTCGAACTTCCGCACGGCCCATGACTTTTTCAACGATGTCTGGAGTTAACAGACCCGTCATGGCTTTCTTCATGTCATCCATCAATTCATAGACCACCGAATAGGTACGGATTTCCACACCCGCTCGTTTGGCGGCGGCTGTAGCTCCGCCATCTGGACGAACATTGAAACCGACAACAATTCCCTTCGCAGTTGACGCCAAAAGAACGTCGGACTCAGTAACTCCACCGACTGCGGAATGAATAACCTTCAACTTCACTTCGGGAGTGCTGACCTTTGAAAACATACTGTTGATAGCTTCCATAGAACCCATCACGTCGGCCTTCAAAATCACGTTCAGCTCTTTCAGGTCGCCCTGTTTTGCTTTTGCAAAAATATCATCCAACGAAATTTTATTGGTTACCATTTTTGCTTTGTCAGAAATTTCTCGACGAATTCCAACAGCCTCTTCGGCCGCTTTTTCATCTTTCACAATATCAAACTGATCACCCGCTTGAGGAGAACCATTCAGTCCCAGCAGCTCTACTGGCAAACCAGGTCCTGCTTCTTCAATTCGTTCGCCACGATCGTTGATCATGCTTTTTACGCGACCCATGACTGTTCCAGCCACAATCTGTTGACCAATTTTAACTGTTCCATCTTTCACAAGGATGGTGGCCACATGGCCTCGTCCTTTTTCAAGACGAGCCTCGATGACGGCCCCAGTTCCTGAACGTTTTGGATTTGCTTTAAGCTCTCCAACTTCAGCGATGAGATGAATCTGTTCCAAGAGCTCTTTGATACCGGTCTTTTTCACTGCTGAAACACCAACAAACATTGTTGTTCCGCCCCACTCTTCAGGGACGACTTCATACTCAGTGAGCTGTTGTTTGATTCGCTCTGGATTTGCACCCGGCTTGTCCATTTTATTAATAGCGACAATCATTGGCACGCCAGCGGCTTTCGCATGACTGATGGCTTCCGCCGTCTGAGGCATCACTCCATCATCCGCCGCGACAACAATCACTGCAATATCAGTCACATTGGCGCCACGAGCACGCATAGCTGTAAAGGCTTCGTGACCAGGAGTATCTAAGAATGTGATGACATGCCCATCTTCAGTCTTAACTTGATAAGCCCCGATATGTTGAGTGATTCCCCCAGCCTCGCCCTGAGCGACGTTGGCATTACGAATTGCATCCAATAAAGAGGTCTTGCCGTGATCAACGTGACCCATGATTGTCACCACGGGAGGACGAATTACTGGCTCGGCATCAATGTCCCCAAATGCCGTTTCTACAATCACTTCTTCTGCAGACTTGAATGAATTCACTGCTTCGAATCCCATCTCTGGCAAAATCAACGCTACCGTCTCAAAATCCAAATCGGTATTGATCGCTGCCATAACACCATTTTTCATCAAAGCTTTGATGAGGGCCGGAGCCTTGAGTCCCATCTCCATGGCCAAATCACTGACCCGGATGGTTTGATTGACTTTGATTACTCGTTTCGATGCTTTTGGTTTTGTGATTTGAGTTTGCATCGCTGGACGACTGAGAATTCCCTTTTTCTTTTTTGGCTGAAAGACCATCTCTCGCTTACGGAATTCGGCGGCATCAAAATGCTTAACTTCGCCTTCTTCTGCCGGCCGGGCCGCGCCGCCTTCAGCAACACCGCCACCTTTATTTCGACGTTTTTCATCTCGTTTACGACCAAAATCA
>PEZR01000028.1:0-16305 GCA_002773975.1 Bdellovibrio sp. CG10_big_fil_rev_8_21_14_0_10_47_8
TCGAACGAGTTACCGGCTGCTGCTACGGAATCCCCACTGTCGACCCGCTTCGGGTTGCCACCAAAGCTATCAGTGGTCTTTATGATGGCGCGACCACCAACGAGCTGGATAATCTCTGTATTCAGACCGCGTCTCTATTGATCAGCGAAGATCCTGAGTACTCTCGTCTGGCCGCACGCCTACTGGCCATCTACGTGGACGAAGAAGTTCGTTCACAAAAAATTCAGTCTTTTGCAGACTCGGTGACCGCAGGCTACAACGCCGGCCTGATTGGGGAATCTACCTTCCGCTTTGTGGAAAAAAACAAGGCCGCCCTATCCGCTTCGATAGAGCCCTTTCGCACGGATCGATTTGAATACTTTGGTCTTCGCACAATCTACGATCGTTATCTTTTGAAAAATCCCAAAAGCCGCCAGGTCTTCGAAACTCCACAATACTTTTTCATGCGTGTCGCCTGTGGTTTAGCTCAGTCCGTGGAAGAGGCTTCCGAATTTTATCGTTTAATCTCATCCCATGACTATTTGGCCTCGACGCCGACTTTGTTTAACTCAGGAACAGTTCGACCTCAGATGTCTTCTTGTTATCTTTGCGACTCTCCAGAAGATGATCTGCGCTCAATCTATGACAAATACACAGACATGGCCTTGTTATCCAAGTTTGCCGGCGGCATTGGCGTTGCTTATCACCGAGTAAGAGCTCGCGGCTCTTTGATCAAAGGCACCAATGGTCATTCTAACGGAGTCATCCCTTGGCTTAAAACAATGGACAGCTCCGTTTCTGCTGTGAACCAAGGCGGAAAACGCAAAGGGGCTGCCTGTGTCTATTTGGAAACTTGGCACGCAGACATTGAAGAGTTTTTAGAACTTCGTGATAACACGGGCGACGAAGCCAAAAGAACCCATAACTTAAATTTGGCCAACTGGGTCCCCGACCTATTCATGAAACGCGTGGAAAAAGATGAGACTTGGTCCCTGTTTGACCCACGCATTGTTCCGCACTTGGTTGATCTCACCGGCGAAGCTTTTGAGAAAGCTTATGTCGAGGCCGAATCTCAAGGCCTTTTCATGCGTCAGCTCAAAGCCCGAGATCTCTATGTTCGTATGATGAAAACCCTGGCTCAAACTGGCAATGGCTGGATGACGTTTAAAGATGCTTCCAATCTAAAGTCCAATCAAACGGGCCTGCCTGAAAATGTGATCCACCTATCTAATCTTTGCACTGAAATTTTAGAAGTGACTTCCAATAAAGAGACTGCCGTCTGCAATCTGGGATCAGTCAATCTGAGTCGCCACGTTGTTAATGGTCAGTTTGACTTTGAAAAGTTGGCAAAAACTGTTCGCACAGCCGTCAAATATCTGGACCGTGTGATCGATATCAATTTCTATCCAATTCCTCAGGCGGAAGGCTCCAATCATCGATGGAGACCCGTCGGCCTTGGAATCATGGGCCTTCAAGACGTCTTTTTCCAACTTCGATGGCCTTTTGACAGCGACAAAGCCCGCGAACTTTCAAGGCGCATTCAAGAAGAGATCTATTACAATGCACTGGTCACTTCCAATGAATTGGCTGAGCAGCATGGCCCTCACAGTTCCTTTTCTGAAACCAAAGCGGCTCAAGGATTGCTTCAATTTGATCTTTGGGGTGTTGAACCAACGGATTCAGCTCGTTGGGACGAGCTGCGCGCAAAAATCAAAGTTACTGGATTGAGAAACTCTTTGCTCATTGCCATTGCGCCCACCGCAACAATTGCTTCGATTGTTGGCTGCTATGAAGCCACAGAACCACAGATTTCAAATCTCTTTAAAAGAGAAACTCTTTCTGGTGAGTTTATGCAGGTCAATCGGTACTTAGTCTCTGAGCTCAAAGCTCTGGGGCTCTGGAACGAAGAACTTCGCAATGAGATTAAATTGTCCGAAGGTTCCGTCCAAGACCTCCAAGTCATTCCTCAGGAACTCAAAGAAATTTACCGCACTGTTTGGGAAGTTCCCATGAAGTCTTTGATTGATATGGGCGCCGAGCGTGGAGCCTACATTGACCAAAGCCAGTCTTTAAATCTCTTTACCGATGCGCCAACGATTGGAAAACTTTCTTCCATGTATATGTACGCTTGGAAAAGAGGCCTGAAGACAACTTATTATCTTCGCTCTCGTCCCGCGACTGGGATTGCGAAAACCACTGTTAAAAAATCAACAAACGTAAGCACTCCCAGTATCTCTTTAACAGCCCAAGCCCAAGCAGAGGCTCCAGCAACTGAAATGGGAAAATCCTATTCAGACTCTGAAGTGATTGCCTGTTCTCTTGAAAACCCCGAAGCCTGCGAAGCTTGTCAATAAAGGAGCTTAAAATGATTCTCGATCCCGGATTTAACCTCACATTAAGACCCATGAAATATCCCACCTTTTATGAAATGTACCGAAATGGGATTAAAAACACTTGGACTGTGGATGAAGTGGACTTTTCAACCGACCTGGTGGATTTACACCAGAAAATGACTCCGGCTGAAAAACATTTGATCGGCCGATTGGTGGCTTTTTTTGCCACGGGCGATTCCATTGTCGGCAACAATCTGGTGCTCAATCTGTACAAACACATCAACTCACCTGAGGCGCGTTTGTATTTGTCCAGACAGCTTTACGAAGAAGCCCTGCATGTCCAGTTTTACCTGACACTGCTCGATACCTATATTCCACATCCTGACGAAAGAGCGAAGGCCTTTTCTGCAGTGGACAACATTCCGTCGATCAAAGCTAAAGCTGACTTTTGCTTTAAGTGGATTGATTCCATCAACGATCTGGACTCTTTAAAAACCCTGGAAGATCGTCGTAAATTTGTCATGAATTTGATCTGTTTTGCGACTTGCATTGAAGGTCTGTTTTTCTTTGCTGCCTTTGCCTATGTTTATTTCTTGCGTTCAAAAGGTTTGCTGCAAGGCCTCGCTACTGGAACCAATTGGGTCTTTCGCGATGAAAGCATGCACATTGCTTTTGCCAATGAAGTGATTCAAACCGTTCGCAAAGAGGAACCCAACTTGTTCAACGAACAAATGAACGAAATGATTCTGCAAATGATAGAAGATGCCATTGATTGTGAGATGGCTTTTGCAAAAGATATCTTGGATCATGGCGTTGCAGGCCTCTCGCTGAAAGATATGCGTCAGTATCTGGAGTTTGTCGCTGATCAACGATTGGAAAGCTTGCACATTGAGCCCAGATTCAATGTGAAAAATCCCTTTCCATTTATGGAATTGCAGGACATGCAAGAGCTTGCTAACTTTTTTGAAAGACGCGTTTCGGCCTACCAAACAGGCGTCTCAGGATCTGTTTCCTTTGACGAGTCTTTTTAAGGAGACCTCTGTACTGAGTGCGGAAGAAATACATCGTTCTTTTTTTTCTGACTCTGAGCCTCGGCTTTGGCATTGGCTATAGCCGAGGAGCCTTCCCCAAGTTGTGGGAAAAGGTTTTTGGCCCAGCCAATCCAACAATTACGATTCTAACCTCTGAAAAAGCCCTCATCCCGGACTCGCTTTTAAGTCAATTTGAAGACTCCTTTGGTCTTTTGACAGATGCCAAATCTGTTGAAAACTTTCACCTTTTTCAAGCCGAAGCTCAAACTTCAGATCTGTTGATTGCTCCCACGCAATGGCTTTCTGAGATCAAAGAACTGAGCCAGCCGCTGACTCTTTCTCCCAACTTACTCTCAGCCGACTTTCGAACAGAAAAATTGAGCTCCTCACATTTTTTTCCTCTTTTTTGGAAAGTCGATACCAAAAGCCAAAAAGAGACCCTGACCATCTGGGGAATCACCAGTTTTCGCCAAGGCAAAGACACCTCTAAATTGCTCGAGTTTTTGTTGAAAAACCCAGACCATCTCAAAAAGTGGATTGAACACACCGGCCTTGCCTCGACGCTGGAGATCTCAAACTCTATTGAAGGTCTTGCTGAAAATTTAAGGGCGATTCACATCAGAGATTACTCTTTGCAGAGATTGCAGTAGCACCGAACTCAGCAGAAAAAGCTGCACTCTTCACTCACATTACAAACAGGATCCCTGCACCCAAGCAATCTGGAAGAATCGATCAAACTTGGCTGTTGGAGCTCGAACCTCTTGATTTTTGTCATCGTAGGTTACCAATTGCCCGGACAGTCGATAGAGACTGGCGGTGGTGCCACGATAGGCAGAACAACCGATGGGGACTGTGGCGTAATACCGACCATGTTCACATCGAGCATTGGTCATCCGGTAACATTCAGGACAGCTTACTGAACTTTTCAAAGCTATGTACTTGTTGGCGTCATCTTGAACGGTCAATTCAATATAGTGTTTCGCAGAGGTCCCCACACTGCACTCTCCACCAATGGAAACCATGCTGTCATAGATAGTGACATCAAAAGCCCCCAACGGAGAATTCAGCTTTGGCTGGGTGACATCCCCAGAAATTGAGCTGATATCCGTGGTATTGAGCCCAAAGGGTGACGGATCATTGTAACCAGAGCAGTTTTGATAAGGAAGCACGAGGAAACCCAAACAGAACACCAAGATCAATGGTCGTTTTAACAACTGAAAAAAGACTCTCAATGCCAGTTCAAAATCAGAAGCTTTTCCCATGCCACTTTATCGGAAAGTTTAGCGTCTCACTTAAGGACAAAGATCGAGGTTCAAGCCAATTAATCTCAGCACTCTGAGATTACCGTCTCGAACTGAGACAGGTTTTAATCCACTGAGGCTGCAACCACAGGATGTAAGGACAAATCATTACCAATGCAAACCCATACAGGGCCATCAACACGGCAATGCCGGCATGAAATAAAACACCTGCAGCCAGAAAATAGGGCCTTATTTTTTTTACCCATATCAAAATGGGGAAATAGATTTCAAAGAATATGGTCGAAAATGACAGGACTGGAATGACGAGCCCAAAGTGTTTAACCCAAGTCATATCCGTAATCACAAACTGCGGATTTGCCAATACACTCCACAGGGCCGTGCCATCCCACCAACTCGCCCCCTTTAGCTTTTCAAATCCGGAGTAGGCATAAATCGCACACACCTGAATCTGAATCAGGCGATATGCTACCGAGGTCAATAAATCCTGGCTCATTTTTTTGTCGTCAAAAAAAGTTTCTCGCTGTCGGGCCCCGCGAATCCAGGACTTCACTGAGACCACATCATTGACTCGCGCGAAGGACAGATACATCAGAAAAATCCCACCGATCTGATCGGCACCAAACACGACCCCATAGTTGCGCTGGATAAATGCCAAATGGAGATACGTCGCTACCCACAGAACGACCCGCCCTCCCATGCCGATCATCCCAAGGAATAAACAAAGCAGCAGCCCACCATGTACCCACGGCACAAAACCATCCGGCCAAAACGCCAGCATCCAAGGAGGGCGATAGAACTGCGGCATGACCTCAAAAGCCAAACTCTTTGGTAAAATTCCAATGTCGGTGAAAAACAGAGTCAAGTCGCTCTGACGAGACAGATAAAGAACAAACATTGTTCCGCAAAGAAGAACTCGAAAAAGAGCCAGGTTCAGCAACGGCCGGGGCGCAAACCAAAATTCATTCCACAGCGCAAGCCCTCGACTCAAACAAGAAGTTATTTTCACAAGCTCTCCTCGTTTTGATTTTTTTGCTCGCTCGAATCCTTATCTTGCTTGCAGTGATAACTCATCTCCATCATCACTCGGCCCTCGTCGGGACGTTCTTCCCCCAGTTGAGCTCTCTCAAGGGTGGGAATTGATTCAAGAATATGCTCCATCTTGACCAGACTCGCCCCGGGATGGCTTCGACAAATCCAAGGCCCCAAGATGCTTTTCATCCGCTGGGTATCCAGGATTAAAAACCTCATCATGTACAAGAAGCGACGTTTTGAACTGTCGGTTACAATGTTTTCTTTTTCTGGGGGAATATACCCATGTTCTGCCTCTTTGAGCTCATTTCCCTCTGCATCTTCGAACCACACAATGTATTTCGTAAACATTGTGTGCGCAGGGTCCGGGGAAAAAAAGTTCCAAGTTGTATTCAGGCCGATTTGGTTTGCGTAAGAAAAAACAAAGGGAAGCAGACTCCTCCCCAAATAGGAACTGGCATTCGGGGCAATAAAAATCACCAAAAGCTGAAAAAGTACAAAAAGGGAAATAAACCCCTTAAGTATGGGCCTCGATTTCATCATCATCCATCAATGGGCTATTAAGGTCCTCATCCACTGAAGACTCTTCGGTTAAGGCTTCTTCGTCGACTGATTCTGCTTTTTGCTCGGAGACCTGGGTCAATTGTCGAACCCGTTCTTTTTCGGCATTCCACTCTCTCGTCGCCAAGTCTTCCCCTGCCGCCAAAGCTTCATCGTACTTGGTTAACCAATTCCGGTCTCGAGTGCCTATCTCTTCATTCATCAAAAGAGCTTCGCGCAAGCCTTCTGCTCGATCACGATCTTTCATTTGTTTTTGACGCAATTTTTCTTTTTCAAAGAACTCAGAACTCGTATTGATCTCACTCAATTGATCGGTGATCTTTCCGAGTTCCTCTTCCCCATCAGAGTAAGTTCCACCAATCGTCTGAGAGAGCTTGTCTGTCAGTTGGCTGAGACTTGGCTTAGCCTCTTCCTCGGTCATTCCTTCAGGCAAAAGCTCATCAATTTGCGACAAAGTCGGCAACTCTTTTAAGTTTCTCAACCCGAAGATTTCCAGAAACTTCTTTGTCGTCCCATAAAGCATGGGTTTTCCTGGGAGCTCACTTTTCCCCTCGAAAGACACAAGTCCTTTTTCCATCAGCGCACGAAGCAAATGTCCACTCTCTACCCCGCGAATCTCATCGATTTCAGACTTAATAATCGGCTGCTTATAGGCCGTAATCGACAGAACTTCCAACGCAGGTCCAGACAGACGAAACTGCCGAGCCTTTAATGTTCGGCTGAGAAAGTTAAGGTTGTCTACCTTGGTCCTTAACTGAAAACCCCCGGGAACTTCTTCCAAGGTGACTCCTCGTTTTGCTCCCGCCAACTCCACAGCAAAACGATCTAGAGCTCTCCGGATTTTATCACCTTTGATATTCGTGCCTTTAAAAACAAGCTTCAAAGAATTCAGACTCACCGGACGATCAGAGGCAAACAAGATGCTTTCCAAAATGGAATCCAGTCTTTCTTCCTCGACAAATTCACTCTCGTCGATTTGAGCGGACTCATAGGCATCCAGTTCCGTACCTTCAACAGAGTCTAGCTCTTCCGCAGCGTCTTCTTCCATTTGATAGACTTCATCATCAGAAACCTCTGGCAAAAAAGTTTCAGTTTCTTCTTCGGTAAAAATATTTGTAACCCCAAATTCAAGGAGCTCGGAATCTGCCTCATCACTGTTTTCATCAGCAACGTCCATATTTTGTTCTTCGGTAACGTCTTCGATGATTTCTTCTTTGATTTTTGAAGTCTTTTTCTGTTTTGCCATATTTTACCCTTCAATGTCTCTGCCCGGCAGAGCCTGCTCAAGCTCAAGTTCTGCCGCTAAAATTTCCTCATCGCTGGCCGGAGATATGCCGGCATCAACTTGCTTCTCTAGGAGATCGTGATCCAGTTGCTCTTCAGTCAACGCAAACTCTGTGGCCGACTGCTCAGTCAAATTAAGCTGAGTATGCTGTTCGTGGTCATCCTCCATCAAAATATCGCCTTCAACCTTTTGCGCTTCCACCATCATGGCAGCGGCGATTTCATCGGCTCGCATGGAATCATACTCTTCAACTCGACCTAACATGCTAGCATCAATATTCTTTTTTGCTTGAATGTAAATTTCACCATAGGTCTCGGTTTGATAAACGGAAACCAGCTCCATTTTGCCCAGCTCCAGCAAGCTCAGAAAGGTGATCAGCAGTTCGCGACGGCGATCTTCTGCCGCGCCTAAGAGTTCACTCAGTGTCACCTGAACTCCGACAATCAAACGATCCTTGATTTCAAGAATTCGACTCGCAATCGACTGAGTCTTGGCGGCCACCTGGTGAACCTTCTTTTTCATCGTCCGCAAAGCCAGACGATAGGCCGATATCAATGAAAACAATGCATTGTCCTCAAGAACAATCTCTTCCTCCGGAGATTCCAGTTTTTCACGAACTCCTCTGGCAAAAAGATCTCGGCCCAATAAAGGTCTTTCATACAAAGCCCGGCCAGCCTCTTGATATTTTTGATATTCTAAAAGCCGCTGAACCAATTCTTTGCGAGGATCCTCTTGCTCGACAACTTCGCCGTGTTCATCGTACTGAGGAAGAAGCATTCGACTTTTGATGTGAATCAAGGTCGCCGCCATCGCGATAAACTCGCCGGCAAGCTCTAGATCCAGCTCTTTCATCAGCTTGATGTATTCAAGGTATTGATTGGTAATCTCATTGATCTTGATATCAAAGATGTCCATCTCTTCTTTGCGGATCAGATAGAGCAAAAGAGCCAGGGGACCTTCGAATTTTTGCAGTTGAATCGTCAAACTCATAACTTCATGCGTTCCTTCACCATTCGGAGCGTCAGCTGGGCCTCTTTGCGCGCCCGCTCACAACCGTCGCGAATGATTGAATCAAGCCTTTCTGGTTGATTCAACAACTGTTTTTTCTTTTCTCGAGGTTCTGCGCATAAACTGTTGATATTTTCAGCTAATCTTCCTTTGCAGTCGCCACAACCAATGCCCGCAGAACGACAACCAACATTCACCCACTCAAGGTCTTTTTCAGTGGAGAATAGCTTGTGGAATGTATAAACATTGCACTGATCTGGATCTCCTGGATCTTCGCGTCTAACGCGCTGTGGATCCGTCGGCATGGCCCGCACTTTTTTGAGCAGAGACTTCTCGTCCTCGGTCATCAATAGGGTGTTGCCGTAAGACTTGGACATCTTTCGGCCATCCAGCCCCGTCACCACGGGCATCTTGGTCAGCACCGGCTGAGGCTCAGGAAGCTGGGCTTTGTAGAGATGATTGAATCGACGAATGATTTCTCGAGAAAGCTCCAAGTGAGCAACCTGGTCTTGGCCAACAGGAACTTTTTGGGCCTGGTAAATGGCGATGTCCGCCGCCTGCAAAACCGGATATGCAAAACGTCCCAAGTTGTGGGTGTCGTTAGCTTTGTTCTCTTCTTCAGCATCCTTCCAAGTGGGCACGCGTTCCAACCAGCCCATCGGAGTGAGATTGGCAAAAATTAAAAATAGCTCCAAATGCTCAGGAACAAAGCTTTGAATGAACAGCACATTTTTTTCAGGATCAATCCCCCAAGCCAGGAGCTCGGCGATGATGTCTCGATTCCAAGGCATGACTTCGGAAGAGTTTTTATAATTTGAGGTCATCCCGTGCCAATCCATCGCCCCAAAAAAACACTCGTACTGATTTTGCAGCTCCACCCATGTTTTGATGGCGCCAAAATAGTTTCCAAAATGAAGTTGTCCGGTGGTGCGAACACCACTCATCAGTCGTGCCATTTTTTACCCCAGAGATAAAATTCGCAGCAAATTTTGCGTAAAATCCACAGGGATCACCAAGAATCGTACGGCGCCCATCAGGATCAGAGCGAGCAAAATCACGCTGGTGATATGTTGATTTTGTTCCAGTTTAAAGTTCACATCTGCCGGCAAAAAACGCGCGGCAATTTTTCCGCCGTCCAGGGGATGCAAGGGGATCATATTAAAAAATGCCAGAAAGAGATTGATCCCGACAAATAAATCAAGCCCACGAATGATCGGCCGAAAATAATCTGAACCAATGAAAAAATGCTTCATGGTCCACATTCCGAGGGTTGCAATAACCGCCAGCAAAAGATTGGCTCCCGGCCCCGCCAACGCGATCCAAAACATATCTGTGCGGGGGTTTCTGAGATTGCGTTCATTCACCGGCACAGGTTTGGCCCAACCAAAAAAGATTCCGGTGGGGAAAATGATCGCCATCAAGGGCAAAACCAAAGTTCCAATGGGATCCATGTGAACAATGGGGTTCATGGTTAAGCGTCCCATTTTTTCCGCCGTATTGTCCCCGCGCATTTTGGCGACCCAGCCATGCGCGTACTCATGAAAACAAAGAGCAAAAAGAAACGGAATAAAATAAATGACGGCTCGATAACCAATTTCGTAAAGATCCATACTCATAGAAGAATGGTATCCGTTTGCAGACAAAAGTCCAGTGCTCATTTGTGCTTCTTGTCATTGTTTTTCTATTTCAAAAGTCCCCGCTAAAAACTTGAAGCTCTGCCCCTCTCAAGCTAATCTTGGAAGGCTTAGCGAAAGGAACAAAATGGAAAACTCTCGACCTGCTCTGACGATGCTCAGCGAAGAAGAAATCGCTTTCCAAGAGGCCGTCCGGGATTTCGCAGAAAACGAAATCAAACCCCATGTTCAACACATGGACGAAAAAGCTCAAATGAACCCTGAGCTCATTAAAAAACTTTTTGAAATGGGACTCATGGGCATTGAAACTCCGGAAAAATACGGCGGCGCTGGCGCGACTTTTACCATGGCCTGCTTGGCGGTCGAAGAGCTGGCAAAGGTCGACGGTTCGGTCAGTGTTCTTCTAGATGTCCAGAACACCTTGGTCACCAATGCTATTTTGAAGTGGGGCACTGAAGCGCAAAAAGAAAAGTATCTCCCGCAGATGGCCAAAGAGTGGGTTGGCGCCTATGCGCTTTCCGAGAGCTCTTCGGGTTCTGACGCTTTTGCCCTGAAATTAAGGGCAGAACAAAAAGGCGACAAATTTATTCTCAATGGTTCGAAACTCTGGATTACCAATGGAAATGAAGCTGGAATTTTCATCGTGTTCGCAAATATTGATGTGGACAAGGGCTACAAGGGCATCACGGCCTTTTTAGTGGAAAAAACATTTCCTGGATTCAAAGTTGGCAAAAAAGAAGACAAGCTGGGCATTCGCGCCAGCTCAACCTGTGAACTTTTATTCGAAAATTGCGAAGTCCCCGCCGGCAATGTTTTGGGCGAAGTTGGCAAGGGCTATAAAATTGCCATTGAAACACTGAATGAAGGGCGCATCGGCATTGGCGCACAGATGGTTGGTATCGCCGCCGGCGCTTACAAGGCCGCTCTTCAGTATGTACAGAGCCGCGAACAGTTCGGGAAGTCTTTGGCTCATTTTCAAGGCGTGCAGTTTCAGCTGGCCGAGATGAGAACAGATCTTGAAGCTGCAAGATTGATGGTCTACAATGCTGCCCGCTTAAAAGATGCAGGCAAGGACTTCATCGAATCGGCAGCGATGGCTAAACTTTATTCTTCTCAAGCAGCGGAACGAATCACTTCCCGCGCGGTCGATCTTTTTGGGGGAAATGGCTTTACCAAAGAATACCCCGCTGAAAAATTTTGGCGAGATGCCAAAATTGGACAGATCTATGAGGGTACCAGCAATATGCAGTTGCAAACCATTGCCAAGATGGAACTCGACGCCAAGGGATGATTCGTTTCTTCCCAATCTTGGTTCTGTGGTCCTCCCTGGCGCGGGCTCAAACCCCGGCCTTTCGTTTTCATCTTTTGAATGAACCCACGGCACTCAAGCCGTGGGAGCAGAAGAACTCATCGTCTGGTTATTTGCTTTCACAACTTCAAGGCAGTCTTCTCAGGTATCAAGACCGACAGCTCAGTGGCAACCTGGCAAGCCAGTGCCGCTATCTGAATCCATCGATCATCCAATGTACCCTGAGAAAGAATCTTCGCTGGAGTTCGGGATCTCCCATCAAAACCGAGGACTTTGTCAGATCTTTTCGAGAATTTCTTTCGCCCAAAAACCATGCATTCAGAGCTGATCTTCTTTTCCCAATCAAACATGCCCGAGCCGTGTTTGCTGGAAAAATGACCCCGGAAAAATTGGGCATCAAAGCCCAAAAGCAAAATTTGATTATTGAACTCGAACGTCCCGACAGTGAGTTTATTTATACGCTGACGAGTCCTGTCTTGGCTCCTTTGCCTGACTCGACCCTTCCAACAGTGACACAGCTCAAGGAATCCCCAGAGCTGTGGCTCAGTTCTGGCCCTTTTTTGTTGGAAAGTTGGGTCGGTCAAAAAAAAATTCGACTCAAGCCCAATTGGTATTTCTGGCGATATCTCAACTTCACTGCTGAACAAAAGGCCGCAGTTCCAAACCTAGAGATCCTGTTTGTTTCCGAAGACAGTGTTGCCCTTCATCTCTATGAAAAAAACGAGTTGAGCTTTCTGCGACGACTGCCCACTCTTTATATTCCCAAATACAAAAATCAACCAGATTACTTTGAGATCGATCAATGGCGCTTCGATTACCTTGGCTTTTCGCCAACGTGGGCCCAACAACCACAGCTTCGAAAGGCCCTGGCCGATGGCCTTCGCTACAAAGATTTGCAGGAACTTTTTCATGCACACGCACCCCCAGGATGCCCAGGGTTTGTGCGTGGGACTGAAACTCTTTGCCACGAATTCAGCTTAAAAAAAGCTCAAAAACTCTGGGCCGCAGTCCTCCAACCGCCCTCTCAAATGACCCTGACCTACTCAAAGCAGGGCGGAGACGATCATCAAAGATCCATGGAGTGGATTCAAAGCGAATGGAAGAAAAATTTAAATTTAAAAATCCTGCTGAATGGGATGGAGAATAAAATATTCGTTGATCAGCTTCAAAAAAAACCGTCTGACATTTTTCGCAAAGGAGTGGCGCCCGACCGACCCACCTGCTTGTCCGCTCTTGAAAATTTCGAATCCACAAACTCGGAAAACTATATCCGTTTTAAAAACAAAGAATTCGATCAGGTTCTTGCGTTGATGAGGGCTTCCCTCGAAAACCAACAGAAACAAAAGCTCTGTATGCGGGGACTTCATTTACTGATGGACGAAGCCTGGATCATTCCCACGGGGCCGATTCATTTTACCTTGTTAGTTAAACCAGAATGGAAAGGCTGGAAGCTCAATGAACTGAATCAGTTGGATCTCAGCGAGCTTCGCTATTCAAAACCTTAGCGGGCGCCATCTTGAGAGTATCGACAGACGGCTTCGACTTGAATGGCCACGGAAATGATGGCTTTTTTAAATAAGTTCAGCCCAACGACCTCCGCGATCTGCATTTTTTCGCCCATCGATAAATCGCAGTATCCGGACTCAAGATAACACTGCACATGTTTGTGCAATGAACCCGCTCGCAATTCCTGGCAGCTATTGAACTCATGATCGGCATCGATGAGACTTTCTTGCAAACAGTACCTGACCTTTTGATACCATCGCCCCAAACGGACGGAGACTCCGGCCTCGCGGTTCATATAGGCCTGACAATATCTTTTGCCAAAGGCTAATGGGTATCCGGATTTTCCGCACTGAACTTGATTCTCGAGGCATTGGTAAAAGTCACAGCTATGGTGATTCGGCTGACAATTTGTCGCCAGGGCTTTCGCGGCGAAAACAGACAAAAACAAGCTGAAAATAACTGTGCCGAGGATCACGGGGTTTAAAACGTATTTCATGAGCTCTCTTTACCAGAGATGACAAAAATTGACTGACTTTTTGACACTTCCTGAATCTTTTTCCCAGTTTTACTTTCTGGTGGCTTTTGCTAAGTGCTGTGACCTGGTCAGGAGTCTGGCCTTTCTGCATCGCCTCTAGCCCCAAAACAAGAATCTGAACTTTTTTACAGGAGACCCCTCGACTCCCTGAAAGACTAGCCGATAAGACCTATGTCAGTGCCGCAATTACCTTCACTGGATCTAAGAACCGGTGATCAGAGCTCGGAGGAGTCAATGGCAGAGAAGAAAAACAATCCCGCCCCAGAAAAACAGATGCCCATCAACAATGTGGTCTCTCTGGTCGCGAATAAATGCACCGCTGAAGGCTGCAAAGCCAAACCTCATCGCGCCAGCTTTTGTGATGAGCACTATATGTGGTTCAAAGAAGGTCTTTTGACCTTGGAAGGCCATAAAGCAAAAGACTTTGACAAAAAGTACCACGCTTGGCTTCGCCGGAACGCCGCTTAATTTATTTCCCAATCGGCCTCAAGCCGAGGCCGATTTTTCATGTGTAAATCCCTGAAAACCCAAGAGTTTCCCCTCTTGGGTTTTCTCTTTTTAACGCAGCCTTGCTACCAAAAGGTGACACTCACCTTTAGATTGTTGGGATGAAAAAAGCGGTGTTGGTAACTGGGGCTAGTTCTGGGATTGGGGCTGCGACAGCGAAGCTGTTTGCGAACCAGGGGTACTTTGTTTATCTGTTGGGAAGAAACGAAGAGCGACTTCAAGAGGTCGCTTTGAGCTGCCCAGGCGGAGCCTCCCTGCTTAAGTGCGATCTCAACAACGAGGCCCAACTGGATAAATACACGAAACATCTCTTTGAAAGAGCTGATACTCAACTTGAGGTCCTGGTCAATAATGCAGGGGTCTTTGAACAGCACACCTCTCAGAAGGACGAAGGCCTTGATATCTGGAGAAAAATGTTTGAAACAAACTTTTTCGGCAGCATCAACCTGACTCAACGGGTTCTCCCACTTTTGGCCAGGCATCATCAGGGTTCCATCGTGAACGTCTCTTCCACTCTTGGTCTACGGCCAACAGCACAAACCGCAGCCTACTCTGCCAGCAAGGCCGCTATGATCAATTGGACCCAAAGCCTGGCCTTGGAGCTGGGACCCCAAAAAATCCGGGTGAATTGTGTCTGCCCGGGTTTGGTCGACACCCCTATCCACGCCTTTCATAGCCTTAATAGCAAAGCCAAAGAAGCGGCTTTGGACAATATGAAAAACCTGCAACCTCTTGGACGCATTGGCCATCCCGAGGAAATTGCCCAGTCGATTTATTTCTTGGGTTCCCAGCAGTCTTCATGGACCACCGGCGCGATTCTTTCTGTGGATGGCGGCATCAATCTGACTTGAGGCCATTGAGAAGCCACCGACCCGAATTAAAATCCGCAATCAATTGGCGTAAACCACTTCGGCGTCCAGATCCTTCCATTTGCTACCGACTTTTTGCTTTGGGGCCACTCGCCCCTTCATTTCGAGCAACTCTGACCCATCCGCCTTGTATTTGAAAATCAAAGGATCCACCAGAGCCGCGATTAAAAAGCTGGTGGGTTTCATTTTCAGAACCAGGGCCTGATCGGCGCCGATCTTTTCTTCGCCAATTTTAAAGATTTTAAAACCCACGGTTTCTTGCCGATCCCAGACCCCAAAACGAAAATCCACCGTGTCGCCGGCAGCGATTTCCTTCCAATGATCCTGAACAAAACGCTGAAAGTTTCCGGTGGTCACCAGAGTGCCCCCTAACTTTTCAGAGCTGGTGGACTCTTTGCCATCCACCACTTTTGTAAAAAAGACCTTCCCGTCCTTCACTTCGATCAGGGCCGTCTGCCCCAACTGTTTTTGCTGAATCTCTTCTTGAATTAAACGACTGCCCTCGAGCGTGGCCTGCTGTTCAAAGGCCAGATTCCCCTCGGGGTCCTTGTAGGTGATCGTGAGCTTTTCCCTGAGGGACTTTGCCGGGTCAGATGGAGGAATTAAAGTAGCTTCTGAGTGAAAGAGCACTTTGCTTCTCTTTGAGTTTATCTCATAAAGGGTTCCGGTATGGGCGGCGAAGGCCAGGCCTGAAAAAAACGCAGAAAATAGAATCAAAAATAATTTCGTTTTCATAAATCCTCACTTCGATGTATCTGTCATTCTATGCAATCTGAGAAACCCCCTCAACAAGAAATCCTGCGTCTTTCCAAACTGATGGCGGAACGAGGCCTTTGCTCTCGACGTGAAGCCGATGAATACATTGCTCAAGGTCTAGTCTTCGTGAATGGCGAGCGAGTTCAGGAGCTTGGCACCAAAGTTTCAAGAGATGTACAAATTGAGTTGGCCGTGAAGGCGCAAAATAAACAAGATAGCCTGGTAACAATCATCCTCAACAAACCCATTGGTTATGTCTCTGCTCAGCCCGAACCCCAATATGAGCCCGCCATTCGTCTGTTGATTCCAGAAAACTTTGAGGGCTCTAGCGAGCCCCCCGTGAATCCCCAGGGGCTCAAAGGTCTGGCTGTCGCTGGTCGCCTGGACATTGACTCTCAAGGGCTCTTAATTTTCACTCAAGACGGCCGAATTGCGAAACAAATCATCGGCGAAAATAGCCAGGTGGAAAAAGAATATCTGGTTCGAGTGGCAGGAGTTTTACCGAAAGAAAAACTGGAACTGCTCCGTTTTGGGCTTGAGTTAGACGGCAAAAAATTAAAACGAGCTGAGGTCGAATGGGTCAATGAAGACCAGCTCCGTTTTGTGTTGCGAGAAGGAAAAAAACGGCAGATCCGCCGAATGTGCGAAATGGTTGGCTTGCAAATAAATGGACTCAAAAGAGTCCGCGTTGGGAAGCTGCG
>PEZR01000028.1:16323-23268 GCA_002773975.1 Bdellovibrio sp. CG10_big_fil_rev_8_21_14_0_10_47_8
GCCACGAACATATCTAGTGCTGCTGACGACTGCGCTCACGCCAATCTTCTAAAAATTCAATCTCAGACAATGTGAACCCTGCTCTTAAACGAGAAGGCCTGCAGATTTTTTCAATTCTTTTGGGCAATTGAGACTTGAGTCTCTGCATCCGCAGCGGGAAATCTTCCTGCGGATCGATCCCCTCCATTCGGCAAATTTCTCGGTACCATCTGGAGCCAAATTCGACATGCCCAACCTCTTCTGAAAAAATAGTTTTCAAAATAGGGTGAATGGCACTCTCCGCGACAGCGTCCAGTCGGCGCAAAAGAGTATCTCCGGCATCCAGACCACTGCCCTCCAAATAACGGTGCACAATCAAAATTCGATCCAACAAACTGTCGTTACTGGAAACTGCTCGCCAAAGAACGGTATGAATTGGCCAAAAACCCCATGCATGCTCTAATTTTTCAAGTCCCTGCAGACACATCCGCAAATGCTGGCTCTCTGAAACAGTCAACGCCGCCAGTTCTTCCCGAAACCCAGCTGGAGCCTCGGGAAACTCGACCAGAGTTCGCAAAGCCAACTCCATGGCCTGCAACTCAATATTGGCCAGATCATGCAAAAGTCTCGCTTGCCCCTCTCGATAACTCAGGCCCTTTTTGTCGGGATGTTTTTCGGGGATCATCACCAGAATATCTCTGGCGGGGATTTCCGGAATCAACGGAGGCCGGCCTGCCAAAGTTTCCTCGCAAGCGCTGTCTATTTTTTTTATTTTTTCCCAAACGTCAGCAATTTGAAACATTTTGGGCCCTGATCATCATTTACGGGGTTTGTTGCCGGCCTGAGCAAATGCGGCTGCCATCGCGCCCATCTTGCTGGTGCTTTGGTGCTCTTTCCAAGACAGATCTTCAGCCTCGGTCGGAAGACCCAAGGAAATTTTTCTTTCCTCAAATTTAATCTCATCGATTCGAACTTTGATCACGTCGCCTTTTTTCTTGTTTTCAAATTGAGCGGCATCAGTTGAGTCTCTCCACTTTGATTTTGGCAAAAGCCCCTGAAGACCTTTGTCGATAGAAATAAAAAGACCAAAGACCTCTTTCTTCTCGACCACGCCATCCACCAAGGTGCCCACAGGAAATTTTTGCGGGATTTGCATCCATGGATCATCAATGCCGCCCGCCTGTTTCACCGAAAGAGAGATCTTCAAACGATCCCCCTCTTCATCGATCTTTAAGATCTTCACTTGTACGGGGTCCCCGGGATGAACCACCTCGGAGGGATGTTTCAAGCGATGAAAGGCTAGCTCAGAAATATGCGCCAAGCCCTCGACACCGTCCTCGAGGCTGACGAAAGCCCCAAAGCTTTCCAATCGAGTGATGGTTCCATGCAAAAGATCCCCCACTTTGTGACTTTGCAACCAAGCCCCTTCATTTTCGACCTTTTGCAGATCCAAAAGTCGCCGTCTGGAGACAACCACGTTTCTTTTTTTGGCGTCATACTGAGTGATCAGAAATTCCATTTTTTTACCCACGAACTGAGCCGTGTCTTGAGTGGGTCTGGCGTCAATTTGACTGAAAGGACAAAATGCCGACTGCCCGTGAACACTGACTCGGTAACCTCCATTCACCACTTCTGTCACCTTACCCTCGACCGGAAGTTCCATATCAAAGGCATCCTCCAGGCTTTCGATGTCCGCCGGAGCGGATTTTGAGCCCGCTCGCACCACACGAATTTGATCGCCCTTAGTTTTGGTCACGACGATATCGATCTGATCCCCGACCTTGTAGTCCTTGCCGGGCTCGTTCAGATCTTGACGCGCCATCAGGGCATCTTGAGCTGTGCCGGTGGAAACAAAGACGTCTTCCTTGCCGATGCTTAAAATTTCACCACGAAGACGATCTCCAACAGACAGCCGTCGCGTGGCGGAGCTCAGGGAGTTCTCGAACATCGACGCAAAATCTCCGGGCTCCTGCCCCTTGGGTTTCGCCTCGATTTCGTCGTCAAAGAGGTCCTTGGAGCTATTTCTGCGGCTTTTTGAATGGGAGGTCATCGGGGGTTTCCTTGTTAAAGAGAGAGTCTAACACTTTAAGCCAAAGTTAAGGCGACTTTACAACATTTGATGCCATTCGATAGGATGAAAATCAGTTCTAAGAAAAGGAGAGATCATGGGTAAAGGTTGGAAAAACCCCATCAAAGTCGCAAATGCTCAGAAAAAGGGCGCTGTGTTCACAAAACTCGCCAGAGAAATTCAGGTGGCAGCAAAAATGGGTGGACCTGACCCGGTCATGAACTCTCGACTTCGTTTGGCGATCGACGTTGCCAAAAAACAGCAATGCCCCAACGACACCATTGACCGAGCCATCAAAAAAGGTGCGGGCCTTCTGGATGACGGCAGCATCATCGAAGAGTTGATGTACGAGGGCTATGGACCCCATGGGATTGGCGTTTTGGTTGAATGTCAAACCGACAACCGCAATCGCACCGTGCCCGAGATTCGCACTATCTTTAAATCCCATGAAGGCAATATGGGTGAAAATGGCTCGGTGGCATGGATGTTTGAACGAGTGGCTCTTTTAGAAGGCCATAAGGACGGAGACTTTGACCCCGAAGAGGAAGCCATTGAAGCCGGCGCCAACGAAGTTGAAAAATCCGAGGATGGTTATTCTTTCTACGGCGATATGGAAAATATGGAAAACATCCGCAAGGCCCTCTTGGCCCGGGGTTGGCAAATCACCACCGCAGAGCCCTCTTACAAGGCGAAAAACATTACGGAGCTCACAGAGGAGCAAATGAAAGACGTGGTTGAGTTCCTCAACGAGATGGACGAGCATGATGATACTCACCGTGTTCATGCGACTATCAAATAAGGGCCAAATAAACTGAGCACGTCGGTTTATTTGGAACAGCCTCAGGCTTGGTTTTGTTTTTTTAGCATTGCAAAGGCCGTGGCAAAATAACGAATCTGCTTAATCATTGCAAAAAGCCCATTGGCCCGACTGGGGGATAGATTCCCCTCAAAACCAATGGCTTTTAAAAAATCAGGTGGCGTCGACAGAATTTCTTCCGGCGTCACTCCCGAATAAATTTGCAAAAGCAATGCGACCAGCCCCTTGACCAACAAAGCATCACTGTCGCCTTGAAATTCGATGTCGCCTTGAGAGTTCAGCTTCGCGTGAAGCCATACTTGGCTTTGACAACCTTTGACCTTGGATTCTTCGGTTCTCAACGTATCTGGAAGGTCTGGCAAAGATTTTCCCATGGAAATAATTTTTTTATAACGATCTTCCCAGGAATTTAAATTCTGAAAATCTTTGGCAGCCTGGTCGCTTCGGGCTTTGACTCTGTTTTCAGTGGCCATAACAAACCTTCTTTTTCATTTCTCTTGAATCTTGCCTAGCTGCTGAACCAGGTTCTTTTCAAGCACCGCTCCCATATCCCCCATCGCTTCACGAAACCTTTTTCTATCGAAATCTTGGACCATTTCATAGGTTTTTTCAAAAAAGCTTTCCTGGTCTTCGTAAAAAACACCCCAGAGCTTCTTTGATGCACTCACAGACATTTTTTTTTGCTGCATCTGTTCAGGTGTCGCCTCTTTCACATTCAGATAAACCAAACAATCACTGATCTGGCGCGGAGAAAAACCAAGATCCACCAAAACATCTTCCATCAACGCCATCTCAACATAGGTCAAATAATTGCTCATGTGATCCCAGAAATTGAGCCCTTTTTGGCCATAGCTGGATTTACAGTAAAACGAAGTGCACACGGCTCCACGGTATTTCCAAACCCCACACTGCTGTTGATTTCGATCGTAATAAGGACAGAGCCAATCTTCGCGATTTCCAAAATCATTGGGTTTGCGCTGATTGAACTCGACCTGAAACGGGACCGCTGCCACCAAACCCACGGGAAGGCTGAACTCTCGATCGTGGATTTTTTTCTTCAGCGCCGCTCTCGCCGAGGCCGATGTGCTCTGACTTTTAAACATCGCTCCCACCAAAAAATTCGGAAGATAGGGCTCATAAGTGCAACACTTCAGGTGGTCCTGATAGGTGATCTTTCCTTTTTCTTTCTGTGGCGCCATCGCGCAGGCATTGCAGGTCGCCTTTTTTTCTTCAATCACCGCATTCAGCAGTTGGTTTGGCAAAAAAGCACCATAGACCTCGGGCAGCAGGTACTTTATCGGGTGCATCTTTTTTTCAGACGACTTTGATATTGAGCGAACAGATCTTTCTGTCCAGGCATTTTAAATCTTCGCACCATCTGATCTCGGCAATCCATCCACTTTGGAAAAGCAATCTCACCTTCTTCCAAATGATCAGGCTCTGCCACAATCCGAGGAATCTCCTCATTGAGAAATTGCTGAAAATGGTCTCTTGAAATCATATTTAGCCGAGAAAAAATCACCGCCAAATCCACCGACGTCACATAACCCATTTGATCCTTCTGCAGAGGTTTGCCGGTGTCTTTTTTGTTTTTTACCGAGTAGACCCTGTGAATCAGGGTCAAGATTGGGATTTGCGGGAAGTCTTTTTGAATTTGCTCATAAATCAAGGTGTCCTTTTCGGCGTTATCTCCAATCAGAATGACCTTTGCGGGCATGATCTCATTCACCAATTGACGAATCACTCGCACCTTAAAACTTCCATCAAACACATTTTCTCGAAGCAACAAAAAACCATCATCTGGAAATCCGTTGATTTCAATGAAACGGCGATGAGAGTTATGCATCAAACTCTCGGGAGCATTGCTGACATACGCGATAGCCATCTCTGAGTTGTCTTCTTTGAACATACGAAGAAGCTTCGCCATGCCCAAAAACTGATTTTTAATTTTCCCTGAGTTTGCAATCGAGTCGGCAGCATTCAACACGTGAGCGACCTTGAGAGTGTCATCAATGTCCACGACAACCAGGGTCTGCGCACGGACCACCACGCTCGAAAGACCTATGATCGAAAACAAAATCCATCGCTTCAAAAGCATTTTCACCTCGCCTTTCATCCTTGAACAAACTCAAATATACCGCAGACTTGCCTGGCGTAAAAGACAAAGCTTGAGTGTTTGATGTTTAGACAGCCGACTGAGTTTTTATAACACCTCCCATTTGCCAGAGGCCCTACAATTGAGCTGATATCATCTCATTTTGATTCGCAAATAAGCCCCTGATTTCAATAAGATATTAAGCCTCATTTTGGGATTTAGATCACTGTTGTGGCCGCACTTTTGCTCTATAGATCTGTAGATACTCAAGGGGGATATATGAACACAATGAGCACAGTCATGAAACAGATTCAGATCATCCAGGACTTTTGCAAAAAAACGCTGCTGCTGGCGATTGTTTTAGGCCCCTTGATGGGATCTCAAGCCATTGGCTGGAGCTCTCACCCTGAGTCTGAAAAACCTTATAATTTTAAATTTCGTATGCAAGGACAGGTCTTTGAGTACCAACAAGTCGCGGCCTCCTACGAAGAGGCCTATGAGCGCGCGGCTAAAGCCTGCTACAAACATTTTAAAGGTGGCCGCCACCTCAGCGAGGATCGCGGTCTGGATATCATTGACGTCTGCGCCAACCCCCGGTCTTCTTAAATAGAAATGCCCCGTCTGCATTCTTTCTTTCCCCCCGTCGGGCAGCGAAAAAAGCCCATTGACGATGCTGCTCTGCTTTCAAAGTCTTGCTCGAGGATGAACACTTGGTTAGACTGGTTTCATCCTTGGGAGGCATCATGGGAGTTTTCAAACCAGTTCTTGATTTTTTATTCGGAAAAGATCCCGATATTTTTGACGAAAACGGCAACGTCATCCATCGCCACCCCAAAAAAAAATGGGATGCTTGGCAAAACAAAATGAAACTCGACCCTTCTTTCAACTGGCGCAACCACACCGGCACCATGGCGGGAAGAACCAAAGTCGAGCCTGCGGGCCCATCGAAGAATTAGAAATTCTTACTTCCTGTTTCGATTCCCTGAAACTTGTTATGGCCGACAGCGGTCGATACTGTTATTTGTTCGATTGTTTTCAAAAATCAGACAGGACTGATTAAGCTCCGCGAATTCTCGTCAGAAGCTCTTCGGGTGTGATTTTCATCGGAGCGATGTGAAAGAGATCCTCGACCTGGCGTCCCCATGTGTGAACTCGAGCCGATAAAATATCAGCGCCGGCAAGTTTCAATTTTTGAGTGGCGGCGAGAAGCAGACCTTTTTGATCCACACCTCGGAAAGACAGGATCCATTCTTCGGGACTTTGGCTGATCATTTTGATGCTCATAAATTCGGCCTTATTCTTGGTCCGAGTGGCTGGCCCCACCTCTTTTGCGCCTAACCACAACTGCAAACGACTGATGTCTCTGTTTGATTGAATTTGAAACCAATCATAGACTCCGAAGTTGGGAACAGTGTGAATCAGGGCATGCTGGATCGAACAACCAAGGCCAGTGATCTTTTCAACCAGCTGACTCAAAAGCCCTGCTTGGTCTTGATGTTGGAAATAACGAATCCAGATTTTGTTCTGTCGGTCTCGATAGACCTTCCATCCCAATTTTTTTTGCAAGACCATCTGTAGGTCTTTGGTGAGAACAGCTGCTGGGATAACATCAAAGAGCTGCGGGTCAATCCGCGTCCACAGATCTTCCTGAAGACCTCTCTTTTTTAGACTTTTTTTCACCTGAAAAAAAGTTTGAGTTCCGCCCGAACGAACTTTTTGAACCAGATTCGCCAAAAGTTTTGCTTTCCAATCATTCCAAGCCTCTGGATTCGTCGCACGAATATCTACAGCGGTGAAGACCGCCAAGCGCAGAAGCCGGGCTTCAGTTAGACCCAAGGATTGAAGATGCTCCCAGGTTTTTGGATCCTGCGGGTTTTTCCTGAAGCTGGCCAAAGACAATTCAAGATGATTCTTCACCATCCACTGGACCTCTTTGATCACATTGGCGCTGACTCCAAAGGCTCGCAAATCTTCGGCCACCCACTT
>PEZR01000028.1:23339-23523 GCA_002773975.1 Bdellovibrio sp. CG10_big_fil_rev_8_21_14_0_10_47_8
ATATCGTCCAGTCCAATGTTTTAAGCTCACGAGCAACTTTGTTTAACGGCCCCAGCAGGGTGGGCTTATGATGAATGCGCTTGACCTCTCGGCAAGCCTGCAAAATATGCGCATCGGCAGTGAACCGATGATACTGGTCATGCTGAACATAACCGACCAAACGATGCATCCGAGGGCAAAGCTT
>PEZR01000028.1:23533-37054 GCA_002773975.1 Bdellovibrio sp. CG10_big_fil_rev_8_21_14_0_10_47_8
TGCCAAAGCAAATGTCCCCGAAGTCTTGCGGGGACGAGTTCCCTCCCCGCTTTTTTGGGGAAAACCGTATCTAAGCGCAAACGAACCTGATACTGAGACAACACAGAGGCATCTTTTTTAAGCGCCGCCAAAAGCTGTTCTGGCTTTTTCAAGGACTGCGAGGTCAGTTGTCGCTGTCTTTTTTCACTGCTCTTTGCCCTCTCCAAAATCCATTCAGAATAAAAGTGAACCCGAGAAATTCCCCTTTGAATTTCTCGCATAAAATCCGCATTTGTTTTAAAATCAAGATCTCTTCCAAGCTCTGCTTGCTCCGAAGACACAAGCACATCCGAAAATCCAGACAGATGCAGCCTCTGCCGAAGCATCAGAAAGAAGTGCTGATAATAGTTCAGCACCAAACTCTCATACCCAGGGTTTTCAAATTTTTCGCCGAATAAATCGCGAATCACCAATCCTTGATAGGCATCCCTGAGGCCTCCCGGGCCATACTTCAAATTAGGCTCCAAAAAATTACTGATGGAATCATATCTTTTGGCTCGAACTTTTCGTTCTAAAATAATATCTCGAAGAATTTTTTTCTTGAGCAACCGGTCGCCAAATAATTTTTTTTGCTGGTTCTCCAAACAAGCTTGCCCCACTTTGGTCAAAGCCCTGGCTCCCCACAGGGAAAGAATATCAGCGCTCTCAACGCCAACACTCCAGTTTTCCAGGTCAACTGGAATTCGATAACGCACTCGGAGCCCTTGAAGCTCCATCTCTTTTACCGTTTTTTGCACCTCAACCTCAGGGCCGATAAACAAAATATCCAAATCAGACTTGGGGCAAAGCTCACCCCTCCCCCATGAGCCCACCAAGATTGGCACTGAAACTCTCCAACTTGGAATCTTTTCGAGTTTGGTTAAAAGCTGAGAAGATAGAACGTCAGACACCTGTTGAGACGTCCAGATCACGGTTTTGCGCACATCACCATCAGGTGCCGCACCCTGAAATTGAAACTGATTTCTAAGCTCTTGCAGAGCCTCGGAGCCTAGGAAAGTGTTTCGTCCCGGAGAGACTTTTGCCATTCTGCCACCTGGTTAAGAGCCTCGATTGGAGTTTTATTTGTCACGGGAAAGGACTTCATGTCGCCCAGAATTTGTCGAACTTGGTCCCAGCGCTCCTGCAAAGCCGCTACATCCGACGACACTGGAATATCGAGCAACGACATTTGTCCGTGATCAGCCTGACTCTTGGACGATTCGTTCTTCGCGGGAGTTGTTTTTTCTCGCGTTTTCAAAAGCTCCAAGGCCCGCTCGGTCACTGAGCCAGGAAGCCCCGCCAATTTTGCGACTTGAATTCCATAGGACTTTTGCGCAGGTCCAGACTTTAGAGTGTGCAGAAAACGAACTTCCCCATTTCGTTCCACCACCGTCATGTGCGCATTTTTCAATTGAGCATAATTGGACTCAAGCCCTGTAAGCTCATGATAGTGGGTGGCAAAAAGACTGGTCGCTTTCTTCGCCTGAAGCAGATACTCAAGAATCGCCTGAGCCAAGGACATCCCGTCATAGGTACTTGTCCCTCGGCCAATTTCATCCAAGATCAACAGAGACCTGTCAGAGCTTTTTTCAAGCATCTCTGCGGTCTCAGTCATTTCCACCATAAATGTCGAAAGCCCTTCCGACAATTGATCGCTAGCACCGATTCGAGTGAACAGATGATCGAAAATCGGAAGCCTTGCTTCCGAAGCCGGAACATAAGATCCCATCTGAGCCAGGATGACGGTCAGCGCGACCTGCCTCATCAAGGTGGACTTCCCCGCCATATTGGGCCCGGTCAGAAGCAAACACCCATGAGCTGTCAGCTCGATATCATTCGCAACAAACTGAGTTTTTACCGCTTGTTCAACCACTGGGTGACGACTTGATTTTAAAATAATTCCCGTCTCATGAAACTGCGGCAGACAATATCTTTTTTCAAGTGCCAACCAAGCCAGCGCCGCGACGACATCCAGTTCACTGCACAGGCCCGAGAGATGCAAAAGTTCCTGGGCTTTTGCTAATGCCTGTTGCCTGAGACCTTCAAATAAAGCGTATTCAAGTTCTGCTCGTCGAGCTTGCGCACTGAGAACTTTTTTCTCGAGCTCGATCAATTCCTCTGTGCAGTATCGTTCGGCATTGGTCAGAGTTTGTTTTCGCATATAGTGTGCTGGAACCTTTTCCCGATGCGTATTTGTCACTTCGATATAGTATCCAAAAACACTGTTGTACCGAATTTTAAGACTTTGAATGCCGGTCTTTTGTTTTTCCTCCAGCTCCATTTTCTGCAACAGAGAATGGCTGTCCGTTGCGAGTACAATCAACTCGTCCAGCTCAGCGGAGACTCCCTGTCGAATCATGTGCCCCTGGCGGATCAGCAACGGTGGCTCCTCAACTAGAGTTTTTTCAATGTCCAAGGCCAGCCTCTGAAGCTCCGCTTCACTGAGCTTCAGCCCTTGGTCCTTGTTTTTTGACGAGGCAACCTGCAGCGCTGACAGTCCCGCTTGAACGGAGTGCGCCAAGGCCAAAAGATCTCGGCCATTGCATTGAGGTTGAGCAATCTTTCCCAAGCGTCTCTCAATGTCTCCAAGTTGAGCTAGGACCTCACGAACACGTTTTAGAGCGGCCATATCCTGAACCCAAGAGCTGACCCGAGTCTGTCGGTTTAGAATCTCTTCCAGATCGGTGAGAGGAAATGAAATCCATGATCTCATCAGGCGCGCCCCAGCCGAAGTTTTTGTTCGATCAATCGCCGTATAAAAGCTCCCCGGCCCTTCTCCCTTGTAAGTCGAGAAAATTTCGAGATGACGAAGAACTGTGGCCGACAAATCCAGCCGTTTTTGCAAAAGTCGTTTTTCAAAGGGCTTTGTTGTTTTAAGAGCTTCTTCGCCGCCAAGACTTTGTACATAGGAGATCAAACGAAAAACAGCTCGCGGCTGTATCGATGGATTTGTCCCAGGCATCAGAGTGAGATCCTTTTGCAGACTGATCAACCCTGACCATTGCTCCGCCAGTTTTTCTTTTTCTTCTTCTGTGCCAAGCACCATCTCTGCAATTGGCAAAATCGCCAGTAGACGTGCGCGCTCTCGCAGATCCAAGTCCGAGAAATAAAAACCTTCCCCCGTGCTGGTCTCCAGACAAGCCAACACATCCTGATCCCAACACGCCAAATAATTACTCAGACTTTGATCCAAAGTCTCTGGGTCGTACACCATTCCAGGAGTCAGAACTCGGGTCACGGCTCGTTTCACCAAACCCTTCGCCAACTTCGGATCCTCGACCTGGTCGCAAACAGCAACCTTAAGCCCCACTTTCAATAATTTGTTGATAGGGCCAGCGATGGAATGCGCAGGAACACCACACATTGGTGTCTCATCCGCAGATTTTTTATTTCTTTGCGTTAGAGCGATACCTAAAATGGGCGCGGCCTTGATCGCATCGTCAAAAAACATTTCAAAAAAATCACCCATGCGAAAAAGCAAAACTTTGTCTTCGTGGGCCGCTTTGATATCCCAATACTGTCTCATCAATGGTGTCATCTCTTCTTAGTCTCCAAAGCGAAGGGGAATTTCAATCATAAATTACGACTCTGGCGGGATCGCTAATGCGCAGAGTTACTTCGAATATTTTTTACTGCAATGGGGTGCTGATTTTTAGAGCACAATTAAGTCTTGAATCCTGAACCCAGCCAGTTTCAAATAGAAGCATGCCACATCTTCCACCCCTCGTTTATGACCTCGCCATCATTCTGATGACAGCCGCTGTCACAACCTTGATTTTCAAGCGTCTTCGTCAACCGGTGATTTTGGGCTACATGTTGGCTGGATTTCTGATTGGGCCCCACATGGAACTCTGGCCCGCCATCTCTGATGGAACCAATATCCAGATCTGGGCCGAACTGGGCGTGATCTTTATGCTCTTTGGTTTGGGCCTTGAGTTCAGTCTTCGTAAATTGGGCCACGTCGGCTTCACCGTCACCCAGGTTGGAATTTTTGAAGTCTCTGCCATGTGTTTGGTCGGTTACTTTGTTGGCTGGATGGCTGGATGGAGCTCGATCCAGTGCATGTATCTCGGCGCCATGCTGTCGATTTCTTCGACTTCCATTATCTTCAAGGTCTTTGAAGAATTCCAACTCAAGGGTAAAAAATTCGCGCAGTTGGTTTTTGGCGTTTTGGTGATCGAGGATCTCTTAGCTATTATTTTATTGGTGGCCCTCACAACCATAGGGGTAACCCGCCAGTTCGAAGGCACCGATTTACTCCTGACGATCGCGAAGATGTTTTTTTACATCGTTCTCTGGCTCACGGTCGGTCTGTTTTTAATCCCGTGGTCCTTTCGCGTTCTGAAGCCGTACCTGTCTGACGAAACTCTTCTCATTGTTTCCGTGGGGCTCTGCTTGATGATGGTGGTCTCCGCAACCCAAGTCGGCTTTTCTTCAGCCTTGGGCGCCTTTATCATGGGATCGATATTGAGCGAAACTCATGAAAAGGACAAAATCGAAAAACTTCTCCATCCAGTGAAGAGTCTATTTTCTGCCGTATTTTTTACCTCGGTCGGTATGATGATCAACCCCCATGCTCTGGCGGAGCATCCCTTCTTTATTTTGAGTCTTTCCGCAGTTCTCATCTTAGGAAAAATATTTTTCGTTACAACAGGAGCTCTTCTTGCTGGGCAGGACGTAAAAACGGCGATCCCCATGGGGATCAGCTTGTCTCAGATCGGCGAGTTTTCTTTCATCATGGCCACCTTGGCGGTCACCGCTGGAATTGCCGACGAAACCTTGTACTCAAATATTGTCGCCGTTTCTGCGATTACAACTTTTACCACGCCGTGGTTGATTCGATATCGCTCTCAAATGACCGCGGCGATCGAACTGATGATCCCTGATCGGGCCCAATCTCTGCTGCGTCAGTACTCACAGCTTTCGAGACTGATTCAAGCGCGCTCTGAGTGGCGACGAATTCTTCGGGCAGATCTGGTCAGAATTTTTATCAACGCCAGCATCGTCGCCGCCATTTTTCTGTTGTCGTCTCACTTTATCTATCCAAAACTTCTCACCAAATGGTCGCAGATGCTGTGTCTGTTTTTTACGCTTCTTGCTGCGACCCCCTTTTTGTGGGGAATTCTTTTTTCTTCAGCGCGAGACCCTGAACTCTCGTTGCTGTTAAAACAAAAAATCTCACGCAATCTTCGCAGGGCGCTTCTTGGTCTTCGTTTAATTTTCTCACTGGCTTTAATCACTATTTTGCTCTCGCAATTTATTTCGATCAAATACCTGCCTGTTGCATTTCTTATCGCGATTTTTGTTTCCAGCGTCTTTTTTGCCAAGTTTCTTGGACCCATCTATCTTTGGTTTGAAAATCGGCTGTTGAAACAAATGCAACAGTCCGCAGAACGAACTTTGACCCCAACATTGGCACCCTGGGACGCGCATCTGTCTGAATACTTAGTTCCCGCAGAAGCTGACTTTGTGGGCCAAAGTTTAATGAGCCTTTCTTTAAAGGAAAAATACGGAGTCATTATTGCCTTGATTCAAAGGGGACAAAAGGTCATCACCGCTCCCAATCGGGACCAATCATTGATGCCCTTTGATCGAATTAGCGTCATTGGAACTGATGAACAACTGGCAGCCTTTGAATCCTTTCTATCGCCCACGGATTCAACTCTAACGGATGCCCATCTGCAATCTTACACTCTCAATCAATACTTGGTGACGGCCCACTCTCCGGTAATTGGGAAACCCATCCGTGATTCAGGAATTCGCGAACTGACCTCGGGCCTGGTTGTGGGTTTAGAACGAGATGACCAACGTATCCTTAATCCAGACTCTCTGATGACCATCGAGCTGGGAGACCTTCTTTGGATTGTTGGAGACACCAATAAGATCCGCCAGATCTAGAATTATTCAGCTATTGTATGAAAAAGTACCGACCGACCCCGACATAGTCTCTGATTTTGTAGGATTTCGACGGAACCGGCGAAGCACCTATTTTTCGACATATAAAATAGTGATCCTTGTAGCTTCTTTTGACTGAGAGCCCGATCTCTTGGCAGTTGCCCACCGGAGACAAGCTTTCGCCCTCATCTAATGAGAATCGCGCCTCAACAATTGCACCCAGGTTTTTCTGGAGACTGCGAATTTTTTCATCGGGCAAGACCACATGATGAAAAAGAAAAAAGTCATATTGTAAATCAGCCAAAGATTTGTCCACGTTCAAAAATGGATCCGCGGCTCCATACCGAAGGCCCAGGATCTCGACCGTCGAGTTCTGAAATGCTTTTTCAACAGCTTCAAGGTTGTATCTTTTGTCATCCACAAAAATTACTCGCCTCGGCGGATGCAAGGAGTTCCCAATGATCTGAGAGAGGACTTCACCTTTTGACTTTCCCCCGGCAAAGATAACCCCATCTCGAACATAACTTTGAATGACGGACGAATCCTTTTGAGCGGGAAAGCTCTCAACAAAGGAAACCTTAACTTTTATCAGCTGTTGGAGCGTGGTCGCGATGAGATTATCGCCCCGAGCTGTCAACGCCATTATTGAAACTCCACTTTTTCGGAGATCGGCAAAAACATCCAAAAAATCATCCTCCACCAGCTTTACTTGAACGAAACCCTGAACTTCAGAGAAATACTGATGCTGTCTTTGTCCGGCGACCACTGGATCAATTCCCTTTTTTATCTCTTCGTCTCTCATTAAGTCTGCCCACTGATGACTGCCAATGGAACTGGTCGGCCTCAAAATTGTATTGTCGACATCGAAGATGACCCAAGTGTCCCTCGCCCCGACCACTGGAAGATCTCGAAGACTCTGTAACTCTTGGATGCGTCCGTGGGCCATAGATGACATCGCCAGCAAAATCCATAGTAATATTTTCACGTTCAATTTCATTTTTATTCCTTTCGTTGCGGTTGCTAGCTCTATACCCAAAATATAATTGTCAGAATATTTCATAATACTTTATAACTATGTCAGTTTTATGAACATATCCCACCTTCAATACTTTCTAGATGCCGCCAAAAACCAGTCGATTAGCCGTTCAGCGCAAATTCATCGAGTCAGCCATTCTGCTGTCAGTCAGGCCATTCGGTCCTTGGAAAATGAACTCGGCATCGAACTCATGGTTCATTCAAAAAGAATGTTTGAACTGACTCAAGCCGGAGAGCTTTGCAGGACTGAGCTTTCTCGAGTCCTCGGTGATTTTAATGACTTTAAAGAACTGGTTCGGCAGGCCTCTAAGGAACCGACTGGCGAGCTGATATTGCTCTCCCCTCAAAGTCTGATTTCAGACACCCTCCACGAGACGCTCTTTCTCTTTCGGCAACGTTATCCAAAAGTTCGCATTCGTCTGACAACTGGAGCTGCCCACAATGTTCGACAGGGTATCTCGGACCAAAGCGCCCAGATTGGGTTTCTTTTAGACGACGGCCTGATCTCTGGATTTGAATCGACCCTTATTCGAAAGGGTCACTTTGTCCTGGCCGCAAGAAAAAAGGAACTTTCTTTAGAGAAAGCCTCGGTTTTAATCACAAGTCCTCAGAAAATTGAAGTTCAGCACCTGCGCCGAAACTTTGAAGCTCGCTTCAAAAAAAATCTTCAGGCTGAAATGGAAATTGTAAGCTGGGGTCTCATTAAACAGATGATCTTAAAGAAAAATGTTATCGGCTATCTTCCGGATTACTGCATTCAGGAGGAGCTTCAAATGAAAAAACTTTTTGCCATCGAAGGCCCTGGCTCGGCGTTTAAATACGAGCTAAAGGCAATTTGGAACAAAAACAAAAGCCTTCATCGAAATGCTAAGCTCTTTTTGTCTTTGCTAAAAAAAGAGCAAGTGTAAAACAGGCGGCCTAAGCCTTTAGGGCATTGAGCAGTTTATTGTAGATATTGTCGAAGCCACCGTTACTCATGATGAGCACGATGTCTTTTTCTTTGGTTTTTTGCTTCAAGAATTCAACGATGCTATCCGCATTTGAAAAAACCTCTGCGGATTGGCCCGCCTGATGAATGTCAGCAATCAACTCTTCCGGTGAGAACCGATTCTCTTCGTCAATTTTTGACTGATCATAAGCCTGAGCAATCAAGGTTTCATCACAGCCCTGAAAAGCCTGCGCATAGTCCTTTTGAAAGATCTTTCGTCGTGAAGTGGCCGACCTCGGCTCAAACACGGCAAACAGACGGCCTCCCAATTTTTTTCGATCCTGGTATCTGGCCAAAATCCCCTTCACAGTTTCTCGAACAGCCGTTGGGTGGTGAGCAAAATCCTCGATCACCAAAACGCCACGAGGTTCCCCAAGAATTTCTTGGCGACGTTTTACCCCTTGGAAGCTCTTTAGGGCCTGCGCAAGCTTCAACAAATCCCATCCTTGCTGATGAGCCAATCCAATCACTGCTGTGGCATTGAGAACGTTGTAGTCTCCGCTCATTGCCATGTCATAGCGACCAAGATCCAAACCCCGAAATTGAACCTGAAACTGAACCCCTTGGTCGCTGACCTTTATATCATGAGCTTGATAGTCGCCTTTTTTGATCCCATAGGAGAATCGACTCTTGGCCGAGCACTGAGTCCATAAGTCCATCACATTGGCATCTTCAGCACAAGCCATCAGCGTCCCCTCGGTGGGAATTAAGTGCATCAGCTGCGCAAAGGCTGATTTCACGGCGTTGAGGTCCTTGTAAATGTCAGCATGGTCGAATTCACAGCTGGTGAAAATCACATGCCGAGGGCGGTAATGAATAAATTTGGGAACCTTGTCAAAAAAAGCGGTGTCATACTCATCGCCCTCGATCACAAAGAATTGCCCCTTTGGATTTTGAAACGAGTGATGGAAATTTTTGGGAATTCCGCCAATCAAGAAACCGGGCTGAAGGCCCATTTGGTTCGCCACCCATGCCATCATTGAAGTCGTGGTTGTCTTACCATGAGTCCCACTGACACAAATACACTGGCGATCTCCAATAATGAATTCTCCCATCGCTTTTGGCAGCGAGGTATACGGGATTTCCAGCCTCATCAATTCTTGCGCTTCCTCGTTGTTGGCTGAAATCACATTGCCCACGATCACCAAATCAGGACGTGGTTGAAGATTTTCTTTACGGTAACCCTTTTGGATAGAAATTCCGAGACCTTCCAGTTGCGTAGACATCGGAGGATAGGGATTTGAATCACTGCCTGTTACGTGAAAACCACGATCTTTCATCAAGCCGGCAAGACTGGCCATTGCTGTCCCACAGATTCCCATAAAATGAATATGTTCGCCTGGCTTCAACGTCATCATGCTTTCCTCTTCAACCCCTCGACAACCCAATTGTGAATCTGTGGACGAAGAGAAGCAAACTCTTTATTCTCACGCCCCAGAAAAACTCGGTTGCTGAGAATGGTAACAAGAAGATCCTGAGAGGGGTCATACCACAAAGAGGTTCCCGTAAAACCCGTGTGCCCAATTGAGTACAGCGAGAAATACGACCCTGCACTGGCAGTCCCAGGAGTCGGCATCATATACCCCAATGCCCAATCCCCTTTCCCCCGAGGTCTGGCCCTGGAAGAAAAAAGCTGAGCTGTTTTTTGACGAATGGAAGTTTTTGAAATTCCTCGAAGTTGGGAACGCAATAGAAGTCCATACCAAGAAACATCATCCACACTTCCAAACAATCCTGCCTGAGGAGCAACCCCTCCGAAGGACCAAGAATTGTCATCATGAACTTCTCCTTGGAGAATCTTATTTCTCCAAGAACATCTTTCCGTTGGTGCATATTGTTTGATCGGATATGGAGGCTTATTTTCAGGGTGAAAGTTCAATGTCGATCTCGAGTAAAAATCATCTTTCAATCGGCTCCAGTTCTCCAGCAGAGGCAAAGAATACATAGCTTCTAAAACATGCCCCAAAACTATGAACCCAATGTCCGAATAAACACTGGCCTCGCTGCGCATAACCTCCATCCCTCGAATGATCCGCCCACCTTCGACCCATCGATTGAGCGACGAGGTGGTGAGATCCAACTTTTGATACAATGGAGCCCACCAAGGCAATCCGGACGAATGGGTCAGGCAGTCTTTGATCAGGACATTCTCATAGGGAAACCACGGGCAAAAATCCTGAACTCTTGAATTCAAATCCCACCGTTTCTCCTCGAAGGCCTTCATGAAGGCCTGGACGGTAAAAATAATTTTAGTCAAACTCGCCAAATCGTAATAAGGGAAGGTCTCTCCGAGCTCAATATCACAAACCTTTTTTCCCATTTGAAACACCTGAACTTGAACTCCAGGCGTCGCCGGAGAAAGCCGCTCTTGAATTTGCTGTTTCAATTTTTTCTCAAACAAGGACGTCGCCATTTTTACAAATCCCCTTGTATTCCTGTGTCCAGAGTCAAAGTCTTTGGACTCAGCTCTGCCACCGAGCCAAAGCTGAGGATGCGATTCGCTGCTCCATGACCGGTCTCTAGACCCGAGAAGCAAGGAACCTTTGACTGATACGCGAATCGCTCCAAAGCAAAACTTACCTGAGTTGAGCCATCTCTTTCCTCTCCGCCCAGGAAATCACCAAAAATGACAGCTTTTACTTTGTCCAATTTTTTTGCCTGACGAAGGTGTTCCAACATCCGGTCAACCCGATATCCTCGTTCACCGACCTCTTCCAGAATAATAATTTTGCCATCGGGATTCCAATCAAAGGGCGTTCCCACCGAGGAATCCAAAACCACCAAATTTCCACCGGTCACCGCGGCTCGAACTTGTTTAATTTTCTTAGCGGACATATTCATCGGTTGAATCGCAAAAACCTGTTCCTTCTGTTCCCCAAAAAGAATTCGTCGACATTCCTCAATCTGAGAAATAGCCAGTCTCCCTGAAATCAAGGACTCTAACAATGGCCCATGCAAAGAGGTCCACTTCCATTTTTGATTGAGCCAAAAAAGTAAAGAAGTGATATCGCTGTAGCCCATTAAAATTTTTGTTTTCGCAGGAGCTTTCATTTTCCAGAGCTCAGGCAAAAGCCGATTTGCACCGTAGCCCCCACGCAAGCACCAAACCATTTTCGAATCTTTGGCCAGCAATGCTTTCTTCAAGAGCTTCAGTCGCACCGAATCCTCGTTGGAATGAAAGGGATGCGCCGAGAAAGTTTCTTTGGGCAAACGGGCTCGCAACCCCCAAGACTCGATCAACTCGAGAGCTTGGTCCACGTCATCCATTCTTGAACTTGATCCCGGAGAAACAATATCGACAAGATCCCCGGCTTTAAGGCCTGATAGTAATTTCAATCCTTTGACTGAAGGCTTTTTGCTCATCCTTGGTATTTCCTCAGTTTAGGAGCTCAGAGCCCCATCCATCAATGGTGTCGGATAATGACCATCGAAGCAAGCCGCACAAAAAGATTTGGCCCCAGGAACAGGTGCCTCACCAAAGGCAGCAAACAAGCCCTCGAGCGAGATATATGCGAGACTATCTGCCTCAACAAATTTTCGAATTTCTTCAATGCTCTGCAAGGCCGCGATCAATTGAGACTTTTGCGGAGTATCAACGCCGTAATAACAAGGACCTATCGTTGGCGGGCTGGCAATTCGCAGATGCACTTCTTTGGCCCCCGCTTGACGGACCAAAGCAATAATCTTTTGACTGGTGGTTCCACGAACCAAAGAGTCATCAACAACAATCACCCTTTTTCCAGCAAGCACAGCACTTTGTGGATTCAACTTAATCTTAACTCCAAAGCTCCGAATGCTTTGATGGGGTTGGATAAAGGTCCTGCCTACATAGTGATTGCGAATAATCCCGTGTTCAAATGGAATTCCACTCTCGAGGCTGTAACCCAAGGCTGCTGGGATTCCTCCGTCAGGCACCGGGATAACTACATCTGCATCCACGGGCGCTTCCTTCGCCAACCATCGCCCAAATTTCTTTCTGGCTTCATAAACGGAACGACCAAAAACAATCGAGTCCGGTCTGGCAAAGTAGACATGTTCAAAAATGCATTTTGCATGCTGAGTATTGATGCTCTTCGGTGCAAATCTCTCTGAATGCTCTCCATTTTTATCTACCCAAAAGATTTCTCCAGGTTCAATTTCTCGAACCAACTGCGCACCGATCAAATCAAATGCACAAGTTTCACTGGCAACCACTGGGGACCATTGTCCTTTTTCATTCATCTTCTTTCCCAGAACCAAGGGTCGAAAGCCCAAAGGGTCCCTGAGAGCCACCAATTTGTCATGAGTCATCAATACAAAACTATAAGCCCCGACCAATTGGGGAAGAGCTTTTTTCAAACACTCGACAATGTCCGAACTTGGGACTCGTGCAATTTGATGAAGCAAAATCTCGGTGTCATTTGTCCCCTGGAAAATAGCGCCTTGGTCTTGAAGGCCAGATCTTAGTTGCTTCGAATTCACAATGTTTCCATTGTGTGCGAGGGCCACGGGTCCCGAAACCAAATTTGCGAGTAATGGCTGTGCGTTGGCTAAAAGATTTTGTCCAGTGGTTGAATACCGCACATGTCCAATCGACATCCTCCCCTGCAAACTCAAGAGCTCTGGCTCGTGAAAAACATCCCCAACCAGACCCAAGCCTTTGTGACTCAGATGCAAGCCTTCATGGCAGGAGACAATTCCAGCGGACTCTTGCCCACGATGTTGCATAGCATAGAGACCTAAGTAGGTCAGTCTTGACGCATCTTCATGATCCCAGACTCCAAAAACGCCACACTCTTCTTTCCAACTGGAACCTCGACTCATGTGGACACTCCTTGAAAATAAGACTGGAGGGCTTCGCTGGATAATTTTTGAAGCTCGGGCAAAGAAAACTGGAGCTCTGAACCCAGGTCTAAAACTGATTTTTTGGTAATCGCCAAATCTAAAATTTCAACATCAGCAGCCAAGATAGAGTTTTGAAAAAACTTTTCAAAGGCTTCCGCCTGATCCGTCACCCACACAATTTGGTACAGGATATTTTTCATCCAGCTCGAGATCGACAAGTCTTGATGGGCCTGACAGCCAATTCCATCCAAGGACATTTTTGCCAAGGCCAACGCAAGGCCACCGAGCCCCACCACCTGACTCGCCTGAGGAGGAATTTCCATCGCTGCTTTCCTCAATAAAGCGATCAGCTCCGTCACTTTTTGGGGATTGTACTCACCCTTAAACTGAGGTTTCTGGCCAAAACCTGAAAGCTCTAAGCCCTTGAGACGAAGAACCAAGACCTTGAGACCTTCTTTGCCAAATCGATCTGCAGCAAGACCGTCCACATGATCTCTGAGACCTACCACACCCGTCGCCGGAGTTGATGTGATATTTGAGCCCATGGTTTCATTGTAAAAACTGACGTTGCCGCTGATCACCGGTGCTTTTAAAAGAATGGAAGCTTCAGTGATCGCATCCACCGAGGCCACAAACTCGCTCATGATCTCAGGTCTTTCTGGATTTCCATAGTTCAAACAATCCGTGACGGCCAAGGCCCTGACCCCCTTGATTGCCATCTGCAACGCCGGATAAAAAACTGAATCATAGGCACCAATCTG
>PEZR01000192.1:0-7405 GCA_002773975.1 Bdellovibrio sp. CG10_big_fil_rev_8_21_14_0_10_47_8
CGCAAAGGCTCCGCCGTCTTGATTGTTCACGACAACGAAACCAACAGCACCGGCATCAAAGGCTCTTTTGGCCTTTTCAGCAAAGGTCACCTTACCTCGATCGATCAAAGCAACCTGTCCTTTGAGCTGAGCCACGAGCTCGGGTGAAAAATCTTGATCGGCAAGACCAACTTCCACCAAGCTTCCACTGACAGGTCCGGCTTCCGCAACGGGTTTAGAAATGGAACCCTCAACAGCTTCAGTCAGTTTAGAACCCAAGGTCGGCGTCACGAACTCAACCGCATTGAATTGCCAATTGTGAGGACCATCATCGATAGAGGCCGCAACAGAAATGGCCTCGTCAACAATGCTGGGCGCCCCGACAATGTTGTCCAAGTTTCCAGAATTTCCCGCAGAGGCCACCACAACGGTTCCGCCGTTGACAAGATTGCGAATGGCTTCGCTGTAAAGAACGTGGGGATTACCGTACGAGCTTCCCAAAGACATATTGATGACATCCATTTGATCGCTCAGATCGCCATCTCGATTGGGATCCGCAGAAAACTCAAGGCCCGCGATCACGACCGCATCACCGGTGGAACCCTCGGCCCCAAAAACTTTGATCGCGTACAGTAAAGCACCAGGAGCAACACCTGAATAGGTCTCGACTCCGTCGCCCAACCCGGCCACTGTTCCAGCGACGTGGGTGCCATGCCCACCTTCATCCAGAGGATTGTCATCTGGAACGGGAACGTGGTCCTTAAAATCTCCTGAATTCGAATCATAGGTGGTTCCTGCCAAATCAATTCCACCCGCTATTTTGCCGGTTGGAAATGAGGAGTCTGCTTTCGAAGGCTCAATCGCTTTATAAGCATCCACAGTGCCGACACCGCCAAACATCGCATGGGTATAGTCAATCCCCGTATCGATGATGCCGACCTTCATGCCCGTTCCATCAACGGCCACTTCGGATCCATCTGCTTGTCTGACCTTCAGTCCGTGGGTTTTTTCAGCTCCGATAAATTTGACCGAGTTTTTTTCGAAATTATTCGCGACAGCTGCGGCCAGAGGACCCACGTCCATGGTGACCGGACGACCGAAAGAACCCTCTTTTTCAACATAGGCCACGTGAAGGTTGGCTTTGATTTTTTCCGCCAAAGACATGGGCGCTACGATGGCCAAGCCATTGAGAACCATGCGGTAACGAAACAGAATCCGAATCTCCGAAGACATCTCTTTGAGATCCGCCACAGCCTTTGTTTGTTCATCGTCAACCTGCTTCGCAAGATCCGCATCGACAATGGTTTTGCCGTCTTGTTTTTTTGCCGAGCTCAACAGAGCTGGTGCCTTCAATTTGATCACCGCCACAAATTCTTTTTTATTGATCGGGCGATTGCTGACAATCCCCGCGTCGTCCCCGCCAAGTCTGACAAGGGTTGATGAGGCGTTTTTGGAAGAACTGCAGGCCGCCAAGCTTGTGGCAAAGACCAACAGGACCAAGGACTGGAGTCTTTTGAGATCAAATGCTTTCATGTGGGTTCCCCTTCGTTTCAGTCATACAACGAGCGGAAACTACTGGTGCTTCCGGTAAATTTCAAATAAAACTGAGTTATGGGTGCTCTTAAATTTTGTATCTGCCCTTCAGTTCTTTCCCTCAAAAATTGCCGTGAAGCTTTTTCGAAATCTTTTCCAAGAAGTTCATGGTTGGCTCTGTTCGCCCTTCTTTTAATAAAATCTGTTGGTTATGCCTCACCAATGCCAGCCACAGGATCTTCGGCCTTGGTGGCCCCTCAGAATGGCTTGTTTCTAGCGATCCGCGGATTTGAATTGAAAACAGAAAAAACAAATTGGATTTTCGCAACGCCCAAGACCGTAAAATTCCAAAACCAAGACTCTGACAACAAGGAGCCGTGGACAGATCTGGAATTACGAATGATCAAGCCAGATGTTGCGACCGCCAGTTTTTTTGTAAAAACCGATGTCTTGAAGGCCGATCTTTCGTTGGAAAACTATGCCAAACGATGGATGAAAGACTATCCTCAATATGGATTTGAAATTCTTGGCACGAGAGCCTTTAGCCAAAATTCCACACGAGGACTGCTCATTGATCTCTTTCACCGAAAGAGCAACGAACAAGTGCGACAAGTGCTATTTTTAAAAGATCGGCAGGCCGTGATAATGACCTGCAAGGACACCAAAACAAGTTTCAATAAAACTCTCTCGGACTGCAATCAGGTGGTCAAATCTTTCGCTTGGACAGCAGCCGAGCCGCCAACGCTGAAACAATAAACGGCCTGATTCAGGCCGCTATGAAATTCAAACACTCTTTGAACTGACTTATCCCAAAATTTTCTTAAAAAATCCCGAGACCTTTTTCAAAACTCCGCCCGCTGGAGGAGGAGATTTTGGATGCGGCTTACGATGTTGCGACGACTTGGAAGCATGCCGCTTATGAGCGTGCTCTTTGTTGTGAGTCTTTTTGAAATTGGCGTCTTTCCCCGCCGGCGCCCCATTGCCATTCGCAGAAGCTCCGCCAGAATTTGATCGAGGATGTCGCTTTGGACCTTGTCCCTGACGAGAAGGCCCGCCCGAGGCATGAGCCCCTGAGCCCGTTCGCGCAGGACGGTCTCCCCTCGCTTCGCCCCCAGGACCACGGTTGTCTCCGGATCGATAATCCCTGCGAGGGCCACTGCGACCACCATCTCGACGAGGACCTCGGTCTCCACCACCACGTGGGCCACCACGAGAGTCTCCGCCCCTTGGGGGACGTCCACCCTGGGATCTTCCACCACCGCCACCATCTCGTGGTCGTGAGTAGACACCGTCTTCTTGCATTCGCTTAGCATCTCGAACCAGTTCAGCGTCTTCGATCCAGCCAATGGGGAGTTTGTGTTTCAAATAATCTTCAACCCGACTCAAGGATTCGACATCCCGGTCGCTCACCAATGAAAAGGCCGTCCCCTCGGTCCCAGCTCGGCCGGTACGACCGATGCGATGGACATAGGATTCAGCATCCTGAGGCATTTCAAAGTTGATCACCATATCGACGCCCTTGATGTCCAAGCCACGAGCAGCTACATCAGTAGCGACAAGAATATTTTTTTCATTCTCGGCCTTGAATTGCTCCATCACTCGGTTTCGCTGAGCCTGGGTCAGAAGACTCGAGATCGCGACAGCCGGAACACCGTTGTCGGTCAAAAATCGAGCGATCTTTTCAACATTAAATTTAAAATTGCTAAAAATAATGGCCTGTTTGGGGTTGTGTTTTCTGAGCAAAGACAGCAGATACATCGGCTTTTCTTCGTTGCCGACATGAAAGATTTCGTCTTTCACATTCTCGGCTTTGGCCTGATCACGACTGACGTCGATCTCTAAGGGCTCAGCACCAAATTGATAAGCGGTATTGAGAACTTCAAAATTCAAGGTGGCACTGAAAACCAGAAACTGTCGCTCTCGGGGAACACGCGACAAAATATATTTCATGTCATCTTTGAAACCCATATCGAACATACGATCGGCCTCGTCAAAAACGATGGCTCGCACCTGTTTGAGATCTACAATGTGCTCTTTATAAAGATCAATCAATCGACCGGGGGTCGCGACCACAAATTCAACGCCGTTTCTGAGGCCTTCTTTTTGTTTGTCGTAACCTGTCCCACCATAGATAGAAACTCCACGCAAACCAGAGCCCTGACCAAATTTCACAATGTTCTCGTGAACTTGTTCTGCCAGCTCGCGGGTAGGGACCAAAATCAAAACATAGTTCAAAGGGCGCCAGTCATGAAAAGATCTTTTTTGAATCTCTGCTCTTTTTTCTTCCGGCAAAGACTCGAGCTTGATTTGACCTTTTAAAATTCGATCCATCAAAGGAATGACAAACGCGGCCGTCTTTCCGGTTCCGGTTTGCGCAAGGCCTGCGACATCTCGCCCCTCCAGGACCGGGGGAATGCTGAGCACTTGAATCGGTGTGCATTCAGTGTATCCGAGTTGTACGATTGAAGATGAGAGACTTGGTTCCAGTTGCAATTCAGCGAAGTTCATAAGGGCCCAAACTAGCTTAAGATCGCAGCCCTGTAAACTTTCGAATGACTTCGAGAAACTGATCGGACTGATCTGAGTGAACCCAATGCCCTGCATTAGGAATTTCCACGCCCTCTACTCGAGGATTGGCGAGCTTCATTTTCTCGAAAATCTCTCGTGAGAGCTCCTTAGAATCCTGACCTCGAACAATCAGGGTTGGCATCGGTAAGGCCCTAAAAGCATCCCACTGATCATTGGCCCGGCCTTGAACCACAGTGTCGATGATGGCCTGCTTAGAAAATCGCCAGTCTGCGGAGCCATCGGGCTGCTCTTGAATGTTCGAGTAAAAATAGGCCCCCAAAGTTTCTGGATTCTCCACTCGCCCTTTGACCAAGGGTTTGAACTGATTCATGAAAAACTCTTTTGCTTGGAGTTTATTGGCAAAAGGTGTCGGCACCACATCAAGCAGCCAGCGATAATAATCCGGCGCCGAAGCCACGCCCTCGGGTCCCATGTCCTCAATCACCAGTCTTTCCACTTTTTCGGGAAATTTGTGCGCGAAGGCCAACGCGTTTCGTCCGCCCATGGAGTGGCCGACCAAAATGATGCGATCCCAGCCCAGCTCTTGCAGAATCAAGTACAAATCATCAGCATAATCATCTGGCGCATAGCCGGTCAGAGGCTTCCATGACTTTCCGTGACCCCGCTGATCAAAAATCAAAATACGCTCGGTGTCTTGCAAGCCAGTGGCGATCTTGCGCCAATTCAGGCCATATCCCATCAGTCCATGCAGAAAGACCCAGCAGCGTCCTGACTCGACCCCCAGCAATTGATAATTGAATTGAGACAGATATGATGACATAACAGTTCTTTCTGTATGTTAGAAATTAAGCAAAAACCTCGCCTGCATGCAAGTTGGATTGATCCCAACGCCAAAGAAATTGTTCAAGCTCTGCAAAGAAGTGGCTTCACGACGTATTTGGTGGGTGGGTGCGTGCGCGATCTGCTCGCAGGAATTCACCCCAAAGACTTTGATATCGCCACCAATGCGGAACCCAACCAGGTCAAAAGAAAAGTCTGGGGCAGTTATGTCATTGGTCGCCGATTTCGTTTGGTCTTGGTGAAACGTGGAGATCAACAATACGAAGTCGCCACTTTTCGTCGCGAGGGCACCCAAGAAGATCTGGATACTTTGCAACAAAACGCAGAGGCCGAAGAAAACGATGCCCCCGCATCAGCGGATAATTTTTTTGGAACCCCAGAACAAGATGCCATTCGCCGGGATTTTACCATCAACGCTCTTTTCTATGATCCGATCAAAGACGAGTTGATTGATTATTGCCATGGCATGAAGGACATCGAGTCCCGCACTCTGCGGATGATTGGCGATCCCGCTGAGCGCATCAAAGAAGATCCGATCCGCAGCCTGAGAGCGATTCGTCTGACGCATAAATTGGGATTTCAAATCGAACCCACTCTGCGCCAAGCGATTCACGACAATGCGGCCGAGGTCGCCAGATCAGTTCTGCCAAGACGACGAGAAGAGTATTTGAAATTTCTGCGTCTTAAGGACCCCGTACCGGCCTGGATGGAGATGTATGATCTGGGTTTGATCGAGCACTGTCTGCCGAGCCTTGTCCCCGTCTTCTCTGATCCTGAACGTCGAGATGTTTTCTTGAGTTATATTCAAAGATTAAATGAAATCTGCGTCGATACTGGCCAGCCCACGCAACTGCTGGCGCCTTTCGTTCTGGGATATATTCGTGCGATGGATGGGCATCCTCAGTTCAAAACTCTGCTCGAGAGTTTACTCAAAGATGAGCTGATGATGTTTAAAGCCGAGCAGGCCGTGGTGATGGGCGCGATTGATCTGATGTCACAACTCCCAGACACCGAATCCTTCCTGCGCAGAGGGCACCGCCGCCAGGTCGCCTTTCTACGCAATGAGATGCTTCCCATGACGCTTAGAATGGCCAAAGTGGATTGCCTGATTTCAGGAGCTCAATACAGCTTCTGGGTGTCCCAGCTGAACCGTCTTTTTGATCCCCAAGCCTAGGGAAAATCGGTCAGCATAGTATCTGAACTCTTCCCAATTTTTACTAACTAGAGAGCGCTTTAACAATAGTGTGGGACCTAGTTGCATACAGTAGAAACCGACCCATCGAAGTTTTTTCGCGAGGTGCAATTTGTTGTCTTTGGAATCTGATTCAGAACTGCCAGAGTATTTGCAATCCGCTGTCGCCGGAGGGTTTCAGATTGAAGATTTACCATATATTGTCGATATCGAATGTCCCTACTTTCTTTGTCTTGCTCTCGCTTTTCCTCCACATATGTCTTGTAGAAACAGCTCTCTGAATGTCCGTAAGAACATCCCTGTTTTAGAAATGTCATCATCAAAGTAGTGTCTTGGTCGACATCCTCCAACTTGGCAGCCGCAAAACATGCTTCACCGTCTTTGGCCAAACAAGACTTTTTGAGTTTGGCCTTATAGCTCACATAGCCTTTTAACCATTCGCAAGAAGGCTGATGCCTATACTTGCAAGCTTTCTCGATATAAACTTTCATTTTTGAATAACTTCCTAATTCCTGAGATCTTTTTGATATCTCCGCACAGGCGACCCCGTACTCATAGTCACAAGCTGCATCTAAATTATCCTCCGTCCAACCTTGCAAGGGTTGGCACGAGTAGTACTCAGTATAAACAGTTCTTACCCCAAGAAGGCTTGTTTTCTCATTACGAAAAATCACTTCGTGGGCACCAAGATCTAGGGCAGCATTTTTTGCTTTTTCTACAACCTGTTCTTGAGTGTCTTTGCTTTCGAAAAAATCTCCGATAGTAGTGCCAACTTTACCTTCCCCAATCTGCATGCAGGATGGGGAAACAGATTCGACAATTTTAATTTTTTCTGCTCCATCCCTTAGCTGAATTTGGGCGCAGCTGGCTGAAAAAAAAATAACAAAAATAGAGAGGGCAATTCTTCGCATCCTCATACATTCTCCTCATCCTAGATGACTATAAATAAAATATAATTATACCCGTACCGCTAAAAACAGCAATGTGAAACGCAACCTGCCGGCCCTCCAACGCTAACAATTTTCTGTCTCTGTCTACCGGTTTGACACCTCAAATGCACCCTAGATCGTATTTGCCAAGGCCTAAGATGTGCACTCAAGGCACATGTTAAGGATTTTTACTGTCTATATTTGTTCCCTAATTAAGGAGAAGTTATGAAAAAGTCGGTGTCATTTGTTCTTAGTCTCGCGGTTGCAATGAGCCCAGTGATGAGCTACGCGAATCGGATCCAGTCTCCCCAAGCCGCTGCGCCATCTGACCAGACTGAACAGAGTCAAACTACCCGGCAAGAAGAGCAGAGTATGGCTCGGGCGATGTCATTGATTAACAGCT
>PEZR01000192.1:7415-16164 GCA_002773975.1 Bdellovibrio sp. CG10_big_fil_rev_8_21_14_0_10_47_8
TCCATTGCCAGCAAACCTCACTCCGGCTGAACAACAAGAGACGATCGAGACCCGAGCAAAACAACTTATTGTTGATTTGAACGTAGATCGCACTCTTTTGGGTGATATTGCTTCCTTGTACACAAAAGGCAATGTGCGCCAGCATCGCAAAATCGCAAAGCTCTTAACAACTGCTGTTCAACAGATGCGCGCTGACAAGAAAGCCTCAAAGATCAGTGCCAACGATCCAAAGCTCCGCGCCTTGGCACAAGCCTTTGATCAATCAGAAGACAGAGCAAAGCGAAATTCAAATTTGGCCTATGGCCTGACACTCGTTGCACTTTTTGCCGGCGTTGCAGGAATGGGCATGAAAACGGCCGATCGTCCGGTGACTTCATTTATTGAAGGCATGACTTACGCAATTAATTTTAAGCCAGCCGGTTTTGGCGGTGGTTATATCTCAGCACTTCTTTTCGCTGTTGGCTTTGGTGCGAGCGCTTCAGTAAACACGATCGTCGACGAAGACTTTGAGATCGAAGAGTAATCGAAAGTGATACTGCTGGGAAGACGCTCCTTACTGTGTGCACTTGTCATCCTTGCTGCAAGTGCAGCGACCGTCCCAGCTTTTGCCTCAACTCCGACGAAAGGGCTTGAGTTAGAACTAACCCGGCTTGAGACGCAATCAGCGCTAAACCCCGATGGCGCCCAGTTCGAGAAATTTCCGCAATCAGCGCTGCTCATCAAATCCCCAGAATGGGATACGATCAAAGCCAGTTTTGAAAAGGACGACCGTTGTGAGTTCTATCTGCATGCAATCAGATCGCTTGAAAACAGTGCCATTTTAGCATCGCAATTCTCGTATATTCAGTTCCGTAACGGGAAGCTGATGGGTTCATTTGCGAAAGATCCTTATGAGTCTACATTTTTCAATATCAGATACTGGGTATCGGCTTATTATCTTCGCAAGTTGACTCAGGTATTTGCAAATGGAATGGAAGGCGGCGGAGAACTCGATATGGCACCAAAGACCTGTGTTGCCCAGAACCGTGATAGAATTCTTCAGCTGATGCTCCATCGTGATGAACAGCTTCATCAGCACCTGATGGCAGCACTACCAGTTGAGCTGATGAACCCAGCTCTGGTCGATGAACATGCGCTCGGCGAGATCCGGCATATGATCAAACGTCGTGATACTTTTGATAAATCTCTTTTTCATATGGGCTCGGCGATTTTGGGATACGGCGCCTTCAAGGGTCTTTCATTATTTTTAAAAAGCAGGATCGCCAGCAAAGTTTTGCGTGGCCTAATTGTTATTGCGGCCTCGGGTGCGACTGTTTTGCCCGCCGCACTTTCTGATGACGAGTTCGAGATGGACTCACTGTATCTCGGCGAAAAAGACCCGCAATCTATGTGGGATCGCTTGATGTCTCGGATCCATCTGACGTCCCAGCCGTGGAAGCGTGGCGATGTGATCAATGCCTTCCTCAGTCTTCAGAAGGATCGCCTTCGTAAGATCCAGCCATTCTAGCATTCACTTAACTCGAGCAATCGCTCCACAAAATACTCTCTGATGAATTTACAAAAATAGCAGCCGTCCCTGTTCAACGCCCCTTTCCGGGTGTATAGCTGGCCACAACGAACGAGGTTTAAAATGAAATTTCTTGTTGGATTTTTAATGTTGATCGCTTGGAACCAAGCTAACGCTGCAACCCTGTTGAATTGCAATGTCTCTGATGGAGCGGACCAACAAGTCATGGTTATCGAGACCAATGGCAACCTGACTTTGCGAGAGCTGACCATGGGCGGCCGATGGATTGAAAGAGCACTCACCGCAAAAGAATGGTCGAGCAAAAAAATCCTGCTTCATAGCGCTCCCGGCGAAAAAACAATTTTTGCTAAAGTTGGCTCAGAGTGGACCTTTCATGTGACTGGCCCCGGCTATGATAGCTATGGTTATGCTGACTGTTTCTAGTTCGAAATAATCTGCAACGACAAGCTGGCAGCAATTAAACCCGGTTGAGCATTTTTGCGGCTGCATCCACAATCGCAACAGCGTCGATTTTGTGTTTGTGGTAAAGCTCATCGGCTAAATAAGCACTTTGACCGAATTCTCCGTGCACCGCCAATGATCGAACCTGAAACGGAACACTCTCGCGCGCCAAACTGGCCGTGAGCATCTGACCAAAACCACCAATCCATTGATGATCTTCCACCGTGATGAGCTGGCCCTGAGTTTTCTTCAGAGCTTCGCTGATCGTCACTGTGTCAATATGATTGTGACAGCCCGGATTGATGACGATGCTCCCGATCCCTTGACTCTGTAACAAATCAGAAGCCTTTGTCGCCTGAACAAGACAAGAACCAGAAGCCACGATCGTCACCGCTTGTTTTTCGTTTAACTTTTCTTGAAGAACCTGCGCTTTTCGCAATTCATATTTTGCGCCCTCTTGAAATTTCTTAGGAAAGTTCTCCCGCCCCAAGAAAAAGACAAAACTGGGTGGAGTTTTTCCCTGTTTTCTTGTTTCGACGAACTGTTCAATGGCTTGGCTCATCAAAGCCTCGGCCTCTTCACTGCAGGTCAGACAATAGACCTCCACATTTGGGATCGAGGACACCATCGCCAAATAAGACAGAGCTTGATGAGAAGCCCCGTCGGCCGCATCCTGAAAACCAGTGTGAGAGAAAACACAAATCATCGGCGCATCACTGAGGGAAGCCATGGTCAATGGCAGAGCCCCCTTGGTTACACCAAATTGTGCAAAGGTATCCACCACCGGAATAAACCCCACCTTGGACATCCCGGCTGCCACAGAAACCATATTGCTTTCAGCAACTCCGACATCAAAACAATGTTGGGGAAATTCTTTCCGAAATGTTGCCACCCCCGTAGAGCCCGGCAAGTCAGAAGTGATGGATAAAATTGGCAGACCGGCCTTGGCAGCCTTGACCATGGCCGAAGAAATTCCCACTTGAATTTTTTCTTCTGGCACAGCCGGTTTAACGGCGTTCGCCTTGATTTTTTTCTCAAGCTCAATGAGTTCGTCAATCCATGTTTGAAATTCAGGTGGGTATTCCCCATCATAGATCTCTCGCAAAAAGGCCGGAAGCTCGACGGACGATTTCAGAGGAAACCCATGGCCACCCGAAGAGGACTCGGCTGTTTTTTGAGTACCGATACCTTTGATGGTTTTTGCATGAATCGCGATTGGCACCTGAGGTGCCGATCTCACTTCGGTCACCGCTTGCGCGATCACATTGTAGCACTCTTGCAAATCATGGCCATCTGGCAGGGATAAAACTTTCCACCCGAGTGCAGTCAGTGAATCAAAAGTGGGTTCCATCGAGAAACTGTCTTTGTCAATTCGCCCTGAGAGTTTGGTGTTGTTGTCGCTGATCACCAAAACAAAAGGTCCCATCTTTCCGGTTTTTGCCAAACCCGGAATGGCTGCCATGGCCTCACGAGCTTCGCCTTCCATACAGGCCCCATCGGAAATAGCGGTCACGGTCACTCGGTTCTGACCCGAGAGAGCTTCGGCCATCGCCAAGCCCTGAGACTGTGGAAAAGCAGAACCCAAGGGACCATTGCTTAAATAAACTCCTTCGGGAAAAAGATGACCTTCTCCGTGTCCGGTCAAAGAGCTTTCGATGGATCGAAATTTTTTCAGTTTTTCAAAATTCAGTCCCGCCATTTCATAATTGGCTTTCAATGCGTAAAGCCCATTTTCACAATGACCAGCATCATTGATCAGATGAAAGAGACGATGCCAGGGCTCACTTTTTTTCCCCGCTTCCCAAAAAACATACCCATGCAAAGCCGACATCAATTCAGCAAAGGCCGCGGGGCCACCATAATGAGAAGCCGCGCCACCAAGGACCGCATTCATGTCCATCAACGACACCAAGGCACGCGTGGCCCGAGGATCCACCACTGTCAAAGGTCCGTCCTGTCCCTTGATTGTTTTTCCATAGATGGGATTGCGTGTTGGATTTCCAGCCAGCTGAACTGGCAGTGCCTGAGGTTGCATCAAAACTCCGATCATCGTTTACAAATCACGAGCTGGACTTTATCATTTCGCCATGAATGAGGGTCAAATAAATTCGTCACCAAAGTATTCCCGAGAGTTTTTGCGCCAGCTGCCCAAAGTGGAGCTGCACCGCCACTTAGAAGGCTCTCTTCGGCTGACAACCCTTGTTGAATTGGCCAGAGACCTGGGAATCGAGATTCCACCAACTGAGCAGCAAGTCATCGATGATTTTTTGGTCACCAAACCAATGAAGGATTTGGAGAGCGTTCTCAAAAAATTCATGCGAACCCAGGCTGTACTCAGCTCCGAAGAAATTTTAGCCCGTATCACATTTGAGGCCATTGAAGATGCTTGCCACGAGGGAATTCGTCTCTTAGAGCTTCGCTGGGCCCCTTTCTATATTGCCGACGGGCACCCAGGACTCACGCCAGAGAAAATTCTCCGGGGCATTAAAATGGGCCTTAAAATGGCCCAAGAGCTCCCCATAGCTGTCGGGTTTATCTCGATTGTTCAGCGCATCCATTCTCTGGAAGAGGCCGAACAGGTTCTTCAGCTCACCTTGGATCACCGGGATTTTTTTGTGGGAATAGATCTGGCCGACAACGAAGTCGGATTTGATCCGACCCACTTTGAAAAGATTTTTTCCAGAGCCCAAGCCCAAGACCTGCCGATCACTATTCATGCCGGCGAAGCTCCCTTTGCAGAAGCCAGTTTGAATGTGAAAAAATCCATCGAGCTCCTCGGCGCTCAACGTATTGGCCATGGACTGCAGATTTTTAGAGACCCTTTTATTATGAGTCTTGTTCGTCAAAAGGGAATTCCTCTTGAACTTTGCCCCACCAGCAATTGGCTGACGCAGTCTGTGCCAAGTCTTGAAGCCCATCCCATTCGGCAACTGATGGAGGCCGGCATCCCAGTCACCATCAATTCCGATGATCCGGGGATTTTTGGAATTGATCTCGTTCACGAATACCAAGTGCTCTCGGAAATTCATCACTTTACAGAAGCTGAATTTAACAACTGCAATGATGTTGCTGCTCAAGCAAGTTTCATCCCGCGGATGCAAAAACAAAAATTCTGGCCACGCCCTATCCACAATCTTCGTTAAGGAGGATTTTTATGACCGATCTCTATCCTGAAATTGAACCCTTCCATCAAGGACGACTGAAGGTCTCTGAAATTCACGAACTCTATTTCGAACAGGCTGGAAATCCCAAGGGATACCCCATCGTCTTTTTACATGGCGGACCCGGCGGTGGAATCAACCCGAATTACCGACGATTTTTTGATCCTCAACACTACCACATCGTTCTTTTTGATCAACGGGGGTGCGGACAAAGCACGCCTCACGCCGAGCTTCAAGAAAACACCACCTGGGACTTGGTCTCGGACATTGAAAAGATCCGTACTCATTTAAAAATCGATCGCTGGCATGTTTTCGGTGGCAGCTGGGGTTCCACTCTTTCTTTGACCTATGCGATCACTCACCCGAGCCGAGTTTCCGCACTGATCTTACGGGGCATTTTTCTGTGCCGCCCATCAGAGCTTTCTTGGTTTTACCAAGAAGGTGCCAGCCAAATATTTCCTGACTATTGGGAAAAATATTTGAATTATATTCCCGCCAATGAACGCACAAATATGATGAAGGCCTATCATCAAAGACTCACAAGCCCTGATGAAAAAATCCGTCTTGAGGCCGCTCGCATCTGGAGCCAATGGGAAAGTGCAACGTCCTATCTGCACCCACAGCCGGCCGCCATCGAAGAGTTCGAAGATCCGCACAAAGCTTTGGCCTTTGCTCGCATCGAATGCCATTACTTTATGAACTCGGCTTTTTTCTCGACGCCGAATTATCTTCTCGAGAACGTCCAAAAAATTCGCGGAATTCCAGGTCACATCGTTCAAGGGCGTTATGACGTGGTTTGCCCCCTTCGCAGTGCTTGGGATCTGCACCGAGCGTGGCCCGAGTCGACTCTTGAAATCATCACAGACTCTGGTCATTCAGCTTCGGAGCCAGGGACTCGCTCTGCGCTCGTTCAAGCAACCAACCGATTTCGGAAGATTTAGTCCCAACAATCTGGGCTCATAATTTTTACTTATGAGCCAGATCAAAAGAATGACTTTGCCTAAAGAGCCCCCCGCGGTGTTTAAGGAACTCGGATCGGGGGGTCTGCAATGAAAAATCAAGGAAGCTTCAAAAGTCGAAAAAATTTATCTGCTTCGAGGCCTGTCTCCAAAGACCATCGACAAAAACAAGATATGCGATGGATGTTGTCTTTGCTGGCCATTGCCATGTTGTCCGTAGCCCTTACCGCCTGCGGAAAACCAGACAGCTCAGTTGCAACCCTAACAGAGGACAATGAGTCCTCTGAAAATATTATCGGAGGCCAAGACGTGGCTGTCGGTGACAGCGTTGGCAAATCCACTGTGGGCGTCGGCCATGCTCTTCACGGAGTGATCTGCACCGGCACCTTGATTGCAAAAAATCTGGTGCTCACCGCCGGTCACTGCACCGGTGCTACCGGAGGAAATCCCAAAGAATTATACATCTCATTCGGGTTGAACTTAGAAAAAGGATCCGTTCTGCGCAAAGTTCTCGGTGGAAAAACCACCGATGCTTGGCCTCAACTTAGCCCCAGCCAAGAAAAAGACTGGGGAGATATCGCCATTCTTCGTTTCGAGGGCGAAGCTCCCGCTGGTTTTTCTCCGGCCAGCATCCTCAATGCTAAAGCCGCATTAAAAAATGGAATGGATGTGACCTTGGCGGGTTTTGGCGCCACCAGCATGAAACCTCAGGCCTACCCAGATCATCTGCTGAAAACCACGGTCAAACTGACCAATGCCAATTACTCGGCGTCAGAGTTGCTCTTTAAACAATATCAGGGACGAGGCGCTTGCCACGGGGACTCTGGTGGTCCGGCGTATATCGTGCTCAACAAAAAATTAATCCTGGTCGGAGTCACTTCTCGTTCAGCCACACCTCAGGGTGGAGCGACCTGCATGGACGGATCGATCTATACATCAACGGCAGCTCATATCCAATTTATCCGAAGTGCAACGAAAGAACTGAACTCCAAGTCCTTCGTGGCCGGTGCTGTTATTCCACAGCCAAGATAGGGCTGTCTCGAATCAGACCCTGCTGACAAAACGAGAAATCACCTGAGCAAGGGCCAACGGCTGATCGATCAAAATTCGATGACCTGAGTTTTCAATCGAACAAAATTCAACTTTGTCAGAAACCTTCTGCAAACTCAGCCCCAATTCGACATACTTTGTGTCCCGCTCACCCGCTGCATAAAGAAGCGGACGATCATTCTCACGAAGAAAGGAGCGAAAATCCTCTTGTTGGCTGACGGACCAATTGTTCAAACACAGAGCCAGTTGATGCCGATCATAATCGTCCGCTCGACGAAGCGGCTCGGTCCGAGAGCCCACAAAAACACTCTGCTGATTCCAATCCCGCACAACCAAAGAAAAGTCGTCATGTTCAAACCGCTCTGCCCAGATCAAATCTTGGCGATGCCGATCTTTTCTCTCGTTTTCAGGAATACCTGGATTGGTGGAAATCAAAATGGCTCCGGCCCACAGCTGTGGAGACGCCCGCAACGCCTGCAGAGCCAAACGCCCCCCTTGAGAGTAGCCCACTAAAAAGTTTTTTGATTTTTGGGAATCCAAGTTGAATTCTTGCTGTACCCAAGAATTCATAGCCGGGCCCCAATTTGCCAAAGAAGTTTTTGGACCCAAGGTTGGTAGACTCATATAGTCCACTAAATGCCAGGCCATGGAATCGGCTTCATTCAACTGACGAAACGAGCCCTCCACCAAATCAAAATCGGAAGGGCGACCCAAAAATCCGTGCAAAGCATAAATATTTACAGGGTTTGATAGTCTCGCCAAAAATCCTCGCTCTGTTTGGGATCTGGACGCAGTTCGATCAGTTGACGATCGGACAGGGCACCGAGCTCCCGGGGAACATCGGTCCATTGAAGATAGCTCCAACCCCACATTTGCGCCCAGGACTGAAACTCAACTTGGTGTTGATTTAAGAAAATGGATTTCTCGAACATATTTTTAAAAATCTGACCACCACCGTTATTGATGATCACAAGGCGTTTCGCACAGGCATCCATTTGCTGCACACACCACAGAGAAGACAAATCATACATCGCGGTGAGATCCCCCACCAGAGCCCAATTTTCAAGTTCAGGACGACATTGTCCTAAAAAACTTGAAATCTGCCCGTCGATTCCATTCGCGCCACGGTTCGCAGAGACTCTGGCCGGCGAGCCAACAAGCCCCGAAGCCAAATCCCACTCACGAATCGGCAAACTGTTTCCGACATAAAGAAATTGATTCTGAAGATGACGCCCTAATGAGGCCACCAGAGCCACTTCAGATCGGGGATGTCTCTCTAGCAAACCCAACAATTGATGGGTTTGCTTTTGATCCCAATCATGAATTAGTGTTCGTGCACCATCGGTCACCACAGCGTTGATCGACGAAAGGTTTTCAAGACCCAAAATATGTGTGGTTGGGCGAGCCAAACCCGTCCATTCACCGTTGGCCACCGACACCACCGGAACTTGGCTCTGCCGATCTTCTAGATCTCGCCAAAAACGCAAAGTGGGAACTCCGCCGACTCTCAGAACGGACCGAGCCCAGGCTTTCTCGAAAGCCGTCCTGATGATTCTGTCGCCCCCCGTGAGCAGCAAGGAATTGAGCTCAGAAAACTGGCTCAGATTCGA
>PEZR01000160.1:0-673 GCA_002773975.1 Bdellovibrio sp. CG10_big_fil_rev_8_21_14_0_10_47_8
CCCTTCTTTATGGCGATTTTTGCTTATTTGTTTTTTGCCCAAGCGATGGGTCGGGCTGATATCTTGGCGGCGGTACTTATTTTAGTCTGTGTTTTCACGATCAGCTTCGAAAAATTTCGATTGCACGGTCACTGGGAATTTTGGGGACTTACATTTGGATTCCTAGGAGTTTTGATAGATTGTCTAAGTGTTGTCATTACGCGAGCAGCCTTTGATTCCAATCCTGCTCTTGGGGTTTTGGAGGCGAATTTCTACCGCTGCTTGGGCGCCGCGGCCGGCTTCTTAATTCTGTCTCGGTTTCATCGTTTTCATTTTGGAAAGCGATTCCGCCGGATGAGTTTTAAATCAAAATTTTCGGCCATCCTTGCGAGTGTGTTGGGGACGTTCCTTTCACTATGGCTTTATCTGGAAGCGATTGATAAAGGACATCTAGGAAATATCGCGACGATCGTGGCGGCTGGACCACTTTTTACTTCGGGTTTCGAATTGATTTGGAAAAGACAAAAACCCTCAAAATATTTCTGGGCGAGCTTGGCTTTATTTTCGATCGCTTTAGTTTTGATGGCCTATTCCCAAAGTAGATAACGCGTCGCGCTATCTACTTAAAGATGTCTAATCATACTCCATAGCACTTTTATAAGTTTCTATTGCGCGCTGCGTAAATTTTTTGGCA
>PEZR01000160.1:682-13667 GCA_002773975.1 Bdellovibrio sp. CG10_big_fil_rev_8_21_14_0_10_47_8
AATCTTCGGGGGCAAAGTTATGGGGGGCGGGGTTGAGGCTAAGTTTTTCATTTTTAATTATTTGTTTAATCTCATTATTTTTATTTCTCGGTGAGTTATCAGCTCAAACCAGCGGACTTGTACGAATTCGGGATGCAAATCCCAGCCGAGTAAATTGCGGCCTCTATTTAAGCTCACTCTTTGACTCAACGATGGGCGTAAGAATTTCCGATTTGGATGAGGAAAGTCTCCGAAAGAGTTTTAACGGTCTAAAGTTGGAACCTCGACTAATATATGTGGATCGAAAGACCGGAAAAACATTTAAGACCCCCAAGGACTTTAAAGATGCTCTAGCCGAAGGAGAGGCCCGAGCTATCGTTGACAGGCCGGCGCTTTTTATTGTTGGGACACCTCATTTTGGACCAGGTAATGGGGATATACCAAGTCGAGGCGAGGCAATGAAGCGTGTGGAATCGCTTCTAGCGGAATATTTTCCGGAAAAAGAGATTTCACTAAAGAACATTTCACGACCCGTTTATCCCGATCTTGCGGACAAAGACTCGACGATGGATCAATGGATGATGCCGATCGAGGCTGGTCTTTACGGTGCTCAGCGACTCTATGATACGCTTCCTCTTGCTCAAAACTATCAGACACCTCATCGAGGCGAAGTCGAGTCCATGGTCGCCAAGTTGATTGTTGCCAACGGCGTTCAGCAGTTGATTTTGATGAGCAGCCAACCGATGGGGCCGGCAATTTTCGGGGGCGCCGTTAACTACGCTAATAGTGCGGCCACGGGTGGTTACCGTAAATTCATTAGCAACTGGTTCAATGCCGCCCAAAGTCGTGACACTGACAAAAAAATTAATGTTGTTTTCAACACGGTAGATGACCTTGCTCGGAAAACACTATTAACAACCTTCTTCACGGCAGAACTTTGGTGGTCCTCTGCTTTGGGGCGAGCACTATTTCAATCCACTGCTGAAGACTGGAATCGTCTTGGCCGCATTGGAAGTCTCAGCGGCTGGAGCGAAGTCTTTGTTGCCAAAGCTTCCGCAATTGTATTCTCGGTTTTCTGGCGAAATTATTATTATAAGGCCATTTTGGGTTGGGAGGCTCGGATGGAAGGCGAGGGTCGAAAGGAAGATGCTCGACGCACGGCCGGACGCTTTGAATTAATCGGTACCTTGATTGCCACGCCTTCGTATCTTTTTGCTTCAATGGCTAAGGATGCCTACAAAATCCTGGGCGTCGTGGAATTTTCGCCCTCTCATGCGGTGATGTTGGGCGTGGGCGGCATGTTCGCCTCGTTATACGTCGCTGAACGCTATACGCAGAGTCGTTTGAAAAATGGCGTTAAGATTCCGTCAACTGAGTTTGGAAAATGGCGGCATCGAGTGGGCTGGCGTGTGGCCCAAGCCTTGTCCATGGATCCCTGGGTGGATCGTTTTGACAAAATTCATGGAGGCGTGCGTTGGGGCTTTACGAAAGCTGGGCGAGCGGCGAGCTTTGGCTATCGCTACTCTGGTCTTGGCCCCATGGCGGATTGGATCGAGCGAAAAGCGCGAGAATATTTTGAGCAAAAATATCAGGACAAAGAGCAGTATGAAAATGAGCCACCCTACAACTTTGATATTCGTCAGCTGATTGATTTAGATCCCAGTCTTGAAAAGTTAATTGAGGAGGATCCCGAAATTCTTGATTTGATTAAGGACGACCCAGACTTTCAGAAGCTTATGGAGAGCGATGAACACTTCGAATATTTGCGCGAGGAAATTTCAAAAGCCAGAATGAACTCACCTTAATCTTATGTCACCTGACTTTAGGCCTCATCAGAATCCGATCTTTGAAGCTTGCACAGGATGTTTATAAAAATCTACACTCTGTTTGCTGGGCGGACAGCCATTGTTGGTGAGCCGTTTTTGGTGCTTAGGAGGAAGTCTTAATTCAATGAGCGGCGATCAGATGTCCTCTAATATGAAGAAACTAATTGTTGGGTTGGGCGGTCTGACCGTTTTGATTCTTGTGGGTTTGCATTTTGCCTATGGGCCAAGGTGGTATCAAGGTTATGGTCCTGCGCAACCCATTCCGTTTAGTCATGAGAGACATGCGGGCCAGTTTAAGATTCCTTGTTTATACTGCCATGCTACAGCCGAGTATTCGGCTTTTTCCTCCGTTCCAGGATTGGAAACTTGTATGAACTGTCATACGTCGGTGCTTCCGGACAGTCCATGGATTAAGGAAGTCGTGAAACATTACGAGGAAAATAAGCCGATCGAATGGGTCAAAGTGCATGTGCTTCCGGATTTTGTTCATTTTAATCACCGCGCGCATGTGGCGGCTGGCGTGGAATGTCAGACCTGTCACGGACCCGTTGAAAAGATGGCGCAAGTTTATCAGTATTCGAAGCTTTCGATGGGTTGGTGTATGGACTGTCATCGGAACACAAACTATGTAACGCCTCAGCGGAGAGAATTGCTGACCAAGCTCCAAACTCTTAACGGAGGGCCGCAGCCCGAGTGGGTTCAATGGATTGGCGGACAAGCTGAGGTTCATAATGCTGATGTGAGCTGCTCGACCTGTCATTATTAAGGAGAAGAATTCAAATGAACGCCGCCGAGGAAGAGATTAAAGAGCTGCGAAAAAGACAAGAGAAGATTCTTACTCAGAGCGATCGAAAAATGTGGTCCGCAGTTGAAGAGCACGGCGAATCTCCCGAGTTGCGGAACCAAGCACGAGCCAAAGAGTTTGTTGAACTTCTAAAAGATGCTGACGGTCGCCCGGTTGCCGAGTTGAATACGGGTGTCAGTCGGCGAGATTTCTTTAAATGGGTGAGCGCGGCCGGGGCCTTAATGACAAGTTCGGCCTGTACGCGTCGTCCAAAAGATCTTTTGATTCCCTTTGTTAATAAACCAGAGGGTTATACTTATGGCGCCCCGGTTTGGTATGCGTCGACAAGCCCAAGCGGCTTGGGTGTTTTGGTTAAAACCCGCGAAGGACGGCCCATTAAATTGGAGGGTAACCCGGATCATCCTCAATCAAAAGGAGGGCTCAACGCTCAGACTCAAGCGGAGATTTTGAATTTATATAATCCGGAAAGACTTCAAGCCCCCCTGGATCAGTCGGGTAAAAAAATAAGTTGGTCAAACGCGGACGAAACAATCAAATCGGCCTTAGCGGCGGCGCCGGCGGGTTCGGTTCGACTACTTTCCGGAGACTTTACAAGTCCAAGCCTGGCTTCAGCGATTAGAAATTTTTCGGATCGATATAAGGCACAGCATACCGTCTTATCATCTTTACCCTACATCCATTTGGCTAGAGCCAACGAGATGATTGGTGGAAGTCGTGGGATACCCGAATTTGATTTCACGAAAGCCGATGTTGTTTTATCTGTGGATTGCGATTTTTTGGGTAGTTGGTTGCGGCCGGTTGAATTTACAAAAGCGTTTTCGAGTCGCCGCAATCTTCATCGCGAGAACAAAGATGTAAACAGACTTTTTTGTTTTGAAAGCATGTTGAGTACAACGGGAACAAGTTCGGATGCTCGTTATTCAATCAAACCATCTCAACAGCTAGATGTGCTGTTGGCAGTAGCTTCAGAACTGTCCAAAGTCCTGCGCTTTGATCCATCATTTCAGGAAATTCTTTCGTCCTATTCAAGCGATAAAGTGGGGGCGGCAGTTGGAATCGCACCGGAAGTCTTCCAAGAGGTGGCGATGGCCTTGGCGGAAGCGCGAGGAAAATCGTTGGTCGTAGCCGGAGGTTTTGGACCACAAGCCCTCGAAGCACAATTGGCTTGTATGGCTATTAATGTCGTGCTGGGAAATATCGGATCGACTGTGAATACGGGGCGTCACTTGGTTTCGTATGAGCAATCCGAGGTTCGTTTCCAAGAATTGATTCAAGATGCCATGAATGCCCAGGTTTCTGTTTTGATTATTCGAGAATCTGATGCGGCTTATACTCGGGCCAATTCAGATTTTGCGAAAGCTTGTCGCAAGATCCCATTGATTGTTTATTTGGGACGAGAAACCAATGATACTTCGAAGTTAGCGCATCTTGTACTTCCCGAAAGCCATTTTTTAGAGGCTTGGGGTGATTCCGAGGCCTATTCAGGAATTGTGTCCATTCAGCAACCGGCGATTCAGCCTATTTTTGATTCGCGAAGTTTTTTGGAATGTCTTTTGGTTTGGATGGGGTCGGATCAGACTAAAGCTAAGGACTATGTTCAGAGACATTCGGGTGTCGGGACGGCATGGGAAAAGACTCTGCGGGATGGCTTTGTTCAGAGGTCGCAGGCCGCATTAAATTTTAGTCCACGTTGGTCGGCTGCCGCGGCGGCCATCGCCGCTGCTCCAAAATCTGGCAATGCCATGGAGTTGGTGAGCTACGCAAGTATTCAAATGGGCGATGGAAGCTTTGCTAACAATGCGTGGTTGATGGAAATGCCCGATCCGATATCGAAGGTCACCTGGGATAATTTTGCAGCCCTTTCGCCTGCGACAGCAAAGAAGTTGGGCATTAGAGAGCGAAAGCCAAGCGACGATTGTGTTGATCAGATTGAAATCAAATCTGGCGCTTCGAGAATTAAACTTCCCGTGTTTCTAATTCCCGGTCTTCGCGATGATGTGGTTGGCGTAGCTTTGGGCTATGGGCGCCGCGAGGCGGGTAGTATTGGGTCGGGAGTTGGGGCCAATGCTTTTGCTCTTGGTCGACAAGCTGCCACTGGAGAGTTGCAGTTATCGGGTCAAGAAGTAGAAGTTGTAAAAATCGGCGAGAAACATTTGCTGGCTTGTACCCAAAGGCATTTTGATATTCATGGGCGCGATAATGATATTCTTCAAAGAACAACACTTGCCGAGTTTTTGAAAGATCCAAAAGCCGCCAAGAAAATTGAGTTTGAAGGCGAGTCGATGTATGAAAAATTTCACTACCCAGGACATCGATGGGGGATGTCGATCGACCTCAATAAGTGTACCGGATGTCACGCCTGTGTGATTTCATGTCAGTCCGAAAATAATGTTCCTGTCGTGGGCAAAGATCAGGTCAGTCGCGGCCGTTATATGGGTTGGCTTCGTCTCGATCTTTATCATTGGGGTGAGCCAGATAATTTGGAAGCCTCAAGTTTTGAACCGATGCTTTGTCAACAATGTGAGAGTGCTCCCTGCGAAACGGTTTGTCCGGTATTGGCGACTGTTCATAGCTCGGATGGTCTGAACGATATGGTTTACAATCGCTGCGTTGGAACGCGCTATTGTGCTAACAACTGTCCCTACAAGGTTCGGCACTTTAATTTCTTTCAGTATTCAGATGCTTTGGCCGGGAAAGTTAATGTTGATGCGGCGAGTCCTCTGGCTATGATGTTGAATCCAGATGTCACCGTGCGAACTCGTGGTGTGATGGAAAAATGTACGTTCTGTGTGCAGCGAATTCGAAAAGGCGTAGACGTATTCAAGGCGAAGGGCGAATCAAAAGTCGAGGACGGAGCGATCAAGACCGCTTGTCAGCAAAGTTGCCCGGCAGACGCCATCAGCTTTGGAGACATTAATGATCCGAATTCGGATGTGAGTCGAATGGCGGCCAAGGCGCAATCGTTTAAAGTTTTGGAAGTTTTAAATACTAATCCTTCGGTCAGTTATTTGCCGAGAGTTTATAACAAAGGGGCATCTTCATGAGTCGATTAGAAGAAGAACCTCTCGTTGAAGGTGGAAAAACCTATCGTCAGGTAACGGATGATGTTTGTCGACCTCTTGAATCCTTTCCAACAAAGAAGTGGTATGTGGCCTTCACGGCTGCGTCGCTGCTGATGCTATTTGGGTTTAGCCTCATCGGGTATATGATAGCTACCGGAACGGGCCAATCAGGAATTCGTAATCCCGTTAACTGGGGAATGATGATTATTACCTTTGTATTTTGGGTAGGTATCGGCCATGCGGGCACCTTGATTTCAGCGATTTTATTTTTGTTCAGACAAAAGTGGCGGACGGGAATTAATCGATCAGCGGAGGCGATGACAATTTTTGCCGTCATTTGCGCCGGTATATTTCCCCTGATTCACACGGGTCGACCCTGGTATAGCGCTTATTGGTTGTTTCCTTATCCCAATCAAATGGGGCCGCTATGGGTAAACTTTCGATCGCCACTTGTTTGGGATGTTTTTGCAGTTTCGACCTATTTCACTATTTCGTTGGTGTTTTGGTATACCGGTCTTGTGCCAGACATTGCGACAGTGCGAGATCGGGCGAAAAATTGGTTTCGGAAAAAGATTTATGGAGTTTTGGCTTTGGGTTGGCGAGGTTCCAGTCGTGGTTGGTCCCATTACGAGGTCTGCTATATGATTCTTGCAGGTATTGCGACGCCTCTTGTATTGTCCGTGCACTCCGTGGTTTCTTTTGACTTTGCTGTCGGTATCATCCCGGGCTGGCATACAACCATCTTTCCACCTTACTTTGTGGCGGGAGCGATTTTTTCTGGCTTCGCTATGGTTGTGACTTTGCTTGTAATTGCTCGAGAAGTTTTTGGCCTCAAAGAATATATAACGATGCAGCATCTCGATAATATGAACAAAGTTATTTTGGCCACCGGCTCACTTGTAGGCTTAGCCTACGGAACTGAATTTTTCATCGCTTGGTATAGTGGCGTGCCATATGAGCGGTTCATTTTTATGCAGAGAGCTTTTGGCGATTATTACCAATGGGCTTATTTAACGATGATAACTTGTAACGTTCTTATTCCTCAGCCTTTTTGGTTCAAGAAGGCGCGTCGATCTATTTGGTGGATGTTCACAGCTTCTATCTTTGTAAACATAGGAATGTGGTTTGAAAGATTTGTAATTGTCGTTACATCTCTGGCACAGGATTTTCTTCCATCGTCTTGGGGATATTTTCGACTTTCACCGTGGGATATCGGCGTTTTGGCGGGGAGCTTTGGTTTATTCTTTACGCTTTTCCTTTTGTTCTGCCGCTTCCTGCCAACGGTTTCAATAGGGGAAGTGAAGGCGGTTATCCCAACCAAGAAAGAAGGGGCGCACCATGGCTAATACTTCTAAGCGCTGCGTCGTGGGGTATTACTTTGATACTCATTCCATTATGGAAGCGGCAAGCAAGGTGCGCGATAGGCAATTTAAGAATTTTGATACTTTCACACCCTTCGCCGTGCATGGAATGGATGAAGCCATGGGCTTAAAAAGAAGTTGGCTTCCCTATATGGCGTTTTTGTTTGGCTGCATGGGTCTGGTTGGAGGAGCCTTTTTGACCATTTGGACGCATCTCTATAACTGGCCACTTAATGTTGGCGGCAAACCCCTACTTGCCTTGCCGGCCTATATTCCCGTCATTTTTGAAACTACGATTTTGCTTTGTGGTGTTTTAACAACAGTTTTTATGTTCACCGTTCTTCTTGGACTACCAAACTTTAAGAAGCCAATTTTTCATCCCGATATAACAAGCGATCGCTTTGCTTTGGCGATCGAAGTTGATCGAGTAGAAGAGGTTGAGCCGGTTAAGAGTTTTCTTCGTGAACTTCATGCTCAAGACATTCATGACGTGGAGGGTTCATTATGAAGGTAGGTTTCAAGCTATTTATGCTTGCCGTCATCTTGATAGCTTTTGTTTATTGGATAAAAAACCATAGCGGTTATTTCCCTTATGAGCATAATCCAATGCAGTATATGCCCAATATGCATCGTTCTGCTGCCTTAAAGCCTATGCGAGCTTCAGAATTTTTTAAGGATGGAATGGGCGCTCGAACACCTCCCGAGGGAAGCATCGCCCGAGATGTCGAGTATAGTAAAACTTCTCAAGACATTCCGGCCGAGAATGTGGAGCGCAGAGGCAATCCTTTTTCCATAAGCAAAGAAGTTGTGCTGAGAGGTCGACAAGTTTACAGCAATACTTGCATTGTTTGTCATGGTCCTTCTGGTGCGGGAGATGGTCCGGTTGTTCCACCATATCCGAAGCCGCCGAGCCTGACTTCGGATAAAATCCGTGCGCTAGCTGATAGTCAGATTTTCCATATTATTACAAATGGTCAAAATACGATGAGGTCCTATGCGAGTCAGATTCGCGAAGAGGATAGGTGGAAAATTATCCATTATGTCCGAGTTCTTCAGATGGCTCAGAATCCGACCGCTGAGCAGCTCAAAGCCTTCGAGGATTTTGGGGTAAATGCAAATCAGGAGGCCAAGTAGAAGATGTCTCATCATGCAATGGGTTTGAAACAATTTCGAATGAGTTTGCTGGCTTGGATTTCGCTGCTTGTCTTAGTGGCGGTCGGTGCGATTGCTCTGTATCTTACTTCTCTGGAGGACCCTACTCGCGCTTGGTTCGATTATTTAATTGGCTCAACAATGTTCCTGGGATTTGGACTCTGTGGTTTGTTTTTTGTATTAATAAATCATCTTGTTTCGGCCAAATGGAGCGTGGCATTGCGGCGGGTTTTTGAGGGGATGTCCCTTACTTTGCCGGTAGCGGCCATTCTTATGTTTGGGGTCTATCTGGGGGTCCACAATTTATATGAATGGAGTCATGAAGCAGTTGTGGCATCCGATCCGCTTTTGCAAGAGAAGTCTGGTTATTTAAATCCTACATTTTTTGGGATTCGACTAGCTGCCTACTTTTTGATTTGGATTTTTTCGGCCTTATTTTTGGCTAAAAATTCTTTTGCTCAAGATAAGACAGGGGATGTCGGCTTAAGCAAGATTAACTACAAAGGATCGGCCTTTTTGATGGTCTTGTTCGCCTTCAGCAGTTGCGGGGCTGGCTTTGATCTTATCATGTCTCTGGAACCACATTGGTTTTCGACCATATTTGGTATTTATTTCTTCGCCGGCTTTTTTCAGTCAGGTATGGCCTTGATGTATATTGTTGCTGCGTATTTGTGGAAAAAAGGAATTTTGACGGACTATCTTAACAAGACCCATTTTCACGATTTAGGCAAATTTGTTTTTGCGTTCTCGGTGTTTTGGGCCTACATTGGATTTTCGCAGTACATGCTTTATTGGTACGGAAATTTGCCAGAAGAAACTTTTTGGTACAGCGTTCGAATGGAGGGGGGTTGGGGTTGTATGGGTCTAGCGCTCTTGGCCGTCCGTTGGGCCCTGCCATTTTTGGTGCTGATGCCCTACGGAAATAAGATGAATTTTCGTATTGCTGTCCCCGTTTGTTTTGTCGTGATTTTTGGTCAATGGTTGGATTTATTTTGGAATGCGATGCCAGCGATGCGTCTCGTGGGTCATGAGACGGGAGAGTCCGTTCATACGGCTCTGATCCAGTGGCAGGATCTTGCGATTGGTATCGGTTTTGTGGCTTTGTTTTTTCTCACGCTTGGAATGATATACGAGCGAATTCGAATGGTGCCGCTTCGTGACCCGCGCCTTGAGGATTCGATTCATCACCATTAATTTCCTGGCGGTGAGAATGGTGAATGTTTGGATTGCTACATGAGAAGCCTGTTTGCTCACATTTTAGTTATTCTCGTTTTGTTGATGCCGGCAGCTACACTTGCGGGTTACAAGCCTGCGCCCTTGGGCACGCAGCAAACCCCCGCTGACCCAAATTCTGAAGAGTTTCAATCCATCAAAATTGAAGAGAAACTTGGACAGAAACTTTCAATAAACGAACTGATTTTCAATGATGAAAATGGAGTTGAACAGAGCCTGTCGTCTTATTTCCGAGAGGATGGCAAGCCCGTAGTCATGGTGATGATGTACCATGCTTGTCCGAGCCTATGCAGTCTTTTGCTAAATGGTGTGACCGAAGCGATGCGGAAGATTGAGTGGAATCTTGGTGATCAATATAGGCTACTTGCCGTAAGCATCAATCCCAAGGAGACGCCTCAGCTTGCTCTCGAAAAAAAGGCCAACTATATCAAAGAATATGGACGACTCGGTGCTTCAACCGAAAATGGCTGGCATTTTTTAACCGGTACGGAGCCGATGATTAAGAAACTCACTGGAGAGTTGGGTTTTGGGTACCGCTACTTACCCGAGACGGAAGAGTATGCTCATAGTGCTGGGTTTTTTGTTCTGACCCCCGACGGTGAAATATCAAGATTGTTTTATGGGGTTCAGTTTGAGCCCCAGGATTTGAAGCTTTCGCTTATGGAAGCTTCAAGGGGAGCGTTGGGGAGCATTGCCGATAAAGTACTTTTATTTTGTTACCGTTATGATCCCAGTTCCAAGGGCTATTCCCTGCAAGCTATGAGGCTTGTACAGGCCGGTGGAGCCTTAACCTTTTTAGTTTTTGGTATTTATTTGGCCGTTTTTTGGACTCGTCAATGGCGGGGCTCTCGATCGGCGAGGAAGAATATTTGAACGTAGTCCCAGGCGAGAGCTTTGGGCTAAGCTTTTGAAGAGTTAAGTCGAGGAGATGAAGATGCTCGAAATGCTTAAAGATCTATTGCCAACCGCAGCAACGGAAGCGGCCCGTCAGTGGGACCATCTGTTTTGGTTTTTGATTGCCGTCAGTGTGGTTTTCTTTTTGATCGTGATGGTTCCTCTTGTTGTCTTCGTTTTCAAGTATCGAAGTCGAGCGGGGAGACGCCCCACACCGATCGCTCACAATGATACGCTCGAAATTTTGTGGACGGCGATACCCACCGTAATTTTGATGGGAATTTTTGCATGGGGGTGGATTGTTTATAAGGATCTTATGATGAGTGCTCCAAGTAACTCGATGGAAATCAAAGTCATGGCGCAAAAGTGGAATTGGACTTTCCAATATCCCGACGGGCGGACGACATCTAATGAGCTTTTCGTGCCCGCTAATACGCCGGTCAAACTTCTGATTACTTCCAAGTCATCGGACGTACTGCATAGTTTTTTTGTTCCAAATTTTCGAATAAAGAAAGACGCCGTACCTGGCATGTATAATGTTGCCTGGTTCAATTCGAATATTGTTGGCCAGCATATTGTGTTTTGCGCCGAGTACTGTGGAGCTGGGCATTCGCAAATGAAAGCCAAAGTAGTTGTTTTGGATCCTGAGCGGTGGGAATTGTGGCAATGGGGTAAAGAAATTAAATTGCCGGAATGGGTGGGTTTCGGAGGTATGGAGCTGGCTGCCAGCTCTTCGACGACCGCAAGCGCAGGGACTGAGACTACAGGGATTATGGCTCAAAACTCTCAGATTCACGCAGATTTAATGATCAAACAAGGTGAGAAAGTATTTCGATCCAAGGGATGTATCGCTTGTCATTCAGCCGCCGGTGATAGCGTTGGACCCAGTCATCAGGGTCTGTTTGAAAGTAAGGTTCTTTTGGCAGATGGACGACAGGTCGTCGCGGACGAGAATTATATTCGTGAGTCTATAGAGAATCCAATGGCTAAAATTCGAAAGGGTTTTGAAAATCGTGTGATGCCGCCGTATCCGGGGCAGTTATCAGACGAGGAATTTGATGCTTTGGTGGCTTACATCAAGAGCAATCGGTGAGGGAATGAAGGAGTTTCAATATGCATCATAGCCCAGCTGGCGAAAATTATATGAGCTATCCAAAAGGTTTTTCGACCTGGATTGTCACGCTTGATCATAAGCGAATCGGATTGATGTACCTGGCCAGTGTTCTTTTTTTCTTTCTGGTCGGGGGGATCTTTGCTCTCTTGATACGATTGGAATTATTTGCACCGGGCGGTCAATATATGACAGCCCAGCAGTACAATGAGTTTTTTACCTACCACGGCACAATTATGGTCTTTCTGGTGATTATTCCGATGATCCCAGCGGCTCTTGGAAATTTTGTTTTGCCAATGATGTTGGGAGCTAAGGACGTTGCTTTTCCTCGAATTAACTTATTTTCCTACTATTTATACTGCGCAGGAGCGATCATAGCAGTTAGCACAATGTTTTTTGGGGGCGTTGACACGGGCTGGACATTTTACACTCCTTATTCAACGACAACAGCAACGAACTCGGCATTGATGTTATGCGCGGCCTTTATCATTGGGTTTTCTTCCATTTTTACAGGACTTAATTTTATGGCGACTGTGCATCGATTGCGTGCGCCTGGGCAGGGCTGGATGAAATTGCCACTTTTTGTTTGGGCTATTTATGCGACGAGCATCATTCAAGTTTTGGCAACACCCGTTTTGGGTCTAACGCTCGCCTTGATTGCTATTGAAAAAACTTTTGGGTTTGGAATTTTCGATCCAGCTCTTGGTGGTGATCCGGTACTTTTTCAACATTTCTTTTGGTTTTACTCGCATCCAGCAGTCTACATCATGGTTTTGCCAGCCATGGGGGTCATCAATGAAATTATTCCTACGTTTTCAAGGAAGCCCATATTTGGTTACAAAGCAATGGCGGGAGCGATTTTTGGAATCGCCTTGGTCGCTTTTGTTGTCTGGGGTCATCATATGTTTACATCCGGTCAGACGGATTTTGTGAATATGCTGTTTTCGTTGATTACGATGTTTGTTGCTGTACCAACGGGAATCAAGGTCTTCAGTTGGGTGGCTACGATGTATAAAGGAAGTCTTCACTTTGAGACCCCGATGTTGTGGGCCCAAGCCTTTCTGCTTGTCTTTGTGATTGGAGGATTGACAGGAGTAATCTTAGCGACTTTGGCAGCGGACATTCACTTGCATGATACCTATTTTGTAGTCGCACATTTTCACTATGTGATGGTGGGTGGAACGCTAATGGGGTTTATGGCGGGCCTTCATTACTGGTTCCCGCTGATGTTTGGTAAGATGTATAACGAGTTCTGGGGTAAAGTGGCTTGTGTCATTGTTTTTATTGGCTTCAATCTAACTTTCTTTCCACAGTTTATTGCGGGTCAGAAGGGAATGCCTCGAAGGTATTTTGATTATATTCCAGAATTTAGAATCTACAATGAGCTTTCAACCATTGGGTCGGCTCTTATTGGATTTGGTTTCGTAATTGCGCTTTTCTATTTTGTATATGCCTTGGTTTGGGGCAAGAAAATCGTTGGCAAGAATCCCTGGCGAGCACTAACTCCCGAATGGGAAGCGGACTGCCCCCCTGCTACTGAGAATTTTCATCACGATGTTGTC
>PEZR01000160.1:13762-15555 GCA_002773975.1 Bdellovibrio sp. CG10_big_fil_rev_8_21_14_0_10_47_8
TGATTCAAGTAAAGTATCAAAAAAAAGATATACATGGGCTAAATATCAAGATGAGTTAGGATTAACTGATACTAAAACGAGCAATGGCGTGCTTGATAAAATTATGAGGGAGATTGGCACAGATATGCCTAAAGATCAAATAACTGATGTAATTGCTGATGATATTATTTGGAGTAATTTTGGTGAAAAACCACCTACTGTTGCAGTTGTCATCCCCACTTATAAAACCTCAATCGAGGAAATGAAAGAACTTCTCCTTTCTATTAAAGGTCAGGTTTATCCAATCGGAGACGTTTATCTTTCCTATAATGATAATCCAAATGATCCTGACAGATCAAAACGAAGAGCGAAACAGGATGAGTTTGCCGCATTTCAAAAATTAGTAGATGAAGTTAATGCAATGAATGGCAAAAATAATTGTAAGATACTTTTACTAGCACAACCATCCAGGGGAAAAAGAGAAGCAATGGCAATGGGGTTTGCACTTTCTTGCGGAGAGAAATATACAAATGTAAAACATCCAGATGCTGAAATTGCCAACTTAATCAATATTCCACCTAATAGCCATGACTTTACTCTAAATATTGATAGTGATACACGAATTGCAGATAAATTTGCATTATTAAACTCGATGCTAATGATGAACAAGGAAAATCCTAGGACTGGTAAAAAACCTGCAGCCTTAACAGGGGATGTTCAGGTTATTAATAGAGACATTAATCTTCTTTCTGAAATGACCTATCAAAGATATAAAAGAGCATTTTTTGTAGAAAGAGCCGCTCAATCCTTATCAGATGATGTAACTTGCCTTTCCGGCCCATGGGTTTTGCTTGACAATGATAAATTAGCGCAAATCCTTGATGACTGGTATTATCAAGAATTCTTAGGTCAAAGAGGCACCTATGGTGATGATCGTAATATTTCAACTCTTTTAAATGAACAAGGAGAAGCAGTTATTTTCTGTCCTGATAGCAAGGTGGAGACCGATTGTCCAACAGATTGGCCAACTTTCTTAAAACAACAATTAAGATGGAACAAGTCATTTAATAGAGAAAATCTACGACTTTTCCCAGTCCTTCATAATTTAGATAAATTTGTCCAGCTTGATGTTATCTATCAACAAACCTTTGCTTTTGCCATGTTATATATCATGTCTAACATTACTGGGAATGCTGTCTTAACTGGAATGGAAAGTGGGGCTTTAGAAGGAATAAAAACAGTTATCCCTTATGCTGCCATAGTACTTATTTACAATGAGCTATTCTTTGGACTTTACGGAGCTCTATCAAACGATAAAGATTTAAAATTCTTCTTATCACCTGTCTATATTGGATATCATTTTTCAGCACTTTTATGGCTAAAGATTTATGCATTCTTTAAAATGAAGGATACTAGTTGGGGCACCAAAGGAGCTGATCAAGATACGATCTTAGAAGAATTTGATGATAATAAAGATAGAATTATCCAAGAAATTATCGATGAAATAAAAAAAGATATCTAACTCTAAAATATTAATAGACTTATTTAAAAAATGAATTAATGATTAACCAAAGATTGTTTTATAAATTGTGGCTAGAGTAGCAAAAAGAAATGTCAATGGCAATCCTTTTGCAAGTAACTCTGCTTGAATTTTATCTATTGCAGTAATCTTTTGTTCATCAGAAACGCTCAAAAGATCACTTTCTTGATTATTTAAATTAGTACCTCCAAGAGGAAATTTTTCTGTGCTTTGCATATTAAATTAGTATTATAAGATATGAATGGCAAAATGTACAATTTTCAATGTTATAATC
>PEZR01000158.1:0-7784 GCA_002773975.1 Bdellovibrio sp. CG10_big_fil_rev_8_21_14_0_10_47_8
CCCTAGCTACGGAACAGATCCGTGGAGTCAGCAGGCAAAAGTTGCATTCCAGAAAGAATTTGGCCCTCACACTGAGGTCTTTTTCGTCTTTAATGGCACGGCCGCCAATGCCTTGTCACTGAGGGCTCTGCTTTCGCCCCACCATGCAGCACTCTGTGCAGATGTCAGTCATTTATGGAATGACGAGTGCGGAGCTCCAGAATATCTCGCGGGATGTAAATTGATCCCTCTCGCCTCTGAAAATGGAAAAATCTCACTGAGCACCTTGAAGGAAAATTGGACCCGCAGGGGAGACCAACATTCTTCTCAAGCTCGGGTTCTGAGCCTGACTCAACCCACCGAGCTGGGAACCTGCTATTCTTTGCAAGAACTGACGGACCTTATTTCTTGGGCTCATGCCCATAATCTCTTGGTCCATATCGACGGCTCACGCCTGGCCAACGCCTGTGTTTTTTTAAATTGTGAATTCGATGAGCTCACCACCAAGCTCGGCGTGGACATGGTCAGCTTTGGTGGCACTAAAAATGGTTTTCTCTTTGGCGAAGCCATCCTATTCTTAAAGCCAGGCCTATCAGAGGACTTTCAGTACATTCGGAAGCAATGCGGACAATTGCCCTCCAAGTCCAGATACATTGCCGCTCAGTTCGCGGCTTATTTAGCAAACCAGACCTGGAAAGAGATTGCTCGTCACTCATGCGAAATGGCAGCAAGACTAGAACAGGGCTTGAAACAATACCCACTTTGCCAGATCTCTCAGCCAAGGCAGAGCAATGCCGTATTTGTAAAAATTCCGAAAGCCTGGGTAAAGCCACTTAAAGAGGCCTCTTTTTTCTATGTATGGAACGAAAAAACATTTGAATGTCGGTGGATGACCAGCTGGGACACTGAGGCTCAAGACATTGACAGTTTCCTGCAGGTCATTCAAGAATTGACCAGCTCAGCCGCAATCTCTTCGGACAAAGGAGTCTCGCAATGAAGTACCCACCCGTTCAATATCATGACTACCTCCAAATGGATAAAATCCTTGGCAGCCAGACTCTGCGTTCCGAGGAACTGGGCAAAAAAGCACACGACGAAATGCTTTTTATCATTGTTCATCAAACCTACGAGCTCTGGTTCAAACAGATGCTTTTTGAGCTGGATTCCGTGCTCGAGTTTTTCAGCCAAAAAACGGTCGATGAATCTTTGATGGGAACGGCGGTTTCCCGGCTGGAACGAATTGTGGAAATTCAAAAATTCATCAACGGCCAAATCGATGTTTTGGAAACGATGACCCCTTTGGATTTTCTGGAGTTCCGTGATTTTCTTTATCCAGCTTCTGGATTTCAAAGCTTTCAGTGGCGTTGTTTGGAAACAAAACTGGGTCTAAAAATGGATCAAAGACTCAGCTATAACCAGCAGCCCTTTTATAAACATCTAAAGCCTGAACAACAAAAACAGATCACAGAAGTTTTGCAACAACCAAGTCTTTTTGATCTGATTGAGAAGTGGCTTGAGCGCACCCCGTTCGTACAGGCCGAAGACTTTGTTTTTTGGAAAGACTATCAAAGGGCTGTGGAAAATCTCCTTGAATCCGACAAACAAGTCGTGAACAACAACACTCGACTAAGCCCCGAAGAGAAGAAAAGAAACCTTGATCAAATCGACGCAAGTCTTGCGACATTCCACGCACTTTTTTCCGAAGAAAAATACCTGGGTCTTCAGGAACAAGGGTATTTCCGCATGTCTGCAAAAGCCTTGCATGCAGCGCTATTGATCCAACTCTACCGAGAACAACCGGTCTTACAAATGCCCTTCCGAATGATCAGTGCCTTGATTGATCTGGATGAAAATATGACTCAGTGGCGGTATCGCCACTCGCTAATGGTGCATCGAATGCTGGGACGAAAAATCGGAACCGGTGGATCCTCTGGTCACGAATATCTAAAGGCCGCCACGGATCAACACAAGATCTTCACAGATTTCTTTAATCTGACGACCTTTTTCATCCCTCGATCGCAAATTCCTGCCCTGCCGAACCAGCTGAAGCAAAGAATGGGTTATCATTACCTCATGGATCCAAAGACTTAAGCCCTCACTCTGTCCTTCTTTCAAGGGCCGTTGTGAGCGATGGAGTTTTAGCCTATGTTCCAGGGCATGAAAAACAAATGGATCCCACTCAGCATCTTTGGAATGGTTTTCGGCCTGGGTCTGACGTTTACACAGGGCCTCAGTGCCGCCCCGCTAAAATTGGTGGTGGAATGTCAGAGCGCCAACCAACAGGTCTTTCGAGTCTTTGAAAATCCCATGGATCAAAGCTATCTCTTTGAAGTGGCAAATACACAAATTCCCGCGCGGTTCAGCGCCCGCACTCCGTCCGCAAACTGGCCTGCTTTTGAGGCTTTGAATAAGAGCCTGTCCCTGACCTTTGATCGCTCGGGGCTGCCGAATGCGATCGGCCAGGTGCTGATGATCACAGAGCTGAACAACTATCAAATCATCGACGTGATTTGCCGAACGCCTCTTCGCTAAAAGACAAATCCAAAAGAACAGCCCGGACTGGCGAGGCATCCGCACCCTCGATGGCCAGGGGCAATGCAATCAAGTCATAAAGGCCCGGCGATACTTGATCCAAAACAAGCCCCTCTAGAACTGCCATCTTTGTTTTAAAAATGGCTTGATGGCTTTCAAGATCTTTTGAGTTCGCCGGATCAATACTTGGCGTATCAATCCCCACCAAAACACAAGCTTTGGCCCCCAGGGCCTCGATCAGTTCAGGCGACAAGGACATAAAGTCCTCATTCCATTTGTAGGGATTGGGGAAAGATTCAGTTCGAAACAAAATCCGTGGGGCTTTGATCTCGATCTCTGCGATGTCTTTGGTGGAAATTCTTTCGCCGGGACGAAGGGGCACCTGGATCACTTGGCATTTTCCCAGATAGACCTGGATATCTCGTTTCTCAATCCCCTCGCCCTTGGCGTGATAATGTCCACTGCTGTCCGCATGCGCCCCCAGGTGCAGGGTCCCTGAAATCGACGACAGTTCCAAATGATCGCCATTGGAAAAACTCATCGCAATTTGCCTTTCAAAAGGCGTATCGCCTGGAAAAACGGCCAAATCAGAATTGATCAGAGGACTGATATCAAGAATCTTCACAGGCTTTCCAAAACCTCTTGAGCGTGTCCTTCAGCTTTGACCTTGCGCCACTCGTTGAGCAACTTTCCATGTTCATCGATAACAAAAGTACTGCGTTCGATGCCCATCACTTTTTTGCCATACATGTTTTTTTCTTTGATCACTTCAAAAATTTCACAGGCGGTTTCATCTTGATCGCTGAGAAGGTCAAAAGAAAAACTCTGTTTGCATTTGAAATTTTCATGGGATTTCAAACTGTCTCTGGAAATTCCAAAGACCAGGGTGTTTTTTCTTTTGAACTTTGGCAACAACGCTGAAAACTCTAATCCCTCGACCGTGCATCCGGGCGTCGAATCTTTCGGATAGAAATAAAGCACAATTTTTTTGCCTTTGAAATCACTCAGGTTGAATTGGCTATCGCCGGTGGCAGGCAAAGAAAAATCTGGAACCTTCTCGCCGATATTGAGGCGATAATTCGTTGGCGGTTTTGTTTTTGCTGTTTTTGCTTTTTTTGCCGGGGTGTTTTTTGTCAGCATCGAGGCCTCCTACCAGTTTCTGGTTTTAGAGGCTTAGCCTACAACTGCTGAAAGAAATTCGCAAACAAGGATTATGTTACGGGTGGCCGCTCAGCTTCGGAGTTTTGCTGCTCATTCTGCTGTTGCTCATCTGGATGACCTTGCTGCCCTTGTTGTTCTCCTGGCTCTTGTTGTGCTGGGTCGTAGTGCTCTTGCTGATTTGGATCCACCATTACATCTTCCACGGGACCTCTGGATTCCAGAGACTGACGCTGAACTTCCAGCAAGTCGCCTTCAGCGGGCAGCATCGCAGCATCCCCTTCTTGTCCTTGGTAGGTTCCAGTCGGTGCGACTTCTCCCGAAGGAGCGGTTGCTGGCTCTGCATAATCTTGATTGGGGTCTACCTGCTGAGCCTCCGGAGCTGTAGTCGTTGGACCTGTGGGCGCTACAACAGGGGCCGCTGGGGTCGGCTGAGTTTTTTCTGGCGCATCTTCAACAGGAGGCGGCGGATAGCTAGCAACAATTTTTAAAGTATTGGTCAAAGGAATGTCTTGAACTTTGAAATCCAACTTTTTCTTTAAAAGCGCATCCCATGCCGTCCCAGTCACCGTCAGTGGATGCTCAGAGTTTGTACTGTCATAATGAATCTGATTCATGACCAGGTACTCTTCGCTGCTATAATTCTGACTGATTTGCTCGCAATCCATTTTTGTCAATTTCAGGTCCGCGGCCGGAACCAATACACAGGTCGACTTTTTATTTCCCTTGGTCACCTCATTTGACAGGCTAGTATAACCTTTCAAATTTTCCGTGAGAAATTCAACTTCGTAAGAATCCTGAGCATTGTCGTTACGATGCACTGTGATTTTAACATACTCAGTGCCCGAGGATTTCCCTTTACCGGTCGCGTTTGCACCACATGATCCATAGGCCAAGGTGTAGACTTTGGGAACCACCACTTTGTTGATCTCATCGAAGCTAGTCACATCCAAATAGTACTGAGGACCTTTGCAAGGAACCTCCTGGTCTTCATACTTTAGACCGTTCTCTGAATACTGGGCTTTCAATCTAGCATAGGTAAATTCAAAGACATTGTGCACATTCGTTTTTCGCTCTTTCCAAATCTGAGACCATATCGCTTGAAAAACCTGATCTCCGACCTTCATTCCGTACATGATCATGGCGACGTCTTTGGCCATCAAATCAACGCTTTGTTTTTCTTCGTTGCTGAGTTTGCTTCGGTCCACGACCTTGCGTCCGTTTTTGTCGGTGGCTGTGCCACTTTTCCCGGTAGCTGCTTTCACGGAAACCTTGTCTGGGCCGTTGCTACAACCAGATAAAAAAACGACCACAAAACAAAAGAGTAAAAAGTATTTATAGATCTGTTCCATAAAGCCACCTCACCCTTCTCTAGAGCAAAATAAGGACCTCGCTGGGCGTTATATTTCCATGCTATTTCAATAGCTTACAAGAATTTACCCATGTCTCACTTTGAGAATAAGGCAGGATTTCCCAAAAATGGCACTCCTCTGTCTAAAACCTCAACTCCACAGGCACCCCGAGCTCTCGTCTAGGACCACTGAATTCAGCCTCTGAAGACTTGACCTCTTTGCCAGAGGAACCTCCAATAGGAATGAAGGAGAATTCCGCAATGACAGCAGCATCGAAAGAGAAAATCTGGCTTCAAAATTATCCTGAAGGTGTCAATCCGGAGATTGACCTCACACGTTTTGCCAACATCATGGCCGTCTTTGATGAAGCTGTCCGAAAGTATCGACAAAGCCCTGCGTTTTCCAATATGGGCGCCACTCTTAACTTCGACGAACTGGATCGCAAAGTGGGCCAGTTTGCGTCGTTCTTGCAACATGAGCTCAAACTAAAAAAAGGCGATCGCATCGCCATTCAAATGCCCAATCTTTTGCAATTTCCAATTGCTCTCTTTGGAGCTCTGCGCGCTGGCTTGATTGTGGTGAACACCAATCCGCTCTACACCGCCAAAGAAATGCAACATCAGTTCAAGGATTCCGGAGCTCAGGCAATTGTCATCTTGGCCAATTTTGCTGGTCACCTGCAAGAGATCATCAAGGACACCAATATTCAATCCGTCGTCATCACTGAAATCGGAGATCAGCTCCCTTTTCCAAAAAATCTATTAGTCAATTCAGTGGTCAAGTACGTAAAAAAAATGGTGCCGCCATATCAATTGCCCCAGGCCTATCGTTTCGAACAAGCTCTGACTTTGGGCGCAGAACGTCCTTATCAAGATGTCTCTGTGACCTTTGAGGACACGGCTTTTCTTCAGTACACGGGTGGCACAACTGGCGTTTCAAAGGGAGCCGAACTTACCCATAAAAATATTGTTTCAAATATGCTGCAAATCGCCGAGTGGATGCGACCGCTGCTTCGAGAAGGTCAAGAGACCGTGATCACTGCTCTCCCCATGTATCACATTTTTTCTCTGACCGTGAACTCCCTGGCCTTCATGACTTTTGGTGGACATAACATTCTGATTACAAACCCCAGGGATATCCCGGCCTTTATTAAAACTCTTCGAGGAACACCGTTCACGGTGATGACCGGGGTCAACACTCTGTTCAATGCACTCATGCATCACCCCGATTTCGTCAAAATCTCGTTTTCGCAGGTGAAACTCTCGGTCGCCGGAGCCATGGCTTTGCAAAGAAGTGTTGCCGACCGTTGGAAAAAAATCACAGGCACCCCCATCTTCGAAGGCTATGGATTGACCGAAGCGTCGCCGGTGGTTTGCTGCAATCCCATTGCAGGGAATAAAGACATTGTTGGCACCATTGGCATGCCGCTGCCATCCACCAACGTAAAATTGATCGACGACAATGGCAATGAGGTCGACCAGGGGAAAGAGGGAGAGCTCTGCGCCCAAGGCCCTCAGGTCATGAAAGGCTACTACAACCGTCCCGACGAAACCGAGAAAGTTCTGACCAAAGATGGTTGGCTCAAGACTGGCGATATCGCGGTCATGTTGGACAATGGTTATTTCAAAATTGTCGATCGCAAAAAAGATATGATCCTGGTGTCAGGATTCAATGTGTACCCCAACGAAGTTGAAGATGCTATTGCTTCTCACCCAGGCGTATTAGAAGTCGCAGCCATCGGCGTTCCAGATGAACATTCCGGCGAAGTGGTTAAAGTTTTCGTTGTGAAGAAAGATCCGAACCTCACCGAAAAAGATGTCATCGCACATGCGAAGAAATCACTGACGAACTACAAAGTTCCAAAATCAGTCGAGTTTCGCGGCGAGCTGCCAAAAACAAACGTCGGAAAAATTCTCCGCCGCGCTTTGCGCTCGCCGTAAACAAAAATATTATTTAAGCTTTTTTGGCCCAGCTAGCGCACCAGCCAGTGGAATGGACCAACTGATTGGCAAACAGTGTACACTTGCCGACGTCAGCTCCGCCTTTTTTGCCCACATGGGTGTAGAGCATGCATTTTTCACATTTCTGATCGGCAAACTTCACGCCTTGTCGGTCAGCTTTCAAAGCTGCTTCTTTTACATCGGTATTTTTGTTGTGATAGTTCAAGTTCGCAGCCATGCCCTTGCCCGGCTCGACCAGAGGAAGATCCAAGTCGCCGCCGCCGCCACCGCCAGCTTTGCGTCGTTCTGCCCAAAGAATTCGGGGAGCTAACAGCATCGCACCAGAGGCAACTGCCGCCATTTTAAAGAATTGTCGTCGAGATGTTTTTTGTTCCATAGATGTGTCTCCTTGTAGAAACATTGAACACCCATTGCAATTGAAAGTGAAATGAAAATTGAATCAGTGTTGATGTCTGGCGCAAGAGCGACAAGCTCTGCGATTGATCCAATGAGCAGCGACCAACATGATGCTGCCAAACATCATGATCAGAGCCTCGTTGAGGGGCCAATTCAGCTGATGCACCAAATAGGGCACACCTGCGATAATCACCAGGCCTGGAATGCCCAGCCAAAAGACCATGGATCTGTGATGATGACGATGTCCAACAAAAAAAGCCGCTGCCCCGATGGGGACGATCAATATGGCTAAAATCAAATGAAAGAAAGGATGGGCCAAATAATACCGCGCTAAAATTGGCAACGAGATTAAAACCACCGGAGTTAAAAAACAGTGAATCAAACATACCAGGGACAGGACCATGCC
>PEZR01000158.1:7920-8403 GCA_002773975.1 Bdellovibrio sp. CG10_big_fil_rev_8_21_14_0_10_47_8
TCCATCAAGAGAGAAGCTCCTGAGGGCGTTTATCGCCCCGATTTGAGCCCCAGTCAATGGAGCTCCTGGTTTTAGAAGCCATTTCAAAAGAGGGCCTATTTGGTGGCCCGACGAAAGATCTTTTGTGTCCATAACCGAAAGTCGTCAACATATTCGAACAGAGCCGGAACGACCAGCAAGGTCAAAAACGTGGAGCTGATCAGACCGCCGATAATGGCCACTCCCATGGATGTTCGTTGGGCCGAGGCCTCATTCAAACCAATGGCAATGGGAATGGTTCCGCCGATCAAAGCAAAGCTGGTCATCAAAATAGGGCGCAATCGAGTCTGACAGGCTTTAAGCAGGGCCTCTGAGCGATCAACCCCTTCTCCCATCAAGACCATGGTGTAATCCACCAAAAGGATCGAGTTTTTGGCCACAACACCCAGAAGCATCACAATCCCAATCATGGAAAAAAGATCAATGGACTTGCCCGTCACCAAG
>PEZR01000158.1:8409-15602 GCA_002773975.1 Bdellovibrio sp. CG10_big_fil_rev_8_21_14_0_10_47_8
AAGAGCGCTCCGGTAATGGCCAATGGCAAAGCCGATAGGATCGTCACCGGAGTGATAAAGCTTTCGTACAAAGAGCTCAGCACCAAATAGATCAACAACACACCCAAAGCCATCGCCATCAACATATTTGCGATCAGGTCCTTAAAGTCCTGAGCCTGGCCAATAAACTCATAACTGAGATTTTCTGGCATTTTAAATTGGGGGTCGTCTTTCAAAAGACGCTCAACCTCATTGCTAATATCCCCGAGATTTCCACCAGGGGCCATATTTGCGTCGATCATCACATAACGACCCTTATTGAGCCGATTGATCTGCGAGAAGGTCTGAATATCTTCTGCCGTCGCTACTCGAGAAAGCGGAATCATGTTGTAGTTCTGATTTGGAACAGATGTGGACATGAATTCTTTGCGAAGGTCTCGATCCTCTTTTTTGAGTCTGACTCGAATATCGTATTCGTTGCCATTTTTTCGATAAGTCGCCGGAACAATCCCATCGATTCGTGCCCTCAGTTCAGCTCCTGCTGTCACTGTTGAAATCCCTAAGGCCTCTGATTTGTTGCGATCAAAAACGACATGATACTCTGGTTTGCCCGTGCGATAGTTCGTATCGACATCAGCAAGACCTTCAAGAGCTGAAATCTTGGGTTTAATTTTATCCACATAGCTACTGAGCTCATCCAAATTTTCCCCGCGAAGGATGAGCTGGAAGACCTTTTGTCCCCCACCACTGATGTCGATGTCACCTACTCCGATAATCGCTTGGCTATTAAAACCAGCCAAAGCCTCTCGAATTTCGGTTTTGATCTGAGTGGTATTGCCTGAGCGATCTTTCCGAGGAACCAACCGAACATAGATCGTGGCTTTATTGCTTTCCGGCCGGTTGGAATACCCATTGGTGGTCGAGATCACCTCAATCGCTGGATTTTTCACCATGGCTTCTTCCATCTGCCGCGAGAAGTCCTTTGTTCGCACCAACGAAGTTCCCAAAGGAAGCTCCACAGTGACTTGAAATTCACCATTGTCTGGCGGAGGAATAAAGTTTTTGGGGATAAACTTGGCGATGAAAATACTGCTCAAGAAAAAAACCAACGCAAAAATCAAAGTTTTCCCGCGATTGAGCAAGACCCATTTGGCGAGTTTGACATATCCGCCCTCGAGCCAAGTCTGAAAACGATCAAACTGATTGAGCATTCGATCGACGATGGTGTTCTTGCGTTCATGATCTGCCTTTGTCGCCAAGTAGGTCGACAACATCGGTGCAACCGTAAAGGCATCAAACAATGAAATCAACATCGTGAACACCACGGTCAAACCGAACTGTTTAAAAAACTGACCAACGATCCCGTCCAAAAATGAAATGGGACCAAACACCGCAATCACCACCAGGGTTGTTGCGATCACGGCCAGGGACACTTCTTTCGTTCCATCCAAGGAGGCCTGTTTTGGAGTTTTCCCCATTTCAATGTGACGAAAAATATTCTCTCGAACAACGATGGCATCATCGATCAAAAGACCAACCGCCAAAGACAAAGCCAAAAGGGTCAAGATATTGATGGTAAAACCCATCGCGTACATAATAACAAAACCACCAAGCAATGAGTTCGGCAAAGCCATGCTGGTAATAAATGTCGACTTGGCCGAGCCCAAAAAGAAAAACACCACAAAAATACACAGGGCAATACCAATGAGAATGGATTCTCGCACATCGGCGATATTCAAACGAATGGGTCTTGAAGTTTCACGAATCAGGCTAACGTGAACATCATTCCCCTGAGCTTTCAAAAGCTCATTTGTTTTTGCCAAACGGGCCGCCACCAGGTCAACAATTCGAACTGTGTTGGCACCTGACTGTTTGTAAATATTCAAAGCCGTAGATGGCCGGGGTACAAACCCACCTGATCTCTCACGAAAAGTGTACTCCGTTTCTTCCTCGACCAATCCTGCTCGGACATCGGCCACCTGATCCAAACGAATAGCTCGATCAGAGCCAAAAAAGTTCACAGCGACTTCCTTGATTCCCTGGACGTCTTTGAATTCCCCAGAAGCTCTGACTGCAGTTTCAGTTTTGGCATTCTTCAGAGATCCCACGGGAACGTCTTTGGACGTGTTGCGAATTTTATCAGCGATTTGCAACAGCGAGAGTTTGTATTCCTGAAGTTTGTTTTTATCGACCAGGACTTGAATCTCTTTTTTCCTTCCCCCGATGATTTGCACCAAGCCGACGCCTGGAATGGTTTCAAACTGACTCTTGACGACATTGTCGACATAGTCATAAAGCTCATCCGGAGCCATCTTGTCCGAGGTAACCGCAACCTGGGCAATGGGCTGATCGGCTGGATCAAAACGTCGGACAATGGGCTCTTTGATTTCATCAGGCAATTTGCTTCGCACATTTCCAAGTCGTTGTCGAATCTGGTTTTCTAGGTCTTTGATATCAGACCCTAGCTTGAAAAACAGGGTCACATAAGAAACCCCATCCGCATTTTGAGAATACATTTTGTCCAAACCCGGTAGGGAACCCATCTCGTCTTCAAGAGGCTTGGACACCAGTTTTTCCATGTCCTCTGGCGAGGCTCCCGTATAATAGGTCTGGATAAAGACCGCAGGGAATGTCACATCTGGAAAAAGATCCACACTCATCTTGGACATGGCCATCACTCCAAGAACCAACATCAAACTGACCACACAGGTAATAAAGATTGGACGTTTAATCGACAGTGCTGAAAGATTCATATTTCATCCTCAAGTTTTACAAATAGACGACTTTGAGATTCCAGTTTTCTTTGCTCGGCCCGAAGCTTGGTTAGACTGAGCTCAGCTTCATCGGCATCTTGCTCGGCGGTGATGACCTGAGAAGTGATGGAACGACCCCTCGATAAAAGCTCCCGTTCGACAGAGGCTCGTTGATTTTGAACTTCGCTCATTTTTTGGGCCGCGAGAATTTTTTTATTGAGCTCTTGATGACGACGCTGAAGTTCACTCCATGCGGACTCACCCTCTAACAACTTTCGTTCTTTTTTTAATTTTGCCGCCAAAGCATCTCTTTGTGCCGCAGTCCTGACCCCGTCCTTAGTTTCCCAATCAAGAAGCCAGGTCAGTTTTAATGAGATCGCTGAAACAGGATGATCTTTTTCCGTGGCCCGGCGCCAAGCACTTGAATCATCCGTGTCGTAGCCGTTGGTTTTATACTGACCTTCTAGGGTCAGATCTGGCCGAAGCTGGTCTTTGCTTTCTTTGGCTGCCACCGATTTAGCCCGCGCTTCTAAAACAGCCAAATACGAATCCAAACGCACCACACGCCCCTGACCACTCTTTAAGTTCTGGCCCCAATCAGATCGTGGAATTTTTAAATTGGCTTCCAGTGGGGGCAACTGTTCTGCCGTACTCAATTCCAACTGGTCAGCCACCTTTTTTTGAGCAGCGACAAGCTCATCTTGGGTTGCGAGCAGCTGGAGCTCTCGACTGGCGGTCAGACCTTGCGCATTTAAAGCATCACTCCGATCGCCGATGCCATTGTTCAGACGTTTTTTTACCCATGTTTCGATTTTATGGGCTCTCTCTAAACCAGAACGTCGGATTTCAAGTTCTTGCTGCAAATAAATCAGATCCCAAAAAGCCGCCTCTGCTTCGCTCAAACTTTGTTTGAGTTGCAGATCATAACCGCCGACCTCAAGCCCCCGTTGAGCGGACTCTCTTTCCCAACGAAGCCTGGTGGCCTCGCCAAAAAAATTCTTCCACAACGACTGAGATAAACTCACCCCCACAGTTCCCGTGTGGGTCTCGTTGGCAAAAGTTCCAGAGGCCGTCGTCCCCTCTGCATTCGCGGCTTGAATTGAGCCCTGAACTTGGATCTGAGTCCCCGTTGAGAACTTCTTTCCCAGCCCCAAGGAGTACTGTCGAACTTGATTGTGATCAACTGTGCCACTGGTCGTATAAGAAATCCCTTTGTCGTCCAGATAACTCCCCTGGGCCGTCAGCTGAGGAGAAAGCTCCAGATCTCCTTGCATGTAACGCAAATTTCCAGCCTCTTTGGACGCTCTCAGGGATGAAAAAGTTCGATTCTTATTCTGAACTGTTTCTAGGTATTGCTCCAAAGTCATTGCGTTTGCAGAGAATGCACACAGAACGAGAAAGCCGCTCACAGCAGCGAAATAAATTTGTGTTTTCATAACATCGCACCTTCAATAAATATTTTGTACATTTGATCGACGTACTCGTCGATCTTTTCCGGGATATGTGGAACCTTGTCACAAATCGAAGTTTTGCACTGGCTCATGTTCTGAAAGCTGTCCGAAGCATGGACCAGCGACAGGAAGAGCACGTAGGGATTGATGTCCGGTCGAACGATTTTTTTCTTCTGAGCCAGCGCGATCACACTCACCACCTGTTCGACCATGTTGGTAAAGTACTGATCAAAAATTTCTTTGGCGTAAGGCAGGCCCGCCATCATTTCTCTTTGCAGTAGCACGCTGATCTCTGGGTTCTTTGCCTTCATCGGCAACATACCCGACAAAATCGCATGCATGACTTTTTCAAAATTTTTTTTATCAAATTTTTCGACATCTAGATCTGAAAACAGCGGCTTCATTTTATCATGAGCTTGTTGTGCAAACTCGGTCAGTACCGCTTTATAAAGCCCCTCTTTGCTTCCGAAATAATAACTGATCATACTGATATTGAGATCACTTGCCTTGGCAAGATCTCGCGTGCTGGTTCCCTCGTATCCTTTTTCGGCAAAAAGCTTTCGGGCGACGTCAATCAATCGCATTCTTGAATCTGCATCCATGAACTCAAGGTAAATCAAACACTTGATTGACTCAATCAGATTTTCAATCAATCGTTTGATTATGTTACTTTGTCAGTTATTTCATACGTTTACGACAGGACCAGGTCCAGCTCTGGTCAAATCTGGGGCAAGACGTCCAAAAGAATCTTCATGTCTTTCGGCCGAGAAACCGTCATTGTGCCAACCGGATTGTTGTACTGATCGACCAGGGCCCTGGAGATGAGCTCCACGGAAACTTTGTGCCCTGATTTGTGCATCATCTCGGATTGGACCACCTCGTGATAACCCTGATTGAAAATGGTTTTGATCCCGGCCTCGGCTTTGCGATGACTCTCTTGAGGGTAAAGATCAAAGATTGTTTTTCCAATCAACTGCCCATACTCATAGCCCAATACGGCGTGCAGGATTTCGTTGGCCATCTGAATAAATCCATCATGGTTCACCGAATGCATCATAAAAGGACTCTTTGAGAAAAAACTTTGGTACAAATACAACTGAGACTTAAGTTCATCAGCAGCCACCCGAAAGGCTTCTCCTGATTTTTTCCCCAGCTCTTCTGAAAAGTAAGGCAAGATATCCTTGGCGGTAATAATTCCGACCATGTCGCCCTTTGGATCAATGACAAAAACCCTGTTCCCAACGGCCGTCATCACTTTTTTCACCACTTCGGGGAAAGGCTCAGCCCCTTGGACCAGTTGGGCGGGCTCAAAATAATCTCGATAAAAAATTAAGGAGTCCTTTGCCGGTTGATTCTGATAGCGCAAATAGACCTGCATCAGATTGCCCTCCGTCAGAACACCATGAAGACGATCACGGCTGGCTGAAACGATGGCAAAATTTTGAGGATGGGTCTTGAAAAACTCAACCGCTTGTAAAACGGTCGAGTCAAAGGACAGAGCTGGAATGACCTTGTTCATTAAATCCTGGGCTACAAACATTATAGGCCCTCCTTTTTTTCTGTTGGTGGAACGGCCTCGGCACTGGTCGCTTGGACAGAAGACGGAGCTCCTTGATTGTTGATTTCTTGCAGTTCTTTGGCAATTTCATTGAGATCACTTTCCACCAATTGAATATTGCTACTAGCGCGGTTCAGTTTTTCTGCGATGTCTGCTCTGGTGGATCCAACCTGTATACGTTTAAAAATGCTCATCAACTCCACTGTCAGCTCAGTGCGCTTCAGCATCAGCCGCTGAAATTGGGCCATTTGCTCTAAGCTGGGTGTCTGCCCTTGGTTGTGAATTCCTTTGATCTCCCCGGCTGCCTGATTGAGCTCCGGAGCTTCCTGAATCATTCGTTTGCCTAAATGAAAAGCCTTGTAAAGGTCAGCCTTTTGCGGAGGAAACTTTCCAGTAAAGTAAGAAAAACTCACCAATAGCAGCAGAAAGCTGAACAGAAGAGAGGTGAGAGTTCTCTCGATAAATCGATAGATCAAACTCATTGCCATTGAGGATATCGAGATTTGGTAAAGATGGCAGCTTGAATTTAAAACTCAAAATGAAAATAGGACCGCGCCTCCGTGTCGCGGTCCTATTTTTTGAAAAGAGCCCGGTCAAAAGTCGACCGGGCCCAATTTCTTTGATCCATTTTTGATCGGCCTTTGGTCGAAGCCGCAAACCAAGCTCTTTAAAAGAGCGGTTTTATTTCCATCTTATTGGACTTTGATCGGAATCAATTTTGGCTGCGCGGCCTCAACCTTTGTAATTTTAATTTCCAGAACTCCGTCTTTGAATTTCGCATCAATGGCCTCCGCATTGGCATCTTCTGGTAATAAAAACGTTCTCTCAAATTGACCAAAACTTCGCTCTGAACGATGCACCTTTTTGTCTTTAGATTCCAGATACTCATGTCGCTCTCCCATGACATGCAACTCGCGCCCAGACATACGGATCTCTAAATCCTTCTCACTCATTCCCGGCAGGTCGAAATGAAAAGAATATTCCTTTTCAGTCTCATGCACATCGACCTTCGGCAAAAAATCGGAATCCCCCCGCCATGTCTGGGCGGGCCATTGGTTAAACATACTGTCCACATCTTTCATCCATTGACTGACAACTGCGTTTCTCATGATTGACCTCCTATGATCTAACACGAACATGGCCTTCAAATTTTTACCGTCAAGGTCCACGGACGGACAAATTTTCTAAAAATCTCTGTCTTCTGAGGCTCACCTTGACAGCTCCCTCGACGGCACCATATTGATTAAATGTCCCTCGGAAACACCACCCAATAGTAAAGCAAAGATCTTGATGCCCAACATAAACCCGCCCATTGAAATTTTGTTCGAAGACGAATTTATCCTTGCGGTCAACAAACCTGCGGGCTTGGCGTCCCAGTCCTCGGCAGACAAAAAACATCCAGATCTGATGAGTGTTTTGCAGTCCCAAATGAAAGGTCCTCTTTTTTTACAC
>PEZR01000103.1:0-752 GCA_002773975.1 Bdellovibrio sp. CG10_big_fil_rev_8_21_14_0_10_47_8
AGCGCGCATTCTTTCTGCGATTTGATCAATCGCTTCTGCCATGTCCTGGTACTGCATCTCCGTCAGATGGTGAACACCATAGAATCGGGGCCCCTCATAGTTCCAATGCAAAGCATAGGTTTTCATATAGACCACAAATGTTTGAGACAAAAATGTTCTAAGATCCATATCTGACCCATGTCTTTCTATTTTAAGATCCTGATTTTTTTCCATGAAACCTCCTATTTTTTGGCCCGAGAATCGACGCTCAATTCATCGGACTATTGAATGATGGAATATTCTGTTTTCTGAGTGGCGGATTGCCCTCTGCACCCTCCGGGGCATGTCGTTTTTCAGTGGCTGCCATTCTTTTGGCTTCGTGGTCTTTTATAAACTCCATCACCAACAATGTCAGAGCCTCTTCCAGGGGACTGGGTCGATGATGTCCAGCTGCAATATCTTTCACAGCAGGATCATCTTCCAGCCAGTTCTTTCGAGTCAGAGCATAGCTGAAAATGGCCACCGCCAACACCAGCGTGGCCATCGACGCCAGCAAAACGCCAGTCCAAGAAAAAAATCCTTGTCGATCATAGATCATACCGATTTCGCTGACCCCTTGAACCAAAGCAAGAGACCCCGCTATCGCACTAGCGAAAGCCAAGCCCGTGAGCAAACTCGCCCTGCGAATTTTGAGCAAAATCATCTCAGAAAAAAACTCCTTGGGTCTAAAAAGACTTTCCACCTGACCAATTATAAAAGTGGCAAGAACATTG
>PEZR01000103.1:775-15528 GCA_002773975.1 Bdellovibrio sp. CG10_big_fil_rev_8_21_14_0_10_47_8
CCCTGCAAGTTTTGACGCGATGGCGGGCGCCCCGCTAGAACCATCCCCGTTTTATAGAGCAAAGGAAGTGCCACCCAAAGCTTCCAAGAGGGCTCAAGGCTGCGGCTGCTCGCAAGATCTTCCCCTTGGAAACGGGGTATTTTTCCGCAGGCCCTGGAATTTTTGTCCCTATTCAATCCCAATTTTGAAAGCTATCATAAGGCCTATGGATTCATGGAAAACTCGATTTAAAAATACAGCCTTCATTCGCCTTTATACATTTATGAAAATTCCTCTGATCTGGTGGCTGCAGCCGTCGGTGATGGAGATGGGCGATCACAAAACAATCCTGAAAATTCCGCTGACTCGGCGGACCCGAAACCATCTGCACTCGATGTACTTTGGCGCGCTCGCTGTCGGAGCAGAGCTAGTGATTGCGGCGAAAGCAGTTCAGGCCATCTATGACAGCAAAAAGTCGGTGGACTTTGTCTTTAAGGACTTTAAAGCAGAGTTTTTAAAACGCGCCGAAGGGGATGTTCATTTTGTCTGCGATCAGGGCCAAGAGGTTACAGCATTGATTGCAAAAACTATTTCGAGTGGTGAACGCGAATCCATGAAGTTTCAGTCGTATGCCATCGTCCCCAGCAAAAACGCCGAGGAAAAAATTGCGACCTTTGAGCTAACCCTGTCTGTAAAGCTGCGAAAGAAAAAAGCCTAAGCTCTGCTCGATTGAGCGCGATAATTGGCCAGCTGTGTAAGTGAAAAGCGAGTAAAAACCAGAGCTCCGTATATCGGCAAGATAAAAAACATCGGCGGGAACAGAACCAAAGCCGACACCACCACTCCCAAAAGCAAAAGATCAATGCGCTTCAGCTTCACCACCGCCTCGAGCTCTTGAGGGGAGGCATGCTCGGCCAAAGCATCAAAAGTGAACAAGCGATAATTCAAATAACCATTCAACATCAGCGGCAAAGCAAATCCCAATCCAGGAACCACCCAGAGCGGCATCGTCACAACCCAAAGAACTAAGTACACCAAGGTCGCACGTACCAGATTTTTAACAGACCCTCGTATTTGCGCCTGACCTTTTCTTTCAAGCCCCGGAAAATCCTTGGCAATCATGGCCACCACCAAAGGCATGGCTAAAAAAGAAGTCACCAGCAAAGCTGTGACCACTACCAAAGGAATCAAAAATAAAATCGCCAACGCCACTGCCAGCGCTGTCGTCACCGAGGTGGGGGTTACCGCGAACCAATTCATCAACCAACTAGGATATTCATGAGAAAAAAGGAACCGCTCACCAAAGGCCTGCGTGAAAAGCAGAATTTGATCCCAGAACAAATAAGCCAGGCCACCCCAAAAAATAAGTGCCCCTACCGGCGGCACCAGCATCAGCAACAGAATCCGTGGGCGAAAAAGATCCAAGAAAGATCTTCCTAAGGCTTGAATGGCCCCCATCAAATACTCTCCCAAACAGAAAGACCTTGCAGTTCTTCTTCCACTTGTTGTTTTTCTTGAGGGTCTTTGATCTGTTCACAGACTTGCAACGCCTCGGCCTTAAATTTACTGGAAAGATCTCTTTCACCCTTTTGAGCCGAGACTCTGGCAAAGGCCACCAGGCCCAAGGCCTCGTCCACCACCCGCCGATCTCCGGCCTGCTTCAAAAAATAATCTGAAAGCTGGGCATGCATCGACGCCATCTTGGTTTCATTGAGATGACAAAAAACCTTGCAAGCCAAACGATGCGCTCTGGCTGTCAAAAGAGGAGTGCCCGCCCGAGACCAAATATAAACCTGAGCCTGGGCGGCGGTGACCATTTGTGCGGTCTCTTCTTTGGTGAGAACACTCTTTTTGAGCAGTTTGTCGGTCAATGCTTGGGCCTCTTCAGCCCATTTTTTTGCTTCACGATAGTCCATGGAATTATCCTACGGGTGGAAACCCGTCCAATCCATCAGAAATTACTGCTTTTGAATTCCTGCGCACTCGACCAATACTTTGCTATCCGTTTTCCACTGATGCTCAATGTAAGAAAAACTCGCTGGGCCTTCAAAATTTTCAGTATGAACCATTTGGATAATGACGGCTTTGGCCCCCACGTTGGTGGGAACAACACCATGGAACTGATCATGGTTGAAATAAGCCATTGCCGGAGAGCTCTGAACCACCGGAGGATGCTGCATCACGTATTTTTGTCCTTGATAGGAGATATCAATACGTTCATTCAGCGGATGTCGTTCATTGTTTAAGTAATAGGTTTCTGCCACTGTCATTTCACAAGTGTTTCCTGTGGCGGTTTTACCTTGATAGACACCGGGCTCGATGTGAGCAAAAAGCGGACAAGAAACAAGCATTCCAAGAACAAAAATTTTCAACTTCATAATTTCTTCCTTTCGAGACGCATTCAAATTTGGGATCCATGATGTGGCTAGAGCAGGGCTCAGGCAACCTTCAATTTTCCTAGTAACATGATGAGTCTACCGAGCCCACCTCTTTTGCACCGACAGCAAAATCGTTTTCGACAAGGTCGTATTCGACGGATCCCCAAACCAAGTTTGATCCGCATAAGCCAGGGTCCCCGCCCAATTATTCTGAAAAGTAGAACTTAAAAGCAAGGTGCCGGTGGCTGATCGCTCTATGTCCCCCTGCGTCCCAGCTACGGAAACTGCATCTTCATAGGCCCAAGCGATAGAGGCTCCGCATCGAAAACGACTCCAATTGTAACCAGCTCCGATGGACCAAGTTCCACCAAAGCCAGGCTCCACAGAACCCTCCACCTGGGAGGTATGAACAGACTTGGACAAAGAGCGATGAATCTCCAGACTTGAACTCATGTCCCAAAGAATCCAATTTTTACTGAGAATGGTTCCAACTCCAATAGACCACAATCCTCGTCCGCGGCTTTGGTCATCGCGGTCGGCCTCGTACCTCGAGGTACCGGTGGGGGTGACCAAGGCTAAAAATCCGACCCCTTTTGGGCGCCACGGATTGTAATCCCAATCAGGCAGATACTCGTACCCCAGCTGAGCCGCAAGATCCCCCAAACCTGATGATTCACCACCCTGAGCCCCGGCCTGAGATTTTTGCAACACTGGAACAGAGAGTCCCGCTTGCCACCGATCCGCAAAAATATGAGCAGTCTCGATCTTTAGACTCCGAGTTCTCCGACTGGCCTCGTCTTTGTACCACACCCCTTGCTGCACCTGAGTATCAACCTGGGCATCGGAAAATGTGGTTGTGACTTGGGCTTTGTCATCCCCCGTAATCATCGCCGGCGCCGCAAATCCTCCGCCACAACAAGCCGAACTCCATCCGCGGAGTGGGCTCACAACAATCAGAAATAGAAAAAGAAATCTAGATCGTAACAGATTCGATGACCTCATCACGGGCCCCTCCCTCTATTTGCAGACGAAGTCGCAGATCCCAAGGACCTCGCATAATAAAATAAACTTCACGAACATCAAAGAACCCGGGGGAATTCAGTCTCTTTTGAATCGAGACTTCCGGTGCGCCATGCCCCATGCTTGGCATCCACAGCTCAACACTGAAAGCTCCTTGGGGATCAACAGATACCAGCGGATCCTCTTTATGGTAAAACCGAACCGTGAATTGGCTCTCGTCCCCGGCGGTGGAGACCTGAGTCCAAGACATCTCCGCACAAAGCTGCTGACTGTGAAAAAACAATCGACAATCTTTGAGCGCTTGTTCTGGACGAACCAATGGCCCCGATGTGTCCTTGTAATTGGGCCTGGCACACGCCATAAAAATCAAACAAGAAAAACCCACCAGGACACAAGCCTTCCACTTACCAGACATTTTTTTTATCTCCGCGCATGATCACACAACCCAGCGTTCGCCCTCGTGACAGTCGAGGCTTTTTTCCTTGCGAGATGTCTTCCAAAACTTCGTCTAAATAATGTCGATCAGCCTGGGTGGCAATCGCACTGCTGGTCACGCCGCCCTGATAGAGAATGTCTCCCTGTGGTCCCAACACAAAGGCATGAGGGGTCTTATAGGCCTTGAGCTCATCCGCGATCAAATCCTTGGAATCTTCCAGCACCGGAAACGGAAGCTGGGCCGACTGAAAATAACTTTTTGCGGACTTAAGATCTTCATCGCTATTGGAATGAACAGCCACGAAACGAAAGTCTTTGTATTTTTCTGCTAAGGCCTTGAGCTCAGGAACATGGCTATTTGAACATGGGCATTTGGCCGACATAAATACGAGAACGAGTCCTTTTTTCTCGGCACTCTTTGTGGCCAGCGAAATTTTTTTGTCCTGAATTAAATCAAAGCTCTGAAACTGATCCGGCATTGCCCAAGCAACAGAAACCACCAGAATCTGAAACGCCGCAATAACTGCACCGATTTTGAGCATTCATGTCTCCATCTTCATTATAGAAATATATTTCTACAACGAACTTGGCCTTCAAAACAACTGTTCTCAACTGACAATTCAGATGGTCAAAACGCCAGCTCTCGGTTACAACCGACGCCTGAGGAGAACCCATGATGAAAAAATACCCCTACTTATCGCGAAAACTGAATTTTCCTTCTGCTTTGCTGGGAGTTGTTGTCTTTTTGAGCTGCTGGCTCATCGGCACCCAAGTGCTCGCGCAGACAAACTTTCCGCCGCAAACTCTGCTCTATCCACAACACGACGTGCAGATTTTTTTGCAGTTCGAAGAGGGTCCGTTGGTAGGGCGAAAATCTGTGATGCAAATGCAGGTCAAAGACCGCAAAACCCAACAGCTCATCGCCCTCAATGAAACGATCAAAGTCACGCTCTGGATGCCTGATATGGGGCATGGGTCCGCCCCCACCAAAATTCAACAAATCAACAACGACCAAGGATTTCCGCAACCAGGTCTTTACCGAGTTTCCAATATGCAATTTGTAATGGGGGGCATCTGGGAAGTCTATGTGACCCTGGTCAATGCCGAGGGCCAGGAAGAGTCTCAGTTTTTCACTGTGGCGCTCTAAAGAGTAAACGCTCTCAAATAAAAAAAGGCCTGTCTTCCAACAGGCCTTTTTTCATTTTCATCAGTTCAAAGTGAAAATTTAGAACGGAGTACAACGAACAGCATAGTTCTGAGGCCCAGCGCTGCAACGAACTTGAAAGTCCGCACCAGCTCGGTTCCCAGCGTTGAAACACTTCTTATCGTGACGAGCAATCATTGTACAGTTTCTGCGAGCTTCATCAATCGCTTCTAAACAGTCACGACCGTCACCGAATGCGGGACCACGGCCTGTATAGATCGTACAAGTCACGCGATCACCACGATCTCCGCGACGATCATCACGGTCGCCACGTCCCATGTCTGCATGAGCTGCCGCGGATACCAAAACTGTCGCAAGAACTGCAAAAATCATTTTTTTCATAAAACCTCTCTGGTTTGTGTTGTTGAGAACAGCGCGCACTGTACCCAACTTCCGATCGCCTTGCGCACAAATTTAAGAGGCTTGAACTAATTCCCAAAGCTGTCACAAAAATTGACACCTTTTATTTTTTTCCGCTAACAAGTTACAGGGGCAAGTTATAGCTAAGTCATTGAAGTGTGTGCGGGAATTGGTGACCCCACCAGGAATTGAACCTGGATCTGGCGTTTAGGAAACGCATGCTCTATCCATTTGAGCTATGGGGTCGAGAGATCAATTCATATCATCGTCAAGATCGTCGGTCGAACCCAAACCGTATTTTTCGACACGGTAACGCATCGATCGAAAGGTGATATGAAGAAGTTTTGCGGCCTTCTTTTTGATCCCGCCAGAAGCATGGATGGCCTTGACCAACAGCTCTTTTTCGATCTGGCCAACTACCTTGTCCAAATCAATGCCGTCTTCGCCAATCTCAATTTCATTGGAGGATGCCAGTTTTCGACCCGAGATCGTATTGACGAAAGGGGGCAAACTTTCTGGCAAAATGGTGGCTCCGCCCTCGAGCGCGACAGTTCGTTCGATCACGTTTTCCAGCTCTCTCACGTTTCCAGGATAGTCATACTTTTGCATGACCTCCATGGCCTCCGCACTGATGCCCCCAATATTTTTCCCCAAGCGTTCATTGTACTTTTTCAAAAAATGGGTGGCGAGCATGGGGATATCTTCACGGCGCTCTCGCAATGATGGCGTCTTGATATTGATGACATTCAATCGATAAAACAAGTCTTGCCGAAAGGTCCCCTCTTTCACCATCTGCTCGAGATCTCGGTTCGTAGCAGCGCACAGACGGACATCGACTTTAATATCCTCTGTTGCACCCACTCGACGAATCACTCGTTCTTGAATGGCTCTTAGCAGTTTGACCTGAATGGTGATCGGCAATTCCCCAATTTCATCCAAGAATAAAGTTCCGCCATCCGCGACCTCAAACAACCCCACTTTATCGTTAACGGCACCGGTGAAGGAGCCCTTCTTGTGACCGAACATTTCTGATTCCATTAACTGCTCGGGGATGGCCCCACAGTTGATAGTCACAAAGGGTTTGTCTTTTAAGGGGCCATTGTAGTGGATCGCTTTGGCCACTACTTCTTTTCCAGTTCCGGATTCTCCGGTGATCAAAACATTGGTTGGCGTCATGGACACTCTTTTAACCAAATCAAAAATTCGATGCATGGCCTCGGAGTTTCCAACCAGATTCTGGAAACTGTATTCTTTATTCAGCTCTTTTTTCAAAACCTTATTTTCAACTTCCAGAGACTTGGAGCGAAGGGCGTTGTGAATATTCAATCGGACTTCATCGATTTTAAACGGCTTGGTCAGATAATCATAGGCTCCCATTTTCATGGCCTCAACTGCGGACTCTGCCGTACCAAACGCCGTGATCAACATAAAAACCAAATCGGGATAAGACTCTTTGACGTATTTCAAAAGTTCGATGCCTGTCACATTGGGCATTTGCAAATCAGAAATCACCATGTCGAAAGATTTTTTTCCAAGAACATCTTTGGCCTTAGCTCCGTCCTCGGCACAAGTGACCTCGTAGCCCTCTTTCTTCAGCATAATTTCCAGAAATTCGCGGATCGATTCTTCGTCATCGACAACTAAAATACGTGGCTTCATGTTGGCCCCTCTCAAACTTTATTTTCGGATGCGACTTGGCTATTTTCAAATGATTTTCTTTGAAACTTGATCTGAAACTCAGACCCTAGACCGGACTGGCTCTCAACAAAGATTTGCGCCGAATGCGCCTGCAATATTTTATGCGAAATCGCTAGACCAAGGCCTGTTCCCTTGGGTTTTGTTGTGTGGAAGGGTTCAAAAATTCTCTTCAAGGTCTCGGGCTTCATGCCACTTCCCGTGTCCCTGATTTTAACAACCAGAAGGTCGCCCTGAAGCTCCGTTTGGATCGATAAGGTCTTCTGTGCAGAGTCCGTCATAGCTTGGAAAGCATTGAGAATGAGATTTAAAAAAACCTGCTTAAGTTTGTCGGCATATCCAAGCACCTTGCTCTCCGACGCCATTTGCCAATCGATCTGAATGGATTCAAAATTCTTTGAGCTGGTCTGCGCATTGCCCACAGACTCTTTGAGCAAGCTGTTAAGATCAACAAAATCAACCGGCGGCTTTTCTGGTTTTGCATAATCCAAAAATTCTGAGATCAAACGATTCAGGCGATCAATTTCCTTGAGAATAATTTTTCCCAGCTTTCGATCATCCTCCGAGGAAAAATGCTGAGAGAGCAGCTCGACGCTTCCGCTGATTCCCGCCAATGGATTTCGAATCTCATGGGCAATCCCCGCTGCCAGCTGGCCAATCGCAACCATCTTCTCAGACTGCCGGACCGCGAGTTCCAGCTTTCTAACGTCCGTCAGATCTTCGATGATCACCAGATAAGTCGGCTGATCAAAATCGGACAACTGGGGTAGAATCTGAATACCAAAGAGTTTTTCATCACCGTCATGTCGAAATGAAATTTCCACACGATCTGAGGACTGGGGCTTGCCTGCCCCCAACAAGGCCCGATCCTTAAGCGATGGAATCAGCTCAAACAACGAGATCCCCTCTAAGGACGTCCTTGAAAACAGGCGATCCGCAGCTGGATTGGACTGCAAAATTTCACCCGATGAGTTCATACTCAAAAGACCTGCGGGAATTGTCTCGACGATCATCTCATTCAGTCGTCGTACAATTCTTAACGACAGATTTTGTGCTTCAATTTTCTCCGCAAAAAGATTCAGCTGATCACTTAAATATCCCGCCAGAAATGCAATCCCAAAAAAAGCAATGTTGTTCAAAACCAGCATAAACAGAAATGCCATGGCTTTGATCTCGGGTCCAAACCATGAGCCCAGGGTGTAACAAATGGATGAGAGCACCGCCATAATCAGCGCTCCTCGCAAATGAAAGACGAGCCCAGCTAAAATAATCGTCACCAAATAGAGAAAAAGAAAAAGGCTTTGATTCAGTCCACTGGTGACCAACAAGGTCGTAATCAGACCAAGATCTACAATGAAGGAGAAAAATACCAAAGGTTTCTGCCGAAAAAAACCATCCAGATTGAGAAGGGCCAACCCGTGAATGAAAAGGCCCACGGCTGACCATCCATAAAACTGTAGCATCAGCTGCCAATTAAAAAAATTATCCTGAATCAAGTGATTCATGAGTGTCAGGGAAACAATCAAAATATACATTCCAATCCGAGTGGATTGAATCAACAGACGTTCACTCATGATCAACGGAGTCCTCGTTCTTCAGCACTATTTTCCACCAGTCACAACATTGGCCATATCAAAGATCGGCATGTACATCGCCAATACCAACACGGCGATGACCCCGCCTAAAAAAATCATCAACAAAGGCTCGATCATCGAGGTCAATGCCTTGACGGCATTCTCAACATCGTCTTCATAAAAATCTGCAATTTTCCCAAGCATCGTATCCAATGTACCTGATTGCTCACCGATCGCAATCATCTGGGTCACCATGTCCGGAATCATTTTTTCACGGATCAAGGGCGTTGCCAGAGGTTTTCCTGAAATTACTGAGTCCTTACTTCTCATCAAGGCATCTTCTATCACTTTATTCCCAGCTGTTTTAGATGCAATCTCAAGAGCCTCAATGACCCCGACACCCGATGACAACAAAGTCGACAAGGTTCTTGTTAATCTCGCCACCGAAGATTTCTGGATCAAATCCCCGAAAAGCGGCAGCTGAATAAAAATTCGGTCACAAGTTTCTTTGCCCTCTTCGGTTTTATACCAGGCTAAAAAGGACCAAGGGATGAGAATGAGCAAACCCAAGGCTACATACCACTTGTGAATCAAGAACTGAGAAAGATTCACCACGAGCTGAGTCAATGCTGGAAGCTCTTTCCCCGCTCCTTTATAAAGATCCTGAAAGCGAGGGATCACAAACACTAGAATTCCGGTAACCACAATGATCGCGACAAAAATGATGGCTCCCGGCAAGATGAGCGCACCCTTCACTTGTTTTTTAATTTTCTCGGACTTTTCCATGTAAGTCGCAAGCCTCAAAAGAATCCCATCTAAAATACCGGCCTCTTCTCCGGCGCGAACCATATTCACATAAAAGCGATCAAAGACCAATGGGTTCGCCGCCATCGCATCGCCCAGTCTTTTTCCGGACTCGATCAACTGCCGAACTTTAACCGCGGCCTCTTTGAGCATTGGATTTCTTTTGCCCTCAGATAGCATTTTAAGAGAGTCCACCACCGGGATCCCCGAATTGATCAAGGTGGAAAACTGACGAGTAAAAATCTGCAGGTCTTTCGAAGGCACCTTTCGTTCAAAGGCCGCTTTAAAGTCAAAGGAAGCCGATTTCTTAGAGCCCGGGGCCATGATTAATTTGAGCGGTGTTAAATTCTGCCCACGAAGTTTCTGACGAGCATCCGACTCATCATTGGCCTCGATCTGGCCCATTTGAACCTGGCCAGATAAATTTTTGGCTTGAAACAGATATCGGGCCATTGTTTTCCTTTACACGCCAACTTTTTTTAACAGCGAATCTAGTTGATCCGGAGAGGGACTATTTTCAAATGCTGTTTTAAATTCAATTTTTCTTTTGACCAAAAGTTGAAATAAACTTTGATTCATTGAGCGGGATCCATTTTTTTCAGCCAAATCTCCCATCGTTTGCTCAAAGGCATCAAACTTCTCGGCGAGAATCATTTTTTGGACATCAGAATCAACCACCAGCATTTCAAATGCCCCCTGTGTTGGAGACTCGATCCCCGCCAGCAAACGACACCCGACCGACATTTGAACCGTTTCCGCAATCCTTTGCAATCGGCTCTGCAAATCACCCGGCAAGGCATCCACAAATCGTCTCATGCCAATTCTCACGTTCCAGTACGGCAAAGTCATCACGACATTACGCCCCTCCTCTGCCAACTGAAGAGCTGTTGCACATAGATCCATCGACAATGTATCAAGAACCACAATGTCCGCACTTTTCAGAACTCCATTCTGGCGAAGTTGTGAAATTGAAAACTGAGACACCATGTTTCCAGGACTGGCGAAGTCTCTTCCTTCTTCATCCGAATAAACTGCGATGACCTTATCTCGAGCTTTGATCCCTTGAAGCAAATCGCAGACGAAGGTCGTTTTTCCAGATCGGCGGGGCCCCACAACCAAATGCAATCCATAAGGCTTCGCTGTCGACTCGATAAAAAGAGACGGCAATACCCAATGGGCCCAGGTCGGGTTTTTTAAACGCAAAGATCCCACCACGCCTTCAAAGTCGACTTGAAGATCAAATTGAAATGAAATACCACCAACCTCACGACTGCCCCGGAGCTGAAGGTTTTCATAAAGATTTTTTTTCTCTTCATCCGTCAAAATTTGTGCGATCAGTTGCCTTGAATCTGATTTATCCACCAGCAGCCACTCTCGCCCCCGCTTAAGACGCAACGGCTGGGAAGCATTGATCAAAATTTCTTGAGCATTGCTGCTCACCACGGACTCAAGCCATTGTTGAATATTGCTCATATCTAAACATCCTTTATCGATGCATTGAGGACTTCCTCAATAGTTGTTTCTCCACGTTTCAATTTTAACAAAGCACTTCGACGCAAAGTTCTCATGCCTTCCTTACGAGCCAGGGCTCGCAAGGCCTCGGCGCTGGCATTTTTAAGAACAGCGTCTTTCATATTGGGCGACATCTCCATCAATTCAAAGATCGCCGTTCGCCCCTTGATTCCAGTTCCGTTGCAGCTGGGACAACCCCGGCCTTTGAACAATTTGTACTCGTTGACCTCGGCCGGCTCTACACCGATATCCAACAGAGTTTGAGGCGTGACCTCCAAGGTCTGTCGACAGTTCTCACACACTCGGCCCACCAAACGTTGGGCGACGATAAGATTCAAAGTGGAAGTCACAATATATGGGGCCACCCCCATTTCGGTCAGACGAGCCACCGTCTGAGGGGCATCATTCGTGTGCAAGGTGCTCACGACCAAATGCCCTGTGCTCGCCGCTTTCATTGAGATCTCCGCGGTCTCAAGATCTCGGATCTCCCCCACCATAATAATATCGGGATCTTGTCGCAAAAAAGATCTCAGCGCAGTTGCGAAGGTCAGATCAATATCCGGATTCATCTGAACCTGATTGATCCCTTCCAAATTGAATTCGACAGGATCTTCCGCTGTGGAAATATTCACATCCGGCTTGTTCAACTCTGCCAATGCGGAATAGATCGTGGTTGTTTTTCCTGAACCCGTAGGGCCAGTGATCAACAAAAGCCCCTGAGGATAGTGAATGATATCCTTGAACAACTTAAGATCCTCGGGCTCCATTCCAAGCTTTGTCATGTCCAATTGCAGGTTGGACTTATCCAACAAACGAAGAACCACTTTCTCGCCCCAGATCGTCGGCATCACACTCACTCGAAAGTCCATCTCGCGATTCGAAGTGCGGAGCTTAATTCGACCATCTTGAGGACGTCGTTTTTCGGCAATATCCAGCTTCGCCATAATTTTAATTCGGCTGGCAATCGCTGCGGATGAAGCTGGAGACTGGGAGCTGGCTTCCATCATTACGCCGTCGACTCGGTACCTGACTCGAAATCTTTTTTCATAGGGTTCAAAATGAATATCCGAAGCCTTGCGACGAATCCCATCTGTCAAAATGGCATTGACGTATTTAACGATCGGCCCTTCTTCGTCTCCGGTTCCAAAATCAATGGCCTCAACCCCTGAGGCTGCCGCCTGATCAGAAATGGCCTGTTCTTGTTCAACCTGTTGACTGAGAGCTCCGACATTGGCCCCATAGTATTTATCAATAGCCCCCTGAATAGCTAGCTCTGTTGCCACTACGGCTTGGATTTTACACCGAGAAATAAAACGCAAATCATCCCGAACAGACATATTTCCAGGATCAGAAAAAGCGACGACCAAGGTTGTCGCCCCCACTTTTTGCACAGGAATCAATCCATGTTTTTCACACACGTCCCTTGGCACCAGCTGTGTGGCTGCGGCTTGAACGGGAAAATTGTTTAAATCAATTCCCGGAATTTGAAATGTCTGTTCCAAGGCCTTTAAAATTTGGGCATCTTTAACGATCCCCATTTGCACCAGAACGACGCCGATTTTCCCACCGGTTTTTTTCTGTTCTTCTAAGGCCTTGGACATTTGATCAGGTCGAACAACCCCTTGCTTTACAAGCAGTTCTCCGAACTTTGCTCCCGCCATTACCCCTCCATGGATAGGTTTATTCTAGCGAGCAGTGCCAATTTTTGTAACTAGACCTTTGTCTGTTTTTCGACTTCGGGCGCAGATGGTTCCAAAGCCTCATTTTTCAACCAAGCTTTGGCGTACTCCGAGGCCTCAATGGTCCACTTTTCCTGCAGCAGATCTTTCAGGAGAAGCTGATCTCTGAGCCCCCACAGTTCAAGACCCGACAACACTGAAAGTTGAACATTCTTTGTTTCTTCTAAAAGCCGAGAGTTCGATGCCTCGTTGAGCAAATCAACGACTAGACCTTCTCTTTTGACATAATTTAAATATGACAGCTCAGCCAAGCCCTCTCCAAGCGCTTCATCCGTCATTGTATTCATTAAAATGGAACCATCACTGGGTTGCTCGGTCAGCTCGCCGAACCCAATGACCCTGATTTGCAGACCAAAAAAAAGCTTACTGATTGCATCCACCAAAGCTTGGCCCTTTTCAGGCTCTTTGGTCACCAAAACAAGGCGGTCAAATCCCAATTGCGCAGCAAGAACCAGACACATCCGCGAAAGACCCGTGACCCCCGTCACATATGCAACACCGTGAGTGTCCAAGTGAGGAGCTCTTTCACCAACAAGAATTCTTAAGGCCGGTTTCAAATAACAACGAAGCCACCAGCTTTCTTTGTTTTTATTATCCTTGAGATCGCGAATCAAACAATCCGCAAAGCCTGCTTCGATCACGTCCGATGGAACCCGCGGAGTCTGCGGCAAAAGCTCATCGATTTGCTCTGGCCCCAGCAAAACAACCTGGCACGGACTTTTTTTAGGCAGTGGTAGTGTGACTTCCACCCACTCCACAGGGAGAGAAAGCTCTTGCCAAACTTTTTTTCTCATTTCCGAAAATGGAACCTTGCCGACCTCCGCAAATTGGGCACTCATTCTTTCCACTCCTTGGCTGCGACAACATCTTTTCCAATCTGAGTTTTGAGTTCCTCGATCGAGGAAAACTTTTTTTCCTCCCGTAAATAATGGCAAAGCTCAACTTTAAGAGTTCGACCATAGAGGTCCGCACCGAAATCCAGCACATGAGCCTCGACTTTGATGGGATGATGATCACCTTCCACAAAGGTTTTGTTCAAACCAACATTCATCACTGCTCGTCGAACCTCCGCGCCGATTTCGACCTGACAAACATAGACCCCAGTTCGGGGATAAAAATCCACATCGGGTCGTATGTTGGCAGTCGCAAAACCTAAAGTTCGGCCACGACCATCCCCTTTTTCAACAATACCCTGCAGATAATACCGCCGCCCCAACATCTTCCGTGCCGTCTCCAAGTCCCCGTCAGAAAGAGCCTGTCGAATAGCCGAGGTTGAAACTCTGGCCCCCCCCTCTGCCAAACTGTATGGAGGTACAACATCCAGTCCAATACGATGTTCGTTGCAGAACTCGCGAAGCATTCTCTCTCGCCCTTGTTTTCCAGCGCCAAAAGAAAAATCTTGCCCAACAACGATGTGTCTTGGGTGAAAGAATTTCAGGATATAATCCTGCAGAAATTCCTCGGCAGGCATCTCGGAAAACTGGCGAGAGAAGGCCTGGCGAAAAATTCCACGGATCCCATAACGAGCAAGCTCTTCTTGTTGGTCTTGGAGATGAAACAATCGGGTGTGCTTCTTGTCAGGCGCCAAAACCTGCACAGGATGAGGCTGAAAAGTCAGCAGAAGAGGAAAACAGTCCGAACATCCCCCCGCGCGAAGGACATGCCGAATCAGCTCCTGGTGCCCCCGATGAACTCCGTCAAAGTTCCCAATGGTCATGGAAACTCGGCGCAGCGCTGGGTTCTGCTGAAGGCTTTGGGACCAATCTTTTAAATCCGACCAAACGGTCATAATACCCTCTTTGTAAGACCATGATAACTGAGGCCATTTTTCAAAAACACTTGTATTTTAAAGGCCCTTTGCTATGGTGCATTACCCATGGCGCTACCGATCATCAGGACCAAAAAAACACGACCTCTCCCGCTGCCATCAGCCTCGACCTGGCGATCTTTTTTTCGTCGGCTCTATCGGTCCAGAGGCATTGTCCTGCGAGCCCTTCTCTGTTGGGGCATTGGCTGCCTGATTTTGCTCAATGACGAAGTCAATTCTTATGAC
>PEZR01000103.1:15537-18819 GCA_002773975.1 Bdellovibrio sp. CG10_big_fil_rev_8_21_14_0_10_47_8
AAACCCAAATTCTGAAATTGCCCTCATTACCTTGCGCTCATCTGATTTTTCCGCTCCATTTGGCAAAGAGTTTGGCCCCCTTCACGAAATGATCGACATCACCGACAGCTTCTATTGGGATCCTCACATTTGGACCGATCTTCTGCAAAAGATATTGGCGGATCATCCCAAAAAAATTGGCGTTACGCTGTATTTCAACGAAAATCTGTCTCATCGTTTGCCCAAATCAACACTCAAAAATGTTTTTATGGATCCACGGATTATTTGGGGAACCAGCGTTGCTATCAGCGATCGAGTCAATCAACCTCTGTTTGCTGATGCCCTGAAGTCCAATGTCGGATCGACGCTTCTTCTCCGCGATGAAGACGGAGTCATTCGACGTTTTTCTCCTCTGGGCTCTGACAGCCTCCATATGGCTGAGAAAATGGCGGACCTCGGCGTCGACTCTCCTTTTTCCCGGTTTATTAATTACCAAAGAGCCCATCGAGGCTTTGCCGAATACTCTTTGCAAGATGTCTTGCAGAACCAGATCCCTCAAAACGCTCTTCGCAATAAATATGTTCTCATCGGCGCAGAAAGCCTGAACAGCACTTTGTATCTGACTCCCCTTGGGTCATCACAGAAACACCAAGTAATTGCTCAGATTCTCGACAACGTCTTGGAAAAAAGGTGGATCTCCCGCGGCGATGACTTGGTCTATATTGCGGCCTTATTTTTATTGATGCTCTTGAGTGTTTGGCTGATCAATACTTATCCTCAATCCGTCGCTTTTGTGTTGATGCTTTGTCTGGGGGCTCTGATTGCGGCTCTATCGGCTTGGGTCTTTGATTCCTTTTACATATGGATTCCCGTCGTTTCTCCGGCCATGCAGCTCGCTGTCACGTGGATGATTTTCATTGGCTATCAGGCCAATAAAATTGAACGTAAAAATTGGCTGCTCAGGCAAGAACAGAAATATCTCAAGGAACTGGAACAGCTGAAAAACAACTTTGTGTCCTTGATCAGTCATGACCTGAAAACGCCCATTGCAAAAATTCAAGCCATCCTGGATCGCCTTGCCGTCCGGCCTGAAGCTCAGGTATTTTCTGAGGATCTCAAATCTCTGTCGCACTCCAGTGAAGAGCTAAATCGTTATATCCAATCTATCCTAAAAGTTTTACGGGTTGAATCCAGAGATTTTCAGCTGAACAAAGAAGTCGGCGACATCAATGATGTGATTCAAGATGCCATCAACCAGCTGATTCCCTTGGCTCAAGAAAAAAATATTTCGATCAATGCCCAGCTGGAGCCCATGTTTTCAATCGAGGTGGATTTGACTTTGATCCGAGAGGTCATGGTTAACCTCATCGACAATGCGATCAAATACTCGCCGGAAGGTGGGCAAATCCAAATTTCCTCTCGAGAGGCGGCTCAAAAGGTATGGGTCGAAGTGATCGATACGGGAGCTGGCGTCCCTCCGGACGAAGTCACCCATATATGGGGCAAGTTTGTCCGAGGAAAAGACCAAGATATGAAAACTAAAGGCACAGGCCTCGGTCTTTATTTGGTGAAATATTTTATAGAATTGCACAACGGCGAGGTGTATCTAGAAAGCACTCTCAATAAGGGCACCAAAGTGGGTTTTTCATTGCCCCTTGATCTGCCCACCGACGAACCGGAGGTATCTGTATGACATCTATGTCTGTCTTGATCGTCGACGATGAAATGGAACTGCGAAAAAGTGTTGATTCCATTTTACAGACAGCCATCCCCGAAATTCAATTTAAAATCACAGAGGCGTGCAACGGCCAAGAGGCGCTAGAGATCTTTGAAAAGGACGACTTTGACCTGGTCCTAATGGATGTCCGAATGCCTGGGATGAGCGGCCTTGAAGCCCTAAAGTCCATCAAAGAGAGCGATCCAAGAACTTTCGTCGTCATTATGACCGCTCATAGCAATCTTCAAGATGCGGTCACAGCGATCAAAGACGGAGCCTATGACTATGTTGAAAAACCAGTCAAAGCTCAACGACTCACTGAAATCGTTCGAAAATCCTTGGAGGCCAGAGAGCTCGTTTCAAGCTTAGCTTTATCCAATCCAATTTTTGATGATGACGTAGATTCTGAATTCGTTGGGAACTCGCAAAAGATGAAAGAAGTTTTCAACCTGATCTATCGATTGTGCAAAGTGGATACGACGGTTTTAGTTCGGGGTGAAAATGGCACTGGCAAAGAATTGGTCGCCAGAGCCATTCACTATAATTCGCCTCGGAAAAGTGGCGCTTTTGTGGCTATCAATTGCGGAGCCATTCCTGAAAACCTCATGGAAAGCGAAATCTTTGGCCATGAAAAAGGAGCTTTTACCGGAGCCGTCGAGAGAAAAATCGGCAAATTTCAGCTGGCCAATAATGGAACTTTGTTTTTGGATGAAATCGGCGAACTCAAGCCGGATATGCAGGTCAAGTTGCTGCGGGTCCTGCAAGAAAAGAAGTTTCTTCCGGTGGGCAGTAACCGTGAAATCAAAACGAACGCTCGCATCATTGCCGCGACCAATCGAAATCTTGAAAAAATGATCGAAGACAATACCTTTCGCGAAGATCTCTTTTACCGCCTCAATGTCATGCCGATCTTTTTGCCGCCGCTTCGAGATCGCAAAGATGATATTCCCGCCTTGGTGCAGTCATTCATCAAAAAATTCTCTAAAAGCCACAGCTCAACCATTCACTCGATCTCACCCGAGGCAATGGAGTGTTTGAAAAACTATCGTTGGCCAGGAAATATTCGCGAGCTGGAAAATGCCATTGAGCGCTCCTTTGTCATGGAAACCTCAACCATGATTCAAGTTGAGAGTTTGCCGGAAACTGTTCGAGGAACCTCCACATCAGACTCTTCTGAAAATCCATCTGCGGTGAATACTCAGGTTGAGTCAAATTCAAGCGCCAGCGTTAGCCCACAGCAGAGCAACATGGACTTTGAATTGTTCAAAGAGCAGGCGGAAAAGGACTTTATTGTCTCTGCCCTCAGGGCGAACAAGGGAAAGATCAATCAAACGGTCGCTCAAGCCAATATTCCAAAAAATACTCTTCTCAGAAAAATTAAAAAATACAGCATCAATGTCGATGACTATAAGGACTAAGGTTTCTCCGCTAAAGCAATCTGGCGAACTAATTTTTCTACGCTTTCATAAACTTCCTGAGAGCTGATAGACTTCATGCACTCATGAGTTCCAATCGGGCATTGGTGATGCCCATGTTTTCCACAGGGTCGACAAGCCAATCCGAGTCTTTCCACCACGATCGCTCGG
>PEZR01000017.1:0-5601 GCA_002773975.1 Bdellovibrio sp. CG10_big_fil_rev_8_21_14_0_10_47_8
ACGCGCAGAGTGGCTTGGTGGTTCAGAGAATGGATTACGACGAGTTCGGAAATGTAATCCAAGACACAAGTCCAGGCCTGCAGCCCTTCGGCTTTGCTGGTGGGATCTACGACAAGGATACGGGGCTTACTAGGTTCGGTGCCAGAGACTACGATCCTGAGATTGGGCGTTGGACTACGAAGGATCCAATTCTCTTTGGCGGGGGCGACACAAATTTGTATGGCTATACTTTCAACGACCCCGTGAACCTCATTGATCCAAGTGGCTTGAGATTTACTTTCAGTGATCCTGCAAGCCAGGCTTTACTCAATAATCTCCGTAATAATCCGGCTCTTTCACGGTCAGCTAGACAAATGTTAGATGATTTGGAATCGTCAGATTCAACTATCAATATCGAGTCGGGCACGTGTTCCAATCGCCCAGACGGCGGAACATTTGGAAGAACTCAAGGATACAAAGGTAACAACAATAGTAGCGTTGAAATCTGGTCTAGCAGCAACGGTGCTATCGACCAAGGAACCCTTCTTCACGAGCTTGTTCACGCAAACCAGATTAGACTTGGAGATCCTGTAACTGAGCCGGACGCTTATCGAGTTGGAAATAGCTTTTTGAGACGTCTGGGAAGATAATTAGAAATGAGGGCGGAAAAATGAAAAATTTAGCTCAATTTATTTTTACTTTGTTCCTAATTATTTCTAGTTCAGTATGGGCAGGATCAAATAAATTTTGCCAGGGCAAATTTGGGAAACATGCATCTTTGATACTTGTTCCTTTGGAAGCCCAGGGAAAAATTGCGGTCCAAGATGGGGTTTATGGCTCTAAGTCTACCGAAACTAATCCTGTTGTATCCCCAAGCGGCTTTATTTGTTTTATTTCGCTTGGATACGAAGAAAAGAAATGTAGAGACGGCATGAAACTCGACTCAAAACTTTTTGGAAAGCGATCTTGCATATCCAAGGAGTTCTCATTCGATAAACTTTGTCCAAATGAGATCAAAAACTATCCTGATTTAAACAGCTCAGAGATTTGCTCGAAAAAATAAATTATCCGAGAACCTCCATCATATCGACCGTGCCAAAACGTGCCACTGAAAAGTGGCACGGCACATGTTCAGCGGTGTCACTATTTTAAGCTCTGCTGAAAGAATTGGCAGCATTTTCAGCGACTCAAATACTTGATTGGCACGATAATTTTTAAGGCCAACTCGATTTTTCATAGGGTGACAACTTTTCAGTTTCTCGACTGACAATGTGTCCATAGGCGGACTGAGTTTCGCTAATGTAACGATGGCCAAGAATGACCTGAAGTTTCGGCAAGGTGCCCAGATCTTATCACAGATTCTGGACCGGGTTAACCCGGGCAGGTCAGGGCGACGGCCCTTCTGGGATTTATACTGATACAGATTTGCAAGTATTTTGGAATTTGAAACGTCATAAACTGGATTAAGAATGAAGAATAAGTTCCAGCAAGCATCTTTTCTCGATTCAGATTACTATTGCAATAGTGATTCAAAGAGAAATAGCTTTTGGGCGACGGCATTCATATTTCTTTTTGCAATTGCCTGAGCTATTTATAAGAGAGCTGGGTGAGTTCTTAAGTCCGATCAATCTAGGTAGGATTTGTGTCGGTCAAACCATTCGATGAGCTCGTCTTTGGTGACATTTCCAGCGGCACAACTTTCAATAATATCAGCAAGTGCATTCATGTCTCTTTTCTCATCGAGCGGATATGAAAGATCCATTCCATGTTGATTGAGAAAAGTGATCGCAGCCAAGGCGCCAGTACGTTTGTTTCCATCGACAAAGGCATGGCTTTTTACGAGATAGAAGCAGAGGGCTCCGGCGACCTTTGCGAGCCCACCATGAGCGAAAGGGTAGACTCCGGGGTAAAATGCCGTGGAGATCGCACTCTCGACTTTTCCGATGTCATTGCAGTGGTGGGGGGTTCCACCCTCACGGCAGACCAATTTGTTCACTTCTGCGATAGCAGAGGCTGTCGGAATAAAAATCACGCTCACTTTAGCTTATCCATTGCATTTTTATGCTTTTTAAAAGCTTTTGCAGCAGCTGTTGCAAAGTCCTTTTCGTCCACCGGAGCGAGTTGGATTGTTTGTGGTTCTTTGATAAATTTCTCGACAGCGAGATTGACCAGCTGTGCAAAGCGAATCCCATTGGCTTCAAGATAATTTTCGACCTTCTTTTCTAATTCATCTTCGAGACGCACTGTTTTTGGAAGTCCCATTAGGCTCTCCTTTTAATGTATTAATAATAATACAATTAACTACATAAATCAAATATTTAAGTAACCTATTGAATTAACTAAGTAATGCTGTATGAATTTGAGGCAAAATGGGTAATTGTAGCCAAGATCCTTCAAATGAGAATAACGCTTTTAAAAACAGAGCCGTCTGTTTGGCGACGCCTTCTGGTGCCGGATAATATTAGTTTCCGAAAGGAAAATATAAAATTTGGGTATGATTACGATTTTGGCGATGGTTGGAGACACGAAGTCGTCGTCGAAGAGATATTGAGTGTGGATCCAAATCAAAAATATCCGTTCTGTTCTGCAGGAGAAAATGAATGCCCACCCGAGGACTGTGGCGGGCCTTGGGGCTTTGAAAATTTCAAAAGTGCGATGGCCGATCCTAATCATCCCGATCATGAATAGCTGAGTGATTGGTATTGTAAGGCCTGGGATCCAACCCGGCTCGTCAACGGAACCTATCAGCGCATTCCCTCGCAGGCGACCATCAGCCTCAAGGGCAAATGGCTCAGGGCCTGCGCGAATTGGTTCCCTTTCAAGTCCTCATTTGCAGGTGATGTCGACGCTCAAGCTTGTTTTAGAGGCCGCCCCTAAATCCCCAGCTCGCGAAAGAGCCAGAAGGCGGCGATTTGGGTTTTGACGTCGGTGACTTCGTGGGCCCAGATTTTTTCCTTCAGATCTTGGGGGGATACTTCGATCAGTTCTAAGAGCTCGTCAGCGTCGCGGTGATCGGGGACTTGTTTGAAATCTTTGGCCAAAAAAAGATCGATGCGTTCATTCGAGTATCCGATCACGGGATGAATGTGGGTCAGGTGGCGAATGTTGGTGGTCTCTAGTCCGACCTCTTCTCGAAGCTCTCGCAACGCTGTTTGTTCTGCCTTTTCACCCGGATCACATTTGCCGGCCGGGAATTCTAAAAAAGTCTGACCCACCGAGTGGCGGTATTGATAGATCATCAGCAGGTTCCCGTTTTCAAGCAGGGGAACGACCAGCGCGGCGCCGGGGTGTTTGACGTACTCACGAAAAGTGGTAGCCCCGGTCGAGAGTTCGACTTCGTCCCTCCAGATTTTTAAAAACAAACCATCAAACACCACTTCAGAAGACAAAGATTTTTCCAGCAGTTTTTTCATATATAGAACAGTATAAAGACTTTCTATGGTTCGGTCGAATAGCAGCCTCTGCTTAGGTCCAGCAAAGTTCCCGGGGTTGGCCTTGAAAACAGCATCATTAGTGTTAACCTATAATTCTATGAAATATTTCATTCGATCTTTACAATGGGTCCTACTTTTTTCAATGCTGTCCATCACGGCTCATGCCGAGGTCAAACATTCTCTGCTTCGAAGGGTTGCGGTCTTTCCCATTGCCGAGGCCAATGTTTCCACCAGCGAAGAAGCTTGGTGGCAGATGCGAGAAAATCTCACCAAAGATCAACGATTCTTCGTTGCCAGTCGTCGTTTTATGATCAATCGCGGAGTGTTCCAACCCCGAAAAGTTTTAAAACCAGCCGATGTGATCATCTTAGCGAAAATTTTAGATGCACAAGCCTTGGTCGTATCTTATCTGCAAGATCGAAAATTTATGATGAAGGTCTATGACGGTGAAAATGGTTATTTGCTTTGGGAGACCACCACTGAATTGCATCCGGCCATCTCGGTGGCGGATCAATTGATTCGAGTGAGCACACAAATGATCAACTCTTTTGTCTTGGCCATTCCGTACCAAGGATTTCAGGTGATCGATGAATTGGTCGGAAAACCTGTTCGTGAACAAGATCAAAAAAAATACGCTGATGTTTTCATTGGCAACAATCGAAAAATTGAAGTCGGAGATTCCGCCCAATGGGTCGAAGTCACCAGCGATCTTGGAAAGGCTTTTTTTAGCGACTCGACAAGGGTCACTGTCATTGCCGAGGGCCAAGTGGTCGAAGTCAAAGGCGATCGTGCGGTGATCGAGATTGAAAAAATGCGCGACATGGATGATTTGAAAGAAAACGCTCTTGTGCGTTTTCCATCCGAGGTGCGACGTCTTAAGGATCTTTATGTCTCGGAAGATCGCTCTTCCAATCTGGGGGCGGAGTATTTGTCTGGTGAAATCAAAGACGCTGCGGATTTTAATAAAGACCACGACAAAACATCCACTGCTCTAGCTTGGATTGTGAATATGGCCGGATTTATCCTGTTGGCGTTTTAAGCCCCAGCGGGTCCCCTTTTTTTCAAAGAGGACCCCATCTGATTACATTTTAAAAAACGAATTAAACCGACCTTGATCGAACTCGTGTCGTTCGAGTGGTCTTTCGTTCGGGGAAACATGTCGAATCAATTCGGGGCCCACGATTAAACCTCTTGCGATGGCGACGCTCAGCTTGCCACCTCCGTAAGCCAAATACAGGAGGAAGCTGGTGAGTCGTGCAGCCCGCAACAAACTTTGCTTTGTGAAACTCTGAAACTGTGTCGACAGTTTCTCGAGTCTTAATTGATTTTCATATTCCCATCTTTGTAAGCGATCCTTTATCGCGTACGTCATAACTTCCTCCTGTGGCAATGCCACGAATGCACTTGCGCACAACAGATCAGGGCTGTGATCTGTCAAAATCGCAAGAGGTTGAAGCAACAGAGAAACACAAGCGATGTGATTCTTGTCGCTATTTAATTTTTTTGGATTTAATCATTTTTTAGTCGAGATCTGCGCTAGCAGGACGTGACGTCGGAGGTTCGCGGCAGAATGACTAGAAGATTCATTCCATGGGTCTGTTTTATTTTAATTTCGGTTGTAGTCTTCATTTTAATCATTTCGTAACCTCCTTTCGATAAAGAAAGGTTAGCACAAAGATTTTTTTTCTGGCAACGACAATTTTAAAAAAACAAAAAAACCAATCCGAGATCTGGTTCCATTTTGGATCTTTTCTGATCAAAGTGATCCGGCAATGACTTTTTCGACCTGCTGAACAGCCCCTCCCCATGGGAATAAACTATCAAAAAGAAAAATCAAGGAAGAGTTGATTCGTTTGCTCAGCGACTATCTAGAGTTCGATGAGGTGAGCTGATGCTTTGTCAAAAATTCAGATAAAAACATTGGCTGTTATTGCAGTGATTATTCAGAGGAAAGCAGCCCCGGCGAGCATCAGGCCCACTTGTTCATGTATTGTTGAACTGCCTGATCCATTTCGGTCTGCTGTTCTTGAGCACAGTCAAAAGGATAGCGTTGATGAGATTTTTGCCACCGAGTGAACCACTGATTTCCAAGCGGGCGCTTTAAGAGTTCGATTCCAGTCGCAGCTTCGGTGGTCTCTGTTTTAAGACCTGTGGCCGTGCCATAGCCGACAAAAAATCCGGCTGCGAT
>PEZR01000017.1:5609-15506 GCA_002773975.1 Bdellovibrio sp. CG10_big_fil_rev_8_21_14_0_10_47_8
CACGAATGCGGGTGGCCTGACTGTAAGTGTACAAACAAGTTCCACCGTCATCGGGCACTCGGCAATGTTGGCGCAGTTTTTTAAAACAGGCGGTGGTCCACATGTCTTGATTCACTTTGGGCGAGTAAGGATCATAGAAAATCAAATGGGGTTTTTCAGCTTCCGTTTCAATCAATTCTAAAAAATCACCATGTCGTAATGACCAAGACAGCGTTTTCTTTTCATTTTCCCAGTAACCATTTTTTAAAATTTCAGCCAGAGCATTTTCATAACCCCTAAAATGTTCAAACTGATCGGCATGCGCCAAAGCAAACTCTAAAAGCGTGAGATCTTTTTCAAAGCTGATCATTTTCAATGGTCTTTGGGCATCACCGACAGAGTCAAAGCAAGCCAAGGTCGCCAAGGAGTTCGCAGCGGCACCCAGACCAACATCAAAAAGCACTAACTCTTGTGTTGTGGGCTCCAAGAGCCTTTGTCTTAGTTTGGATTGTTCAATGTACAAAGAGTTGGCTTCGATCCATGGGCCCACTGGATTATGCATGATCTCATTGACGAGTTTATTGCGAATCGAGGTCGCTCCCGCTGTGGTGACGACGATTTCAAAGAGAGGGTGATCCATGGGCTCCCATTTTTTTCCAATCCCCAGCGGTCATCAAGGTCACGGATTCAGAGTTGGGATCAAAAACAATTTTGACGTCGCCGCGATCCAATTGTTTGCGGATTTGCTGCATCTTGGTGGCCAATAAAATTTCAGAGGCGCCATAATCAGTGCCCTCACGCAAAATAAAAGATTCAATCAGGGCATTCAGGGTGTCTTCCCCAAGGGCTTCCAGCGGAACCAAAACAGGAGAAAGAATTTCGGTGCGTTCATCATTGTTCATCTAAACCTGCAGTTCCGACGGGACTCGCGGCAGAGGTCGAAAGAGCTCTTTCAGCTCGGGAACTTGATTGGGGGTTTTATCATAAGCAGAAATCCAACTCTCTGGAGTTTCCATGCACATAAAAATTCTCCAGCGCGGATCAACGGATTTGAAACCTTGAATAATAAAATCAAACATCTCCTGGCGAAGGCCTTGGTCATATCTCCACTTGCCACCCTCGCTTGGAAACATCTCAGCCGAGGTCACCCAGCTATCCATGCCAAAACGTTCTCGCATCATATGTCGTTGTTCGGGTTGAAAACGCAAAGCTCCGACCGAGAGCACATGAACTTGCTCGGGGCGGAAGGATTCTTGAATCCGAGTCATCATGGTTTGATAGTTTTGTTTCCAACCAGGATGGTAAATCAATGGATCAATGTGAAAGGCAATGGGGAATCCTCGGTCCACACATTTTTTTGCGGCGGCCAAGCGCTGTTCAAATGAAGCAGTTCCATGCTCTTCTTTGTCGATGACCTGGGGGGCATTGATGGACCAACTGACCACAACATTTCCTGCGTGCTCACAATCTAAAAACTGATCTACACAGTCGGACTTGGTTTTAAACTCCAGAGTCCACTTGGGATATCGGCGAAAAAAAGAAATCAATTTTCTTGAATAAAGTGTCAGGGGATCCAAGCTGAGGCTGTCGATGACTTCTCCCGTTCCCACTCGGTAAGGCAGGTCCGGATGAGCCGCGGCCATTTCCTCAAGCTCTTGCAGGGCCTGGTCGATATTGGAATACATCAACATGGCCGGGGTATTCAGATAACTTTGTAGGTAGCAATAGGAGCAGTTCATATTGCATTGCTGGCCTAGATTCAGAACATAATAATTGCAGCAGGTAAGGACCTTTTTTTGTGTCGAACCTGGGCAACGTTTGAAGAAATGGCCTTCAAAGGGTTTTACATAGAGCTGCTTTTTACTTTGACCAAATTGTTTGGCGGATAAGGGACCAGAATCTTGGCTCGGCAAACCCTTGACCCAAGATATTTTTTCCGAAGGAAAGATCTCGGTCAGACGCTGGGCCAGTTCAGAGTTCCGAGAGCTCTCATCCAAATAGATCTTTTCAAAATGATCGATCAAGGCCGAGAGGTTCATCAATGTTTTTGGCCTCGATCTTTTTCGAGAAGATCCTGAACCCGACTCAAGCCCTGCAAGTATTTTTTTAAATCCGAGGGTTGGGAAACAAAAAGTTTCACTTCCACACCGGCGCGGTCGCCCTGACGAGTCCATCTCGCTTGACTGGTGCCCGGCCATGGCAGCGTGGTCATCCAGCTTTCTTGATCGGCATCTCGTTGAGAGGTTTCAGGGTAGCGGAGCAGAGTCAGTCGTTCTAGCCACTCAGCGCTGCTCTCGTTGTCTTGAGCTTCCAGAGTTTTTACGTCGTTGCCCATCAAGCTCAACTCAACCGCCAGCTCAAGAGCTCTTGTTCCCTGACTTTTGGAAAGCTTCAAGGTCAAGAGGTCGCGGTAAAACCATTTTAGATCCAAATCACCAGCAGACAAAAGCGGTGATAGATCCTGTGGATGCATTTTCTTTTCAGCGCACCAATTTTGAAAACCAGTGGGCGTTTTTAAAAGTGCCGTGGCCGTAGAAAAAAATATCTCTGTGGGTTGCCAGCCAAATTTTTGCACAACCAAAGAAATCGGAAACCAAACATGGGCTGTGGCCTTGTCCACCAAGCGAGCCATTTCGACAAAACTCAGTTCAAAGTACAAAGAGCGAAACAAAGAGGCAATTTTCTCGGCCTCGCGACCGTCGATGTGATGATCAAAAACAAAGTTCTGAGAAAAACCACCGAAGATCACTCGATTGACCGCCACGGCAGGCAATCCCTGGGGCCAAGGATGGAGCGGGTTAAAGTCCAAAGATTTGTCGCATTGCGAAATAACTTCTATTTTAGGGGGCGTCGAAGACCATTGTGTCATGGGGAGCTTGGCTACCATGAGCCGGAGTTGTTGTCACTCTTTTGGCTTCGATGCTACTTTGAAACAATGAGTGATTGGAAGAGTCGCAGTCAAATTGTTGGGGATGTCGTTTTCTTTCGTTATGTCACCCCTGGGGTGGAACAAAACATTGATGAGGTTTTTGTTTGGGACTTGGATAAAACCTATTTGGATACCTCGATTGACTCGTTATCAAAGCTTGTGCTGACGGCGATTGAGCGAGCCTTCAACAAACGAAATGTGCCCGGGACTGTGACTCTGCTTCAGCTCTTAGCGCAGAACTGGCAACAGCGAAAAGGCCAATCGAGATTTCCACTTTATTTTATTTCTGCCTCGCCTCCGCAGATGGAGGCCCGAATCGCCGAGAAATTCATCATCGATAACATCCGTCCCTTTGGTTGCTTCTATAAGGACAACCTTCGAAATCTGACCCCCAAGAGATTTTGGCGTTTGAACAAACAGGTGGGATATAAAATCCAAGCGTTGCTGCAGTTGCGGCAAAAACTAAAACCAGAGGTTCGGCAAATTTGCTGGGGGGATGACAGCGAAGCCGATGCTGTTATTTATAATTTGTACTCAGATATTTGCGCACGAAGAGTTGGCACCCAAGATCTGCGCAGCATTTTAAAAAGCATGTCGGTAACCGCCGATCAAATCGATGAGATTTTGCTTTTGCAATCCCAGGTTCCCGAGAATGATCCCGTGGAAAAGATCTATATCAATCTCGCCGTGGACACAGATCCAGATTATTATCTCAAGTTTGGCCGGCGAACTCTTCCGACCTACAATACTTTTCAAGTGGCCTGCGATCTTTTTCAGGACCATCGAATTTCATTGGAGGCCGTTCACACAGTGGCCCAGGATATGATTTTTAATTATGGATTTGCTCCTGAAGAACTGCAGAGAAGTTTTGATGAATTGATTCGTCGCCAAGTTTTGGGCGAAAGCAGTGTCAAAGCCCTCACTCAATTTTTTATTGAAAAAGGAATGTTTCCGGCAAGCTTCTCGCCCAGTCTTCAAGCCCTGAAAGAAACCAAGGTGGTCGAAGGAAAAGTCTATGAGCTGGAAGGTCATTTTGAACCATGGGTTCAAGACCGTGTGGACTATATTCACGATTATCGTTAGGACGTAGCTTCTGGAGAAGTGTCGATGGGCTAAACTCCGATGGTCGGGCCAAAAATAAGAGTAATCGCAATCGTCAAAATGATTGGAATGGCCGCATAGATGAAGAACGGGGCCATTTCATTCTGGATGGCTTTCAGTTTTTCTTGTCCGGATAGATTGCTGTAGGTGTTTTCTGGTTTTTCCATGCTCGTCTCCCGCTCTAGTTGGTAAAAATAGTTTACCGATATCTATTCAAACTTCAATGGGAATAAAGTCGAGATTGGAGGGCCGCGAAAGGAGCGAAATTCAATTCGACGCAGAACCTCAACCAAGCACTGGCGAAATTCATCCTGTTTGATATCGGACGCCGTAACCTCAGCCACGCTCAGTTTGCCATTGTTCTCGACTGTAAAGCTGAGGGAAACCTGTCCTTTTGCCGTGGGGTCTTTTTGCAAAAGCTGCGTGTAACATTTAAAAAAACTGCTTCGATGTTCATTCATCGTGGTTGAAATTTCGTCTTCAGCCAGACCTTCATTGGCCGGGGCTGGATTTGAAAAGTTATCCACCGGCACCGGGGGGACCACGGCCGCATGGGCCAACTGTGAGCTATTGTATTGGGCCGCTGAAATTCGTTCGCCATTTTTTGCGATGAACAGATCTCCGTCGCGTCCAAAGCTTTCAACCTTGATGTCGCCACGTTTGATGATCAGAACAACATGAAAGTCCTGCTGGTCTTCGACCTTTTCAAGAGTGACCATGGCATTGTTAAAAACTCGAATTTGATAGGAATTTTCAAACAGAATCAAAGCTTCGCCAATGTCCTGTGTCTCGACCGAATCTAAACTGACAAGGGTTGTGCGGGTCTCGACGAGCTCTTTTTGGGTGTATCCAGCACGAACAGCATAGACCTTGCCCGTTTCTCTTTGGACCTTGGCCAGTGGAATTTCTTGATATGTTTTTCGAGGGGCAAAAAAAGAAAAATAGGTGGAGAGTCCAACAAGGGCGAGACCCAAAACCAAAAAGCCAATGACCAGTTGATTTTTATTCTCTGGCATTGGCCTACTTTGTCAGTGTGGTTGAGGTCATCAGGGTGGTCGTGACAGCGGTGCTACCAGTTGCCGCAGATTCTCCGGTCGGAGCTGTCGCTCCAGCTGCTGGCAAAGCCGGCAAACTATCAACCACAGATTTGTTCCCTTTTGAAATCACAGTTAGAGAAATGCTGGTCATAGCAAAAACAACGGCTGCCCAACGAGTCATTTTCTGAGCCAAAGTGGTTGCGCCTGTGGCACCCAATATAGAATTAGATCCGCCACCGCCGCCAAAAGCACCGCCAGCCCCACCTTTTGAGTCTTGGACTAGAACGAGAGCGATAAGAACCAATGCTGTAAGGACATGAATTATGGCGACCAGTGTATCCATCTTTTGACTGCCTCCTAAAGACGCACCAATATAGGGAAGGCCCAGCTTAAAAGTCACTGTAAAAGAAAGGAACTCCGACGTGATAATGCAAAATGTCGCAAAAGCCCTCGCTCTATTCTGCCTCTTTGCCGGTGTTCGCAGCAGTGCTTTTGCGGACAAGCCCAGTTTGAAGGCATTTTCTGTGCGGATTCAGCAGGGAAGTCAAATCACGGCCTTCTTCAAGAAAACTCAGGATCTGTCTTCGTTTTCGGAAAAAGAATTTCATCTCCTTTGGAAAGTAAATCAGAAAAGTCTTCGCCATCTCGAAATTGAATTTCAAAATTCCAGTTCCTTTGTCCGCGGGGAAGTTGAGGATGAGAAAGTTCTCAGTGCAGTGATTCAGTATCTGCAGCTCTCGTTGTTGCAAGTGCGTCAGTTGGCCACTCATTCCGATTGGAAGGAGGTCAAAGGCCACTTGGAAAAATGGTTTTTGTTTGCCGCTGATTTTCCCTATGAGGAAGCCTCTTTGGTGGGTCTGCGTTTTTCAGGGGTTGTTCGTTCTTTGTTGTTGGACGAGATGGAACGGCTACAGGTCAAATACAAGGCCGACATGGCGAAAGAGCCCATGCTTCGTCAGTGGTTTTTGCAGGTGCGAGCTCCATGGCCGGTGGACCGAGTGATCATCAGCGAGTCTCGACGCCTGCTCAAGCCCAATCTGATGTCGGTGGCTAATGCAGCGGCTCAAGCTTTTCAGAAAAACCCCTATCAAACCAGCGAGTCCGTTCTGAAAAAAATCAAGAATGGCAACCGGCCGGAGGCCGAATTCCTGCGCCAAATCTGGAGGGAAGCTGACATTTTAATGATGAAAACCGAGATGAATCGCATTGGAAAAATGAAGCTTCGTTTAGCCCTGGCTGAGTATCAACAAATACACTCAGCTCTGCCTCCGTCGAGCCAGGAGCTGGTCAAAGCGGGATTGCTCGATCAGGTGCCGACAGATTATTTAACGGGCAAAGCGCTAGATTTGACTTCTCTTTGAAAACGATAGACAAGTGGGTTTATGCCATTTGTTGTATTTGAGGGCTTGGATGGCTCTGGTAAAAGTTCATTGATGACCGCCTTTGAGTCTGAGTTAAAGACCAAAGGGCTTGAGGCCGTGCGCACGCGCGAACCCGGCGGAACTCCGCTTGGAGATCAAATTCGAGAGATGATTTTAAGCACGGATGGGCCGGCACCAACAGCACGAACAGAATTGCTGTTGTATGAAGCCAGTCGAGCGCAGCATGTGGATATGGTGATTCGCCCGGCTTTAAAAAAACAACAGTGGGTTTTGTGTGATCGTTTTTCGGCGAGCTCAATTGCTTTTCAAGCGGGCGGGCGAGCCATCTCCGAAAACTGGGTCGAGCAGCTGAATCAATTTGCAACGGATGGTCTCAAGCCTGAATTGACGGTCCTTTTGGACTTATCGGTGGATGAGAGTCGCCGCCGCAGAAATTCTCGGCAAGCGGCCGGTGGTGGCCAAGAAGACCGTATCGAGTCCGAGGCAGATTCTTTTCATCAGCGGGTTCGCAAATCTTTTCTGGATCAGGCTCAGCGGGATCCAAAACATTGGTTGGTGTTGGACGCCGCGGAAACCCCGGAACAACTTTTGACCCGTTTGTTGACCCACATTCGAGGCCTGCAATGGCTCAGCTTCTAAATTCTGTCGTCGGTCATCAAGAAAAAATTCAGTTTTTATTGCAAGCGCATCAGCGAGGGCAGCTGCCCCATGCTTTTCTTTTTACAGGTCCTGCGGGGGTGGGAAAAAAGACCACGGCATTGGGGTTGGCTCAAGTTCTCTTGTGCGAAAAAAAAACAGGCTGTGGTTTGTGTGGAAGCTGTTTGCGAGTCACTCAGTTTGTGATGGCGAAAAAGAAAGACAGTCAGGGAACTGAAGCTTTGCTTCTGATTGAGCCTGAAAAAAATCAAATTAAAATTGATCAAGCCCATCAGGTGCTCGAGTTTTTACAGCTCAAGGCCTTCAACACAGTCCGAGTGATCATCATCAACGATGCGGATCGTTTTAATCCTCAGGCCGGCAATGCTTTGCTCAAGGTTCTGGAAGAGCCACCAGAAAATACTTTCTTTTTTCTGATCGCACCCTCTCCAACACAGGTGCTTTTGACTTTGCGGTCACGTTGTCAAAATGTTCGATTTTCTCCCTTGTCGTTGGAGCAGATGAAGGCTCGCTCTCAGGCTCCAGAGTGGGCTTTGAGAGCCAGTCTTGGTAGCTTTGAACGCCTGGAGCAATTGACCGACCCGGATGAGTTAGAGCTGCGAGAGAGCGCCAAGGCCTGGTTGCAAGATTGGGTCTCTGAACCGCAGGGTTATCTGAAGTCGGTCCATCGGGATTTAGTCCGAGACCGGCAGGTAGCTCGGCGTTTGGCTCGTCATCTGTCCTGGTTGTTGCGAGACACGGTCTATTTAAAAATAGGAGCTTGGCGCAAAGTTTTGAACGTGGACCAGCAAAGTTTTTTGCAAGATCTTGCTGAAAAGATGCCCTTTGAACCCTTGGTGCAGGCTGGGGAGAAGTGCTTAAATCTGGTCCAACAAATAGATCAAAATCGAGATGCCGCTCTGGTTTTCGAACAGTTCTGGATTGAAACTCGTCCCTGTGATAATCTCCACTCATGACTTGGATTGATGTTCATGCCCATTTAGACATGCTTGAGGAATCTCCGGCGGAGACCTTGAAGCGAGCCCAGGCTGCCGGTGTTCAGAAGCTGATCACGATTGGCACTGAGCCCTCGGACCATGAATTTGTTTTAAAGACAGCGAAACAGTTTTATCCAGATGTTTATTGCACTCTTGGGGTTCATCCGCACCAGGGCATTCAGTGGCAAGAGTCTGTCGGTCAATGGATTGAAGACCATCTGTCCGAGAAAGAAGTGGTGGCGGTGGGTGAGATTGGTTTGGATTATTACTACAACCAGTCTCCGGTGGAAAATCAGCGCGAAGCTTTTCGTCGACAGCTAGACATTGCCAAGCGTCACAAGATGCCGGTGCAGATCCACACTCGAGAGGCCGAGCAGGACACGATCGAAATCTTGAGAGAATTTCGGGGCGAGGTGACCGGTTTGATCCATTGTTTTACAAGTTCAGCAGATCTGGCCAAAGAGTGCTTGGATTTGGGCTACAATATCTCTTTCAGTGGTGTTGTGACCTTTAAAAATGCTGAGAGTTTACGCGAAACTTGTAAAATGGTGCCTCTGGATCGGATGCACGTCGAAACCGATGCCCCTTTTTTAGCTCCAGTTCCTCAGCGGGGAAAAAAGAACACACCAGCCTTTGTTGTACACACTGCGGCTTTGGTGGCTCAGCTAAAGGAGATTTCTCTTGAGCAGTTGGCTGAGCAGACAAACGAAAATGCGCGTCAACTGTTTCCGAAAATTGTCTGGTAATTCATTTGCTGATTGATTTTTCTGTCTGAAAAATTGAAATTCGTACTCTCATTTGCAAATTTCAAAAAAAGGATCGCATATGGCAAAGCTCAGAGTCGGAATCAATGGTTTTGGTCGAATTGGACGAGTTCTTTTTCGTGCTGGTTTTGATCAGCTCGAAATTGTTGGCATCAATACTTTGGATAGTCTCGATGGCACCGCTCATTTGTTAAAATATGACAGCACTCACGGTATTTATGACAAAGAGGTGAGTCACGATGAAAAAAATCTGACCGTGGGTGGAAAAAAAATATTTGTTTCAAAAACCAGAAATCCTGCCGAGATTCCATGGAAAGAGTGGGGTGTGGATTTGGTGTATGATTGCACCGGTGCCTTTAAGGCCAAGGAAGACTTCATGAAACACATTCAGGCCGGCGCAAAACGAGTGATGGTCTCGGCTCCCGCAGAAGGCTCGGACTTAACTGTTGTGTATGGCATCAACCATGAAATGTACGACGCTGGGAAACATCATGTGGTGAGCAATGCCTCATGCACCACCAACTGCTTAGCGCCCTTGGCCAAAGTTTTAGATGACGCTTTTGGCATCACGAGCGGTGTAATGACAACCATTCACTCTTACACCAATGATCAACAAATTCTGGATGCGCCTCACAAAGATTTGCGAAGAGCACGGTCTGCGGCGGTGAGCATGATCCCAACATCCACTGGTGCTGCCAAAGCCGTGGGAATGGTGCTGCCTTCATTGAAGGGAAAAATTGATGGTATTTCAGTTCGTGTGCCGACCCCGAATGTGAGTTTGGTGGATTTTACTTTCAATTCCAAAAACGAAATGTCTGTGGCTTCCGTGAACGAGGCCTTAAGTAAAGCAGCCAGCGGTGGTCTTCGTGGAATTTTAGATGTGGAAAAGAACCCCCTGGTCAGTATTGATTTCAACGGCAATCGACATTCTTCCATAGTGGATTTGCCATCAACGATGGTGGTTTCTCCGACCATGGCCAAGGTCATGTCTTGGTATGACAACGAGACCGGTTTTTCCAATCGAATGATAGATCTGGCCAATTACATGGCTCAGAAAGGTTTGTAATGGCT
>PEZR01000017.1:15553-18497 GCA_002773975.1 Bdellovibrio sp. CG10_big_fil_rev_8_21_14_0_10_47_8
TGAAACCAGGATCACGGCCAGTCTGCCAACGATTCAGTATGCCCTTGAAAAAGGTGCCAAGCTGGTGATGGCGTCTCATCTTGGGCGTCCCAAGGGGCCAGGTGATAAAAAATATTCTTTGGAGCCGGTTGCTGATCGGTTGACAGAGCTTTTGAAAAAAGAAGTGATCTTGGTGGAAGAACCTCGATCAGAGGCCGTTAAGGCTTTGTTGATGGGACTTAAAAAGACCCAGGTCATTTTGCTGGAAAATCTTCGCTACGATTCAGGGGAAACTGAAAACTCGGAAGAATTCGCCCATGTTTTAGCGAGTTATTCGAACGTGTATATCAATGATGCCTTTGGAGCTTCTCATCGAGCCCATGCGTCGATTGATGCTTTGCCAAGAATGATGAAGGACAAGGGAATTGGGTTCCTTATTGAAAAAGAAATTTCAATGTTGGATAAACTTTTAGAGAACCCGCGAAGTCCCTATTTAGCCATCATGGGCGGAGCTAAAGTCAGTGACAAAATTCAAGTGATTGAAAAGCTCATGGATTTGGTGGATGGCTTTGTGATTGGTGGAGCCATGGCCTACACTTTTTTAAAGGCCAAGGGAATTCCAGTTGGAAAATCTTTGGTAGAAACTGACAAGCTCAATTACACCCGAGAAATGATTGCCCGCCTGGAAGCCAGGCACAAGACTTTGTTATTGCCAGTGGACCACGTGGTGACCCAGGACATTGCTTCCGGCAAAGGGGAAGTAACCTCTGGTGTTGGCATCGAAGAGGGTTGGATGGGTGTGGATATTGGACCGCAAACTCTTAAACAATATTCCGCAGCGATTGCGGGGGCCGCGACGGTATTCTGGAACGGACCTATGGGGATTTTCGAAACCCCGGCCTATGCCAAGGGAAGTTTTGGGGTTGCGCAGGCTTTGGCCGAGAGCAAGTGTGTGAAGATTGTTGGCGGTGGAGATTCTGCGGCAGCGGCGGAGGCCTCTGGTTACGCGGATAAAATGACCCACATCTCAACGGGTGGTGGGGCCGCTCTCGAGTATTTGCAGGGTGACCGTTTGCCTGGTCTAGAGGTTTTGCGACCACAGAAAATTTCAGGGATTTGAGATGAAATATTTTGCTGCCAACTGGAAGCTTCATAAGAACCCGCAAGAGACACGAAATTTTTTAAGCGATTTTCAGCAGAAGTATTCTCGCAAGTCTTCGCAAGAGGTGATTTTTTTTCCACCGAGCATTTGTCTTGAGGCAGCCTCTCAGGTGGTTAAGACCCCTCTTCAGTGGGGTGCACAGAACGTTTATTCACAGATTAAGGGAGCTTTTACTGGCGAGACTTCGGCTCAAACCGTGGCAGATCTCGGTGGCAAATATATCCTGATCGGTCACAGCGAGCGGCGCCAAATTTTTCATGAGAAAGACGAACTCTTGTCTGAGAAACTGACGCTTGTTCAACAACTAGGGCTGACGCCAATGTTGTGCATTGGCGAAACTCTGTCAGAAAGAGAGTCTGGAAAAACCATGCAGGTCTTGGAATCTCAGTTGACCCAGGGACTTAAAAACTTTGACCAACAGAAAGCCCTCACTGTGGCGTACGAACCTGTTTGGGCCATCGGCACCGGAAAAGTGGCTCAGGTGGCTCAGGTCAAGGAAGCTCATTTCGAAGTGAGAAAGATTTTGAACCGGCTTGGATGCAATGACAAGACTCCTATTTTGTATGGTGGCAGCGTGAAGCCGGACAATGCTAAAGAACTGTTGGCAGTGCCAGAGGTCGGTGGATTTCTTGTTGGGGGCGCTTCCTTGGAAGTGGCGAGCTTTCTTGCGATTTGTGCCAGTGAGTAGAAAAATTGGCATTCTGGTTCTTTTGCTGCTGCCGAATTTGGCAAGAGCAGCGTTTTCAAATTACAACTCAATTTTAATCGGCGACCAAGCTGCCGGGATGGGTGGCGCGGCCACCGCAATGACGGAAGATGCCTCGGCGGCGGCTTGGTACAACCCGGCCACTCTGGCGAAGCTTCAGGGTCAAAGTTTTTCGGCGGCAGTTGGGATCTACAAGAAATTTGATACGCAGTACGGGAAATCTGAAGATCTGACCAAAGCCACCACTCGGGTCAATCAGGGCTTTTTTAGGGCGCTTCCCTCCAGTACCGGAAGCATCATTCGCCCCGAAGAAGTTCTCAGTGATTGGACGCTGGCACTCTCCATTCTTGTTCCGGAGTACGACAGCTTCAAAGGGGACGTGAACAGCACGGACAACAATAATTCGAGCTTAACTTTGGTGGACGAACAAATCTGGGTTGGGCTTGGTGCTGGAAAAATGATTTCTTCGGACGAGTCTTTGGGCGTGACCCTATACTATACGGCTAGATCTCTGGACAAGTCCTTGATTGATCAGACGAGCAGTCCAACAGTGAAGACTTTCGAAGAGGAGAAAAGTCTTACGCAAAATGCCGTGGTGGCCATTGTTGGTTATCATCAAGATGTGAGAGACGATCTTCGGTGGGGGTTCAGCTGGCGTTTGCCCTGTTTGCCTGTGGCCGGAAAAGCGAGCTATCACAGCAGCTATTATGAAGCCGGAGGATCTATCAACAGCGTGAATAAATCCGACATTAACACAACCGTGCATATTCCCTCGAAGCTCTCCAGTGGGGTCGCCATGGATTTCATGGAAAAACGCCTGACGGTGGCGGCAGACCTTTCTTATTACGGGGCTGATAGCTATCTTGATATGGAGGAAGCATCGGTGGCGGAGTACATCGAGCACCGACAAACATTGAATGGATCTTTGGGTTTTGAGTACAAGGTTCGTGACTGGATAAAACTTCGATGGGGAGCTTTTACGAACCTCAGTTCGCATCCGGCGCCAGCGGTGGGGAAGGTGAAGGGGCAAGGGGACCATGTCGATCAACTTGGCTTTGCGGCCAATGTGGCGGTGAAGTCTCGCAACATTCAGTACA
>PEZR01000017.1:18506-22677 GCA_002773975.1 Bdellovibrio sp. CG10_big_fil_rev_8_21_14_0_10_47_8
TTGGTTGGAACCTCGTACTCATTTTGAGTCAGCTCTTCTTCGAAATTTTTTTAGCCCCTCGTTTTTCGATCTTTTTATCAGCGACTTTTAGGGTCTTGTGGGTGCTTGTTTTTTTCTTGTCGACTTTATGATTGGGAACTTCAGAAGGATTTTTTTCCTTCGCTTCAACAGTCATTTGACCATGACTGAAGTCACCACCCATTGGAGCCGACAACAAACCCACCAGAACCAGAGCCGCCATTGCGAAAAAGAGACGGGCTGCTTCAAATATGATTGTCATTTTTACTTTCACTCTGAATGTTAGGTTCAGAACGAGACCTCCGACCGAGTGAGCTGCATATTCAGGGCCAAAGTCCAAGTGTCGCTGAGAAACTTTCTGAGTCCATGTGGCGACCAAGTCATGTAAAATTTTTCAAGTCGTCATAATCATCAACAACAAAAATGCGCGCTGCTGCTACCAAAAAAGGGAAGGCACTTATTAACTAGCCATTCACCTTGGTTAATAAGTGACTGCCCTTTTTTGGTAGCGGTCGTGCGTCATTCTGGCTGGACTCGTTTCATTTTGAGAGTGGGGGTATCCTTAAAGAGATGGCTCGGCGAACGTGTTATTGGCTTTATTTGATGGCTCCCTGGTTTCTTGCAGGAACTCTTCTGGGGTGCAGTACCCTCTCGAAATTGACCGAGGAGGAAGTGCCGGTTGTTGAGGGACCTCGCGGTCCTCTGGACGAGAAACGTATTCATACGCGCGATGAACGAATGGGCGCGAATCGAGCTTGGGCCTCAGTCAAGACAGCGCCTGGCAAACACTATCTCTATCGAAATGTGAAGCTCGCATTTCCAGATACTGGAAAAAATATGATGATTCATGATCGTGTAATTCCCAAAGCGGATATCACGGGCATCGAAGATCACTCTCCATGGCGTTTGCGCATTTATCAAAATGCAGGTCAAAATAAAAGAAATGCCATGCGCTTTAGCAACGCCAACAAATTGCTCTATCAGTCGCCAGTCTCGCAAAAGGAAGCCAGCTATCTCGCGCAGGTTCCTAAACGGATTCCAGCAAACACGTCCTACTTTCAGGCCTCAACGACCGAGGTGGATGATCATTTTGAGCCCAATAACTCGATGGAGCAGGCGACGAACTTGATCTCCTCTGAAAATGAATGGTTGGCTAATATTGGCGATGAAGGGGTGCAGTGGGATCAGGATTGGTACAAAATTCAGATCTCGTCCCATTATCGACAACTCATCGTGGATCTTCGATTTCAACACTATCTGGGGGATATCGATCTCAAGCTGTATGATCAACATGGAACTTTGATTGCCGGCTCTCAAGGGCCACAAGATGACGAGTTTCTCAATTTGGTTTTAGAGAAAGCCGGCGTCTACTATCTGCAGGTCAGTGGCTCCAATCAGGGAAATCATTATGACCTCAAGTACTCGACCGGATTCACTGGTGGTGGCGATGATGACTATGAGGAAAATGACCGTCTTCAGGGAGCCTACGATCTCAGAGCTTTTTCAGGTCAGTGGTTGAGCTCCATTAAGGGTGAGGCTGTCGCCGCCGACGATGATTTCTATCGAATCAAAGTTCCTAGTGGGAAATTGCGGGTCATTGTTGATCTCCGGGTTGACGCCGAAAAAGGGGACGTGGATGTGAAGCTGCTCAATGCACAGGGGGCCCTCGTAGCTTCTTCGTCGAGTATTGGCGACGATGACTATATTGATTTTAAAGTTCCCTCCGCTGGGGACTACTATTTAAAGGTTTACCCTTTTCACACCGTCACGCACTTTAACATGTACGATCTGAAATGGACCGTGTACGGGCCCAAGGACCCGGCTCCGGATACGTATCAAAAAGAGGTGTCGAACTCTCTTTCAAAGCCCACAGAGTCAAAGTCAGAAGCTGCCCGTTAAGCCACCGAAACCCCACCGAAAAAACATAACGCGTCAAATCAATATCCAGTTTAATCAAGTGATTTCAAACAGATGTATTAAAGACACAGGCTTGTGGACCAAGGTCTAGTTCGGCTATCCTAAGAACATCGAAGGAGGCTATTTCAATGTCCACAACTGTCTTTCATATTCGGCGCTGCCATGTCTGTGGTGGAGTGACCGAGTCGCAAGGATCGGCTGTGCACAAGTGTTCACATTGCGGAAAGCATCTTGCTCCCTTTTACTATTTCGATGAAAGTAAATTGGATGGGCTAGCTGAGCAAGGACCGTATTTGAGCACTTGGAAGCAGACGGTATTTTTGACTCCCGGTAACTTTAACCCAATATGGGGACTCAGCACCTATTGGCAGGAGGGCTATGAAAGTCAGTCTCGAGGATATTCGTAAGGCGTATGAAACCATTCGTCAGCAGATCAAGTTGACGGAGATCGATCAGTCCATCAGCGCTTCAAAGCTAGTGGGCCGTGAAGTCTATTTTAAATTTGAGAATCAACAGCTCACCGGCAGTTTTAAAATTCGCGGTGCACTCAATAAAATTTCTTCTCTCAGCAAAGAAGAAAAAGCTCGAGGGGTGGTGGCCAGTTCCGCTGGTAATCATGCCCAAGGAGTTGCATTGAGTGCCACTCGCTCGGGGGTGAAGTCTGTCGTCGTTATGCCAACAACCGCGGCTCTCATCAAAGTGCAAGCCACCAAAGACTATGGTGCCGAGGTCATATTGCATGGGCAAATTTACGATGAAGCCTATGAGCATGCCAGAGCTCTTGAAAAGCAACATGGATATACCTTTGTTCATCCCTATGAAGATCCTTTTGTGATTGCAGGGCAGGGAACCATCGGGCTTGAGGTTCTTGAGAAAATCCCAGATCTCGATGCCATCATTGTTCCGATCGGCGGTGGTGGTCTGATCAGCGGGATAGCGACAGCCATCAAAGCGATTCGGCCACAATGCAAAGTGATCGGAGTTCAGAGTGATCAAACCCCTGGAATGGAAAGACTGTTTCATCATCAAACCCTCAGTGAGCCCGTAAAAAGAATCACCACCATTGCGGACGGAATCGCGGTCAAAAAACCAAGCCCTGTCATGTTCGATAGTTTCATTTCTAAATTGGTCGACGAGGTGGTTACCGTCACTGATGAAGAGATTGCTGAGGCGATGGTTTTTTTACTGGAAAGAGCAAAGACAGTCACGGAAGGTTCCGGAGCGGCAGGGCTTGCGGCTCTTTTAAGTCGGCAACTAGATCTGGGCAAAAAGGTATGCGTCCTGTTGTGTGGGGGGAATATCGATCTCAACATCATGGCCAAGGTCATTGATAAAGGTTTGATTCGAAAAGGCAGACTTGCAGAGCTATCCGTGGTGGTCGGAGACTTTCCCGGCAACTTGAGTCGAATGACCCAAGCCATTGCCGAGCTGTGTGGAAATATTTTAGAGGTTCATCATGACCGCGTCAGTAAAGGTCTCTATTTGCGAGAGACCAAAATTGATTTTATTCTAGAAACCACCAGCGAAGAACACGTTCAAAAAATTCGCGAGTCTTTGATCAAGGCTGGTGGACGGATTCTGTAGCTCGCCTAAGGGCTTTTCCCAAGGCCGCCACCCCCAGCGCTGGCGGCAAGAATGCGGTCACCGGCTTGAACGGCAATTTCGCCATGAGGATCAGAAATAACCAGCTCCTCGCCAGAGGCTTTAATCACGCTTAGCTCAGAGGGTTTGCCGGCCTGAGCGCCTTTTAAACCTTTGTTTTGAATGTTTCGATGACCGAGAAGCCAGCGCAAAGAACCAGCTTCTTTCACCAGAATCTCTCGAATCATTCCATGTCCACCGTTGTGTTTGCCTTTGCCTCCAGAGTCAGGCCGAATCCCACTTTGCAAGACGGTGATTGGGTACAGCCGTTCAATTTCTTCGATGGAAGGCTGGCGACGTGAAAGGACCCAAAAGTAAAATGCATCAAGGCCGTTGGAATCATCGGTGGCGCCGGTGCCGCCAGCAACGGGATCAAAGAAAAATTGTCCCCCTGAAAAGCTCAGCGTGAGAATCGTGGACACTGATCCATTCAGACCCATCGAGCGAGATTTGGTAATTTCTGCCAGACTTTGAATTACGGCCGACCCCAGCAGAGATGTGATTTCAGCGAGGCCCTCAAAAATAGGAGATGGATATTTCGCATTCAACAGGCAGTCCTTCGGAGTGGTTACCTGAATCATTGAAAATGCGCTTT
>PEZR01000088.1:0-12098 GCA_002773975.1 Bdellovibrio sp. CG10_big_fil_rev_8_21_14_0_10_47_8
TAACAAAGAATACCTCAATCATTGATACTACAAGACCGAGACCAGCTCGGGGGCTTTCTCAGTCGCATTTGGCACTCAAAAAGTGATGATTTTTTAGACAAATGAGGGGTCCTTGAGCACAAGAGATCTTCCCCATTTAGCGCAGCCAAAGATTTCACTGGGGCATTTTTGTGAGGATCAGCGGAAGTTTCGAGGCTCAGCTTGTTTTGTCAGGAGCTCAGAGTTTAAGACGAATGGCATTGCCTATGCACCAAAGTAGATGGGAGGTTATGATGGCGAATCAACAAATGTCGAATGATATTCTGGAAGCAGGGACTGGATTTATGCCTGGTCTTTCTGAGGCCATTGATCGGCTGAGCAAACAAGGTTACGTCGAAAACCTAGTGGCCAAGTACGATCATTTTGAGAGCGATTCGGGTGCGAACAAATTTTACCCCGAAGATTTTGTTTTCGATGGAATTCTCCGCATCGAAAACTCGTCAGATCCCGATGATCAGTCCATCTTGTATTTAGTTTCAACTCAGGATGGGACAAAGGGGCTTTATGTCGAGTCTTATGGTCTATACCACGGCGAGGAACTCTCAAAAGAAATGATTGATCGCTTCAAAGAGAGCCGGCATCTGCTTTAGTCAATAATGCGATCATCCATTTTCCAAAGAATAAGAATCTGAGTCAGAATCTTATCGTAGTCTTCTTTGGTGTAAGAGCTATTGAGCTTAAATAGCTCAGGATCTGTGATCACAACCTGACGTTTTTGATTGACGATAAATTGAAGATCCAAGGGCCAAATCTGATTTTCATAAAGAATATTCACCTGGCGTTTCATTTCTCGAATCATGCCGGGGGTCAGTACGATGTCCGCAGGGGCCGCCATCGGGAACTGAGTGATGGCTCCGGGAACAAAATCCATTACCAAGGCCCGCTTACCCTCGAGCATAGTTGTTCCATGATATCGAGGTCCAAGGCCAAGTCCATTGAGTCGGGTCAGCCAGGCCGCTTCAGAGGCCAAGCTTTCCGGATTCCGCGGAATCTTGATAAAAACAAGCTGGCCGTTGTTCAGGTGGCCCGAGTAGTAGCCCCTTTGAGTAGATAGAAGATTCAGGTCCTGAACGAGCACTGTCAAAGAAGAAGTCTGATGGTACAAAGAATGGCAAGCCCTCGAGGCCGACCAAGAACTCTGGACACAGAGAAGGCATATAATGAGTATAAGCGCTGAGCGCAGCCGTGTTGTCATTTTTTTTCCTGAAGTCACATAGAGGACTGCAAAAAGAGGACTTGCGACCAGAGCTGAGGGGCCTCCATCAGTTGTTTGAAATTCGTCTATTTTTTAAACAAGGTATTCTTTTTTTCATAGGTAATGTCGGACGAGGTCAATATCCCCTAAATCACTGTAAATGATTGGATAGAGGGGACCTATTTTGATAGATTGCTCGAGATACTCAACACAGAAAGAAAGGTGTTATGTCTATGAAAAAAATCTCTTTGGTCCGAATCACACTCACATCGGTTGTTTTTCTATTTTCATTTTCGAGTTTGGCGGGAACAGCAAATTATCTTTGTAAGACCTCGGGTCGAGGCTCCAATAAAACCGCAGCTTTGCAAATTAAAAAGCCCTTGATTGGCAAGGCTGCTTTGGTGTTTTACCCGTATGGTTTGAGCGACAAAAAAAGCGCTCTGAAGTCAGCGATTTCTGATTTAAGAGATGGCGACCAAGCTCAGTTTAGCAATTACAAAATGTTTGAGAAATTTGAAACTATCATCCTGGCATCATCTAAGCACACGGTCTATGTTGAAGACAGAGCTCTTTCCAACGAAAAATCTGTTCGAGTGTCTTATATTGTTGATAGCAACAACTTGATTGGGACTGCCCACTCCCGGTTGCGATATGACTTTGACTGTGAACTACGATAGTTGAGCCAAGAGCTCTTGCCGAGGAAGGGGCCGCCAGCGCCCCTTCGCCAATTGGAAATTATCGGCAAAAGGACTCGATCTACTATTTGCGGAAAGTCGATTTCGGAAACCATGACCGCCGACGCGCCCAATTCCAAGACAAGTCCGTCAGCCGCACTATAGAGAAGTATTTAACATCTGTGATCCTTCCGATCGGGCAATTTTTTTGTCGTTTAGATGTTGCGGCAGTTGCAACGTGCTGGATTACTTAGGCAATGCGGTTCAATTGATAAAAATCTGTGCTCGTGTTATTCTTCCGAATGTGAGACATCAACCTGGACTTTCTATTTTCAGTCCCTCTTGCCGTGCCCAAGTTTTTGGGATGGTTCTCAAGTTTATTTTTGTCGGCGGTTGAGGCTCTAGTTTTCTTCTTCAACCGCCCGAACGCCGCTGAAACCTTAATTCCTTAGCAGATTACAACTTAAAATTCTTTCTTATGCCTTCGGGCAGGGAATCGATTGGAGTATTTTATGAAAAACAACGAGAGCCTAATTATAACGCGGTCTAATTACGAGAGAATTGTCGCTATTTTACAAGCCGCACAACTAGAGATAGCGGAACTATTGGAAAACGAATTGGGCCGTGCGACGATCGTTTCAGATGAAAACCTACCCAACAATGTTGTTTCTATGAATTCTACGGTCAAGTTTCAAGACCTGGAAAGTGGTAAGGAATCTACTGTAACCTTGGTTTATCCTCCCGAAGCAGATATCGACAAACATAAGATATCTATTCTGACCCCAGTGGGGTCTGCTCTTATTGGTTTGCACGTCGGCCAAGTTATTCGCTGGCCTTTCCCGACCGGCAAAGAAAAACAGCTGAAAGTAATTTCAGTGGACAACCAGCAGGGGGTCGCCTCGTGAAAATCGACGACGTGAATTTAAGTGCGGAGCAGCTTCAATTTTGGAAATATATCCTGTCGGTGTCCGAATCAATGACGAAGGATGCAGAGTCTGGTTCAATCAAGAGGGCGGATCTAATGCAGTATCTAGAATCCATCGAGGAGACCTTTAAAAAGTCCGCGGATCCAGTTGAACAGTTTCAGAGATTTGTTCTTCTTGAGTTCTCCCGGGCAGTGCGATGCTCGGTGGAAAAGATCTAAAGAGTATTGACGAACTCCGCCCTCATTGGCGGAACCGGAAAGGTGCACAGATATGAATGTCAAAGACAGTGAAATAAAAGATCTGCTACTGGGATATAAAAAAATCGCTGTGTATGGCTTAAGCCCCGATGTAAATAGACCCAGCCATTATGTGCCGCTGTATATGCGAGATCACGGTTGGGAAGTCGTCGGCATCTATCCCAGGTCACATAGCCAAAATGACTTTAAAATATTTAAAACCCTAAGTGAAGTTCCCAAAGAGTATCGAAAATTTTTGGACGTGTTTAGAGCTTCAGAAAAGATTCCAGATCTCGTTGATGAAGTGATCGCAACCGGTGGTGTAGAGGTTTTGTGGCTCCAACTCGGCATAAGCCATCCAGAGGCCGAAGCTCGGGCTGAAGAGGCCGGCATAAAGGTAATCTCAAACCGTTGTTTAATTATCGAACATAAAAGATGGTTTTAAAAAATTGTGCATGAGCCGCGAAATCGAGGCGCACAGGGGCGCCTCCGCCGTCTGATCATTGATATGTTTGCAGTCGTAGGGTATAAACAAAGGCCGAGATCTCGTGAAATGTTTTAGAATTAGAAATTTATAATTTTCAGGCAAAAGGAGTTTTAAATGGAAAAAGTTCAAATCGAATGGGGAGACCTTGCACGCACAGAGGCCATTGAGAGTGATATTTTTGAAAAAGCGTCTAAGATCTTAGAGTTTGCGCCAACAGCTACAAGGCTTCATGTGAACCTAAAGGTAATTAACTCCATTCAAAGTGCCGGAGTTCCCACACAGGGAGTTTTAATGGAACTTCGTTTGCCCAATAATCAAGATGTTCGCACGGAAAAAGAGGGCAATGATTTATACAGAACTATAAAAGACGCGCAGCAGGCCATATTGACACAAGTAAGAGCTAAAAAAGAACAGCGTCTTGTTTAACTGGAAAGTTTGACATCTTTCTCCGATAGAGATGGGCTATATTGCCTCGGTGTGGGGCTAAATTGCCTTTCAAATTACAGGGTAAGATCATAGGAACTTGCGCCATGAAGTATGCAAGTTGCATATGACGCTCTATTTGCATTGGTTTGAAAATAATGAAGAGAATTTTGTTTGAACCTACGTGGTCAAAAAAGTGGGGTTGCAATGAACGACGAACTTTCTAAAATAACTGGGACTCTTAAGACCTCAACGGGTGAGGCCTCATTTGTTAGTCTCAAAAAAATTGGAGAAAACTTCAACGTAGATGTCGGAGGGCTGCCACACACCGTTAAAATTCTTTTAGAAAACATTGCTCGCAGAGTTGGCACTCGAGATGTAGCTCAAAAGGATGTAGAAGCTCTGGCCCGCTGGAAACAAGATTCCGATTCGTCGATCGCGTTTATGCCGGCTCGTGTGCTTATGCAGGATTTCACAGGTGTTCCGGCCGTAGTGGATTTGGCAGCGATGAGAAGCGCAGTGGCTCGAGCCGGTGGAAATACGGCTCAGGTTAATCCCTTTGTAGCGGTGGATCTCATCATCGATCACTCCGTTCAGGTTGACCGATTCGGTAGTGCCGATGCCTATGCTATTAATCTAGACTGGGAATACCGACGTAATTTTGAGCGGTATGCCCTGTTGAATTGGGCGCAGCAAGCTTTTAAACATTTTCGAGTCGTCCCTCCGGGCAAAGGGATCTGCCATCAGGTCAATCTCGAACACTTGGGCCAAGTTGTTATTTCCCGCGATGGTTGGATATTTCCAGACACTCTAGTGGGTACGGATTCTCACACACCCATGATCAATGGACTCGGCATCCTCGGCTGGGGTGTCGGAGGTATCGAAGCTGAGGCTGCGATGCTCGGCCAACCGATGTTTCTTCCGAAACCGATTGTTATCGGCGTTAAGGCTTATGGGGCTTTGCCTGCTGGAACCACGGCAACCGATCTTGTCTTGACGCTGACTCAGAAACTTCGCGCACATGGCGTGGTCGGAAAATTCGTCGAATTCTTTGGTTCTGGATTGAACAATTTAAGTATTGCTGATCGTGCGACCTTGTCCAATATGTCTCCGGAATCCGGCGCCACGGCGACTCTTTTTCCTGTAGATGCAAGAACTTTAAAATATCTTCAGATGACAGGTCGGGGCTCCCAAGTTGAACTGGTTGAAAAGTATACGAGGGAACAGGGCCTGTTCAGAACGGACGAGGACCCAGCGCCGAACTTTAGCGAAACGATTGATTTCGATTTGGGCCAAGTAGAGCCAAGTGTCGCGGGTCCAAAGCGTCCTCAGGACAGGGTTGGCCTCTCTGGAGTCAGAGATAGTTTCAATTCAATGACAAAAAATTTAATAGATAATGCTTCGGCAGCACAAATTGCCCGACTTGATTATGAAGGGCCGGCAAAAGTCGAAGAGAGTTTAAAGGCGCCTGCAGAAAATTTGACCCAACCCAGTGCCGCAGCTTCGGTGACAAATGGTTCTGTCGTTATTGCGGCTATTACAAGCTGTACAAACACTTCAAATCCCTCCGTGATGATAGCAGCAGGTCTTCTTGCGCGTAACGCGGTTCAAGCCGGACTTCATTGTCAGCCTTGGGTGAAAACGTCTCTTGCTCCCGGATCCCGAGTTGTCACTCAATATTTAGACAAAGCCGGACTAACCCCTTATCTTGAAAAACTAGGGTTTAATCTGGTTGGCTACGGGTGCACCACATGTATTGGAAACTCGGGTCCTCTCCCTGAAGAAATCGCTGATATTGTGGCAAACAAAAAGCTCTCAGTCGCAGCGGTTCTATCCGGCAATCGTAACTTCGAGGGACGAATTCATGGGCAGGTAAAGGCGAGTTACCTGGCGTCGCCACCACTGTGTATTGCCTATGCTTTAAAGGGAACGGTGCTCTGTGATTTAAGTAAAGAGCCATTAGGAGTGGGCCATTCTGGCAAGCCGGTTTATTTAAAAGACATTTGGCCATCGGCAAGTGAGATCGAAAAAATCGTTGCCTCATCAGTCGATCAGGGTCAGTTTGAGCTGGAGTACGGCAGAATATTTGAGGGCGACGACAAATGGAAAAGTATGGCGGCACCCACGGGTGATTTATTTAAATGGGCCGCTGATTCGACCTATGTTCGGGAGCCAAATTTTTTCCTCGATCTTGCATCTACTCCCGCTCCTTTAGAAGATGTTACGGGTGCGCGGGTTTTAGCATTGCTAGGGGATTCGATCACCACTGATCATATTTCCCCTGCTGGCGCAATCACTGCTGATTCGTCTGCGGGACAATATCTCATCTCTCAAGGTGTGCCCATTGCAGAATTCAACAGTTTTGGTTCTCGGCGGGGGAATCACGAAGTGATGGTGCGTGGAACTTTTGGTAATATTCGCTTGCGAAACTTAATGCTGCCTGGCGCGGAAGGGTCTTGGGCTCTGCATGTTCCCACCGGTGAAAAGTTAAGTATTTACGATGCAGCAATCCGTTACCGAAATGAAAAAACACCATTAATAGTCATTGCAGGGCGCGAGTATGGTTCAGGCAGTTCTAGGGATTGGGCGGCTAAAGGCGTTTCGTTGCTCGGAGTAAAGGCAGTCATTGCAGAAAGCTACGAGCGCATCCATCGCAGTAACTTGGTGTGCATGGGGGTCTTGCCTCTCCAATTTATTCAAGGTGAAAATGCTCAGTCCATTGGTCTGACTGGGGCGGAAACGTTTTCAATTTTAAATGTTGCTGAAGGGATTCAGCCGCACAAAAGATTAAAGGTTTTAGCCACCAAAGAAAATGGAGACCTTGTGAATTTTGAAGTCACTCTCAGAATTGATGCTGAGGTAGAGGTCGAATATTTTACCAATGGGGGTATCTTGCAGAAGGTCTTGCGCCAAATATTGGCCAAATAGAATAAAGCGAAGAGAACCCAGTGGAGAGCCATATCACGTGAGAAACTGTTAAGTGAGAACAACCAGAACCGAGAACCTGAGAGCCAAACGAAGAGTTTGGAGCGGGAGACGGGATTCAAACCCGCGACCTTTGCCTTGGCAAGGCAACGCTCTATCAACTGAGCTACTCCCGCAACGGAGATAATGATCTTGGACCACCGAATAAACACCTTCGGGCTTTGACTTGTCAACTTTTTCCATAAAAATAGAGGGTTATGAACGGGAAAAATAGCAGGAAAGTTCGGAAAACCTTTTTGATGTGGAGCTTGCTGATCGTGGGTGGGGTTCTTGCCTATGGATTAGGCCTTTATCAGGGTTCCAGCACCCTTAGATCCCAGCAACAAAGGTCTATGGCTTCAGAGCCTTCTTCGCCTTTAAATAGCCAAAATAGTACTGAGCCCCCGAAGTCACACTGAGGATCGTGCTGATCCACAGGACCCAATATCCAATATGTTCAAACGGAATCTGAAAAGCCCTTTGGTCAATCATCACCGCAGGAATGGCGACCATTTGCAGGGCTGTTTTCCATTTCCCAACTGGTTTGGCGTCGATGATAATCTGGTCCGCAGCGGCGATCGATCGAATTCCACCGATAAAGATATCTCGAGACAAGATAATAATCACCATCAAGGGATCGATGCGTTCACTGGGAATCAACATGACCAGGGTGCTGGTGACCAAAATTTTATCGGCAATGGGGTCCATGAATTTGCCCATGGTGCTCGTGGCATTGAATTTCCGGGCAAAGTAGCCATCGTAATAGTCAGTGATGGAGCTTAAAATAAAAAGCAAGGCCGAGGCGATATTGGTCCAAAGCTGATTGGGATAAAGCAATGCAACGATCACCGGCACAGTGAAAATTCGCGACATTGTGATCCACATGGGGAGTTTCTTTTTCCACTCAGGCATGAATGCTCATTTGGCTTGGTGCCGGAGTCTTCGGCAAGTGTTTTCTGTAGGACCTGAGGGCCTCAAGACGTCTGGCGTCAATGATGAATTCAGGGGCTCTTTGCCCAATACCTTTCAAGATGTTACGCATCATGAGGGCCTTTGATTGAGCTCTGAAGTTGAAAGAGCTTATATGTATTCCTCAGGGGGAATTTCGTGGTTGTTTTAGATTTGACTGCTTCAAAGAAAATGCCTCGCTTGTTTTTGGCCCACGGGGAAGATCACTTTTCCGTCATTCCAGGGGTGACCTTTGTTTGGCCCGATCGCAGCGAAAGCGCCGTTTATGATTTAAGCTGGGCGGGCATTGCCGTGGCTGCTCAAGGGGTGGTCGGGAAACTTCGTATTGGCAGCAATTTTGAGATCAAACTCCGAATCGAGGGTGTGGTTGAGGCCTTGCCGCTGAAGGTGCGGATTGTACGCTTAACGGCCAAGATGGTGGGCTTTGTACTCGAGAGCCTGTCCTCAGATGGGCGCATGATCTTGGATCAAATCACAAAAGATCGATTGGTTGCAAAAAACCTCCGACAGGCGCCTCCCGGGGACCTGCAGCCACAATTACAATCTGCTGACCTTTGGTTTCATGGGCCTTTCGATACCAATATTTTTATTTGGAGAAAAAACATCCCCGGCGAAATTTTACGAGCCGTGGTCGAGTATGACAATCTCCTTTGGGTTTATGACGAGGGTCGAATTCACATGATGAAGTCTGGTTCGGCGACGGACGAGGCCCGCGGCTATTACAACTCGACAGAAATGTTTTCTCCGCCTCGGGTGAAAATTTTAATGGGAGCCAGCTGGATGGATCGTTGTTTGCGATGCTTGGACGCGGTTGCAGATCAAGCGCCCGAGTTGGCTCTTTTGCTGAAGCTGATGAGAGCTTTTCGAGACCAATAGATGTACCGATATATTCATCGCGTACAATTTTATGAAACAGACTTGATGGGCATTGTTCATCATTCGAATTATCTGCGGTTTTACGAAGAGGCTCGAGTTGCATGGGCTCATGACCGTGGCCTGATTGATTACCAAAAGCCTGAATCGGCCTTTCAGTTGGCGGTGATAGAAACTCGAGTGCGGCATCTTTTGCCAGCCAAGTTTGGAGATCTTTGTGAGGTCGACGTTCAAGCTCGGATTGAAGGGGCCAAAGTGGTCTTTGAATACAAGATGTTCTGTATGGCTCGCACCAAAGAGCCGATCTCTTATGCCAAGACGGTTCATGCCGCTTTGGATTTGAATTTGAAAGTGATTAAACCGCCCCTGGGGCTTAGAAAAATATTGGAGAAGGAAACATGGACAGAAACCTGGCTCTCGAACTGGTAAGAATCACCGAAGCAGCGGCTCTGGCTTGTGCCAGATACATGGGTCGAGGAGATGAAAAAGCGGCAGACAAGGCCGCCGTGGATGCGATGAGAAAAGCATTCGACAGTCTTCGTATTGACGGCACAGTTGTGATCGGAGAAGGGGAGCGAGACGAGGCTCCGATGCTTTTTATCGGCGAAAAAGTGGGGCAGCGAACTGCGGATTCTCCGGCGATTGATATAGCCTTGGACCCTTTGGAGGGAACAACGATCTGTGCTACCGGCGGCGTGGGTTCGATCTCAGTCATTGCTGTGGCAGAGCGTGGAAATTTTCTACATGCGCCAGATACCTATATGGATAAAATTGCTTGTGGTCCCGAATCCAAGGGCAAAATTGATATCGATCAAAGTCCCACCGAGAATATTCGTCGCGTGGCCAAGGCCTTGGAAAAAGAGGTTCAAGATGTCACGGTGGTGATTTTAGATCGCCCTCGGCACACCGATCTCATTGCCGAAGTCCGACGAACCGGAGCTCGTATTCAACTCATTGGTGACGGTGATGTTTCGGCATCCATCGCGACGGCATGGCCGGAAAGTGGCATTGATTTGCTCATTGGGGTTGGCGGGGCGCCAGAAGGGGTTATCTCTGCGGCGGCTCTTCAGTGTTTGGGAGGGGACTTTCAAGGTCGACTGAAGTTTCGAAATGAAGAAGAAAAGGCCCGAGCCAAAAAAATGGGGATTGAGAATCTCGACAAAAAATACACCATTGATGAGTTGGCCAAGGGTTCCGTGATGTTTTGTGCAACCGGGGTCACAGATGGGCCACTGCTCAAAGGGGTCAAAACTCTTCCAGGCCGTCATGCAAAAACTCACTCGATTGTGATGCGTTCAATTTCTGGAACAACTCGGACAATCGAAGCTCATCATGACCTGAATAAAAAGCCAGGAATGATGTAATGTCAGTTCTTGGCCTTTGTTTTCAGTGCCAGAAGTCGTTGCAGTTTTCTGAAAAAAAGGTCAGTTTTCGAGAAGAGTGCCCACACTGTCATGCGGATGTTCATGTTTGTAAAAATTGTGAATTCTATGATCCGAAGGCCTACAACGAATGCCGAGAAAGTTCCGCCGATCGAGTGACTGAAAAAGAGAGAGCCAATTATTGTGAATATTTCCAGATCAGCTCCGGAACGGCGACTCAGGACCGAGCAGCAGCTCTCAAGGCTGCTGCCGATGCCCTTTTTAAAAAGAGTTGACAGACTTTGTCCCAATTCGCGTTAATAATAGCTGAGACTGATCTCGGCTATTGAATTTGAATAACAAGGATGTGACCTTATGGCCAGTGCCCAAGCCACCGAAGTTTTCAATTGCACCCCTGCTCAATTTTATAAAATCGTTTCAGACTATGAAAACTATCCTGAGTTTTTACAGGAAGTAAAAGGCTGCAAGGTCTTGAAGGTAGAGGGCTCGCGCAAGTTGGTGGAATACACAGTCAGTGTGGTCAAGTCCTTCAAGTACTCGTTGTGGATGAACGAAGTGGAAAACCAAGAGATCAAGTGGGAGTTCGCTGGAGGGGATATTTTTAAAACCTCGATTGGTTATTGGAAGCTGCAAGAAGAGGGGGGTAAGTGCCGGGCAACCTATATGGTCGAAGCCACCTTTAATCTTTTCGTTCCAGGGCCGATTGCAAAAGCGCTGGTCAGCGTGAATCTTCCAAATATGATGAGCGCGTATCATAAAAGGGTGGCTGAAGTTTATGGCCGATGATCGAGAAGACAGCAGCAAAGATAACAAGGATAACAAGGATAACAAGGAAGAAAAATCGACCTTGATCGGCGAGACTGTCAAGAAGCTCTTTACCGCCGGAGTCAGCGCCGCCTTTATGACCGAAGAGAGCGTTCGTGCTTATTTAGCAGAACTCAAGCTGCCGAAAGAAATCTTAAACGTAATCATTCAAGGTGCAAACAAGTCCAAAGACGACATCACTCAAAGAGTGAGCAAAGAAATTATTGGCATTGTCCAGAAAATTGACTTCGTCAAAGAAGCTTCTAAATTTGCAGAAACTCACAAATTCAAAGTGACCGCTGAGATTGAAATTTTAAAAAAAGATCGTTGATCAATTGAACGCGGGGTTGTTTTTATGAACAGCCAGCTTTCTTGGCGTCTGATGTTCTAGGCCCTCGTTGGCAAGAACTGGACTTTGGTGAATATCAAGTTGAGACAGGCTGTGCCGATAAGAAAAACATGAGCACATGGGTCATGGCTTTTTTATCGGTGAGTTTGTTTTGCGTCTGCACGCATTTTTTAGCCAGAGCGATTTTAACCCCTGTTCCAGCTCTTAACTCTACGACCTACAACAGGGTTGCGCTCAGAATCAAAAGACGTTATCAGATCTTTGCATGGGCTGTAATGACGACGACTTTTATGCTGGGTCTAGTTATCTCTTTCTGGCAGGTCTTTGTCGAACTATAACGGGTTCATGAATTCAGCGCCGTTTTTCACCACCAGTCCATTTGATCAAAAAAACTTGCAAGAATATTTTCACCATTCTGATGCAGAGATTGAGGTCAAGCTCCGTCAGATTCACTCGTCGTGGGTGGAACTTCGCGAAGATTCAATTTCACTCAGGGCTGAGCGCCTGCGAAAATTAGCTGGAGTTCTTCGGAAAGAGGCCCCGCTGCTTGCACAGATGATGACGGCGGAGATGGGAAAACCAATTGCAGATTCTCTGGCCGAGGTCGAAAAGAGCGCCGGGACTTGTGAATATGTTTCAGACCAGTTGCCGGCTTGGATCGAAGATCAGGTCGGCGGAGATCAGACCTCGAGATTCAAGATACTAAAGCAGTCTTGGGGGCCTATTTTGGCCGTGATGCCTTGGAACTATCCATTGTGGCAATTGATCCGAGTGGCA
>PEZR01000088.1:12151-15378 GCA_002773975.1 Bdellovibrio sp. CG10_big_fil_rev_8_21_14_0_10_47_8
GGCTGGAAGCGCCGAGATCATCGAGAGGATTTTTTCGCAAGTAGACCCTCGTCTTTTGACCAATCTCAGGCTGACCCACGAGCAAGTAGAGAAGGTAATACTGGATTCGCGAATTCGAGCGGTGACGCTGACGGGGAGTGAACGAGCGGGAAAAAGTGTTGCAGAAGTTGCAGGTCGAGTTCTAAAAAAGACGGTGCTAGAGCTTGGTGGAAGTGATGCCTATCTGGTTCTCGCAGACGCGGACATTGAGCAGGCGGCGATGAGTTGCGCTCGAGCTCGAATGGAAAATAACGGCCAAAGCTGTATTGCCGCCAAACGTTTTGTCGTTGAAGAATCAGTGCTGGAGTCATTTCTGGAGTCCTTTTCAAGAGCGATCATAGAAATGAAACGAGGAGACCCCGCTCTTCCAGCGACCCGACTTGGCCCCTTGGCTTCTGGAAAATTTCGAAAGTCACTGCTTCAACAGTGCGAGAATCTTGAAAAATTGGGTGCAAAAAAGATTTTCGAAGCCGAAAGTTTTCCCGAGTTTTCATTGAATCATCCAGGAGCCTTTTTCCCAGCAAGAATTTATCGGGCCGATCCAGAAATTCAGGCGCATTTTCAAGAAGAGCTGTTTGGTCCGGTGGCCTTGGTTTTTGCTTTTAAGACCATGCCCGAGGCCCTGGGAATAGCCAATAACACACCCTATGGGTTGGGTGGGGCGATATTTTCTGAGGATTTAGATCGAGCAGAGCAGTGGGCAAAAAATTTGGATTGCGGTATGGTTGCGATCAATTCTCAGCTCAAGTCGGATGCTCGACGGCCCTTTGGCGGAGTGAAAAATTCTGGTTATGGACGGGAGCTCGGGCTCTATGGGTTCAATGAGTTTTGTAACATCAAGTCCTTAGTGCTCAGTTGAGCTCCCTCTTGGAGAGTGTACTCTTTCACCAGGTCTTGTTGAAAATCCACCCAAATCCCAAGAGCGAGATTTTGACTCTCAGACTTTCGAATCATCTCATCGGCCAAAGTTGCCGCCGCTTCCAGATCAAGGGGGTTCGCAGCCCTCATGGTCTTGCCATTATAGTAATTTCGGTCTGATGCAAACTCATCCGCAGAGGCGGGTTCTGTTAATCCAGAGTACTCGACGTAGCCTTGAATGAAACGAAGAACGTCTTCTTGCGGTTCCAAGGTGTCTTTGAGGCTGGTCCTGAGCCCCTGCATGAAGGTCAAGAGTTTTTCATTTCTTTCGGCAATGGAGTTTTGCTCGGTCTCGATAAGGTCGCTGATGATACGAGAAAAAAAGTCTTTGAGAGGTCGTCCGTTGTACTTCCGGTCAGTTTGAAAAATAAGCTGAGTTTCAAATTGAAGACGGAGGTCTTTCTCTCGAGAGTCAAGATCGGTCCGAGTTTGGGTCTCCTGTCGCCAGGTCTGCAAGAATTCAATCACCATGCCCTTGTTGGTAGCAAAAGCACTTTCGCAAGAAAAGATCAGGGCCGGCATGAAAAGAAAAAGAAAAAACCACTTCATGCCCGGATATTAACTCAAGTTTGCTGGGATGAAGTGGTTTTTCGTACTGTCAAAAATTTTGACAGGAAAAAATTATGGTTGGCAAGTGATCACGATGACTTTTTGCTCCTGGATCTGCTCAGCCTGTTGTGCAGTCTTCTGTTGGGCAGCGACTTCTTGCTTGTTGTCTTTTGCAGTGTCGACAGCCGCCTCTGGGCTTGATGTTGTTTTTGTGGAGGTTTGGTCGGCTGCACTTTTTTGTTTCTCGGGTTGTGCGTCTTCTTGGGCCTTTTGTTCGACAGGGGGCTGTGTCTGGGCTGGAGAGGGGGCTGCGGTGACCAGGTGTTTTAGAACCAAAGTGCTGCCCTTAAGAACCTGGATGCCGGCTGTTTCGTTGATCAAAGGCGTTGTCAGTTCTTTTACACAGTAAACCTGGGTCGAGACCGGGGCTGAGTTTTTGTCGATGGGCTGAAACGCAACAGTGATATCTTTGCCGATCTTCATCAGGGCGACGTCAGTTGCGCCCATTTCAAAATAGGTTTGCTCGTCGTAGACCAAGGCTTCTTTTTTGGCCGTTGTCTTTTTGTCCTTGTCTGCGTCTTTGGTCTTTGGATCTGAACCGTCGACAGAATCCGGAATTCCGGAAGAGTCAACTTCGTTGCTCGTGGCCGCCTCTGTCTTTGGTTTCAAGCAATCAAAGATGACTGAGGGTTTTGGCTGTTGCTTCGAAGGAAGAGCTCTTTGCTCTTCGCTGATTGCCTGGTTGAATCCGATATGACTTCCTGAGGTCATAGCGATTCCCGCAGGATCCAGGAGGGCGGACTGAATATCTTCATGACAGACAACGGAGATCTCTTGGGGAATGTTCATGCCTTCGGCATCTTTGCCACTCAAGCGGATCGTCGCGCGATCTTGGTTGCCGACTTCTAGGGTTTTTTTGTCGATCGTATCATGCAGAGTTGATCGGTCGTTGGTTTTTGCGCCATTCTCGCCTCTGGGGGCACAGGCTATGGCAAGGCTGAGCGAACAGGCCACGGCAGCAGAGACATAAAGTGTTTTTTTCATAAAGAGACTCCTTCGTTAAAGTCAGTTAATATTCAAATTTGAGGACCTACCTGCGAACTGGCAAATTGTTCGACAGGCGCAAACGGAACTGACAGTCCCGGAGATCCAAATGGCTCTGGTCGGGCTGTTAGCGAAATCCAGTTTGCTTGATGGATATCTAGAACAATAAAGATGCCAGATGAGCATGATGCCCAAGGACTTGAGCTCCGGGAGCAAGATGATTGAAATACACAGGATGGAGCCTTGGAATTCGACAGAACATCAGATTTACCGACAGTTTTCGAGTGCAGAGAAGTCTTGGCAGGGGGCTTCGTTGCTGATGGCGGTGTCCGGAGGTTTGGACTCGATGGTTTTGCTGTCAGTCATGTGTCGACTGGCGACAGCTGAGAAGTGGCGCCTTGGTGTTGTTTTTGTCCATCATGGTGACGCCGGAGTGAGTGGTATCCAAAAGGCCTATCGTGACCAAGCTCTTGAATTGGTAAGGGCCGCCGCCGCTAGATTCCATTTGCCTTTTTTTTCGTCTCATTCTGAGACGTTCTTGGAGTCCGAAGAAGAGATGCGAAATTTCCGCAAAAAAGAGGTGGAAAAAATTCGCCAAGCGCAAAATTTTGAGTTCTCAGTGTGGGCTCACCATCAGCAGGATTTCGTCGAAACCCAAGTGTTGCGTTTAATTCGAG
>PEZR01000001.1:0-8995 GCA_002773975.1 Bdellovibrio sp. CG10_big_fil_rev_8_21_14_0_10_47_8
CACCCAAACTTCTGAACCAAAAAGAGATCAGACCGTGATTGTCACCGAGGTTCGAGATCGAGTGATAAAACTTGCTAAAAAAAGTTGAAAAGGTTTAAGTAGGATCAAAGAAGGAAGGATCAGTTTTATGGCAGAAGCGGTGCAAATATACGAAGGTGCAGTTGATCGGGGTCTTGAAGGAGTCGTGGCGTGCACGACAGCAATCTCATCGATTCAGGACGCTAATTTGTGTTATCGGGGTTATGTGATCGATGACCTTGCCGAACATTCGACTTTTGAGGAAACGACTTTTCTTTTGTGGAATGATCGTTTGCCAAAGGCCAGTGAGTTACAACAGTTCAAAAAAGATCTAGCGGCAGAATTCTCTTTGCACGCGGACTATATTCAAATTTTAAAAAAGATTCCGACCCAGAATGTTCACCCCATGGCTTGGCTGCGAACAGCGGTCTCATTAATGGGTCACTGGGATGCGGATGCCAATGACAATAGCCCTCAGGCCAATGCCCGCAAAGCGATTCGTTTGGTCGCAAAAATGGGAACGGTTGTCTGTGCCTTTGAAGCTATTCGCCACGGCAAAGAGCCGGTCTCTCCACAGGCTGACAAAAGTATCGCTTGGAATTTTATGTACATGTTAAAGGGCGGTCTGGAGCCCAAAGCGGACTTTGTGAAAGTTTTTGATACCTGTTTGATTTTGCACGCGGATCACGAACTGAATTGTTCGGCATTCGCAACCCGAGTTACGACATCATCCTTGAGTGATCTTCACTCGGCGATGGTGTCGGCGTTGGGGGCCTTGAAGGGACCTCTTCACGGCGGAGCGAACGAACAGGTAATGTTGATGTTGCGAAAAATTGGCACCATGGATAAAGCTCAGCAGTTTGTGAAAGATGCTTTGAGTGCCAAAGAAAAAGTCATGGGCATTGGTCACCGAGTGTATAAAAATGGGGATCCCCGCGCCGCCATTTTAAGAAAAATCAGCGAAAAATTAACGGCTCAAATGGGGGAGCCTCATTGGTATCAGATTTCGACTTTGATCGACGATACGATGTATAAAGAAAAAGGTCTGATGCCGAACGTGGATTTTTATTCGGCGACGGTTTATTACAGCATGGGAATTCCTATTGATATTTATACACCGATCTTTGCAGTTTCTCGGGTGGCCGGCTGGATTGCTCATGCGATGGAACAGTATGCAAACAACCGGATCTATCGACCGCGAGGAAAGTGGACAGGAAAAACAGGTTTGCGTTGGGCACCTGTTGAAAAAAGATAGGACAGGGATTGAAGAAAGTTCTCGTCATTAGCACGACATTAGATGAGCAAGAAACCATCGAAGACATTGCTCTTCATCACAGCCCTGGGAGCATGTCAGTCGAGACGTCGGCTTCTTTTGGTCAAGATATCACTTTTTGGAGCACTCAGGCTCCTGATGTGTTGGTGATCAATTTGCCCGAAGATGATCTTTTGCAGGGGTATTATTTTACCAAACTTCGCAAAGATGTTTTAAAAACTCAGCCTGTTCTTTTTTTATGCTCAACGATCTCGGCCTCGCTCATGAAAATGAGCACTAATTTTTCGAAGGTCCGAATGCTGAAGACACCGGTCGATGGTTATGCTCTCTATCGAACATTGATTGATCTCACCGCCGAATTTAAAGATGGCCAGAGACAAGTTCATCCTCGTTACCTGACAGATCAAGTGGTGGAAGTGCGGTCAGATTATCATGAGGGCAAAGCCGCCGGAGTGATGAAAAACCTATCGATGGGTGGGGTTTATTTTGAGATCGAAGAGAAGGGCTTTGAGATTAAGCCAGGGGACATGGTTCGTTTGAGTGTTTTTGTCGGTCGACCGCAGAAACTTTATGTTTTTGATGCGAAGATTGTATGGATGAACACCAAAGATCCTAGTCGAGTTGGATATGGCTGTGCTTTTGTAGATAAAAATGAAGTCTACAATCAGTTGCTAAAATTTGTTTAAGAAGGATTTTAATGGCATCGATTTTTACCAATATCATTCAAGGCGAGCTTCCCAGTTACAAAATTTTGGAAGATGAATTGACCATCTCTATTCTCACCATAGAGCCTATTCATTTGGGGCATACTCTGGTGATACCAAAATTGGAAGTGAATCATTGGTTTGATGTTCCAGAGAAGGACTATGTTCAAGTGTCTCTGAATGCCCAAAAGGTGGCTAAGGCCATTCAAAAGGCCACTGGCTGTCCCCGTGTTCTGACAGCCGCCGTGGGTTTTGAGGTGCAACATTATCATCTGCATCTGATTCCAGCATGGTCCATGGCGGATCTTTCATTTTCCAAGGCTCAAAAGCGGAGTGATGGCGAAATGAAGGAGATTCAGCAGAAAATTCTTGCTGCCATGGGATCTCTTTAGCTGGGTATGGAAAGAAATCCAGATATTCCTTTTACCTATTTTTATTCCCAACCATCGGAGTATCGTTTTTCCTTAGATTCCATAGAAATGGCCTGGGCTGTGGCTCAGTATCTTCAGGAAAGTCGCCCAGATTTGAACCTTTCCCAATGCCAGGCCTTAGATCTTTGTGCGGGATGTGGGGTGATTGGATTTGAGCTGAACTTTCATTTGCCCTCATTAGAGAAGATCGATTTTGTCGAGGTGCAGTCCGAATATTTGCCCCATTTTGAACAGAACTTAAAAATGGCCGAACAAAAAAGGCAAAAGTCATTGCCCTTTGAGTTTATCAACAAGAACTATCAAGATCTGGTAGAGGCAAAGCCCAGCAAACGCTATCAATTGATCTTGTGCAACCCGCCCTATTTTCTCCCGGAGCAGGGCAAAATGTCGCCGTCGGACTTTAAAAATCGCTGTCGTTTTTTCCTGGACTCGAGCTTTGAAAAGCTGATTGAATGTTTGATATCGAGTCTCGCCATGGACGGTGAGGCATTTTTGCTCCTGCGACCCTTAGAAGACCACGGTCACGATCTTCTGTCTGACCTGAAAAAATTGATCAAGGGAACAATTCAGTGTGAAAACCTGGCCATGGTTCGGGGGACTTTTCTTCTCAGACTTTATCATTGAGGCTTTATGATTCAATCAGCGTTGGATTTTGTCCGCTCCCTTCAAGAACAAAAAAAGGCCCAAGGTGTCTGGGCTGAAAAATCCGTTGTCGAACGTCAGCAGGTGCTGAGCCAGTGTCTGATGGCAATGAGAGCCCAAGCTGAAAGCTTGGCCACTGAGATCGCTAAGGCTGAGTTCTTGTCAAAACCATTTGTTCAAGAGACGGTGATCAATCCCAGTCTTCGGCACTTAGAGACTCTATCGCACCGAGATTTTCCAGAGAATCGAAATAATATTCCAGTTGGTTTGATGGCACTGGTCGCGCCAGACTATTTGTCATTCCGTTGGCTCACGGAAAATATTTCGGCGGCTCTGCTTTCTGGAAATGCAGTCTATGTACAAATGAATGAAATGAACCAGGCATCTGCTCACTGTCTGCAGCCCTTGTTGAGCAAGGCTCCCATTCAATGGGTTTTTGCCCCCGGGAAAGAGGGCGAAGAGCTTGAAAATATTCTGAGCAGTCATCCAGGAATCCGGGCGGTGGCTTTTTCAGGAACGCCGTCAAGGGCAGAGAAGGTTCTTCGCGCGGGGGTAAGCTCGTGGAAAAAAATGAAGATTGAATCTGGCTTTCATAATTCAGCTCTGGTTTTAGGTGATGCGGATTTAAGGGGAGCAACCAAAGCATTGGTGCGAAGTTGTTTCACGGGAATGGGGCAGTTGCCTTGGAATATCACCAATATTTTGGTCTTAGAAAGTCAGTTGCCAGATTTTGAAAGGTTTTTTTTGGAAGAGCTGTCGAATCAGGGCATGAATGGGGAGAACGCTCTTTTTTCAATGACCGGGCAAAACGATTTCGAGCGAATGCAGAAAATCTCGGAACAGATTCGGTCTGAGAACGGAAAGATTCTTTGGCAGGGACAGTTCCCTGAATTAAAAGTCCAACCCTTGGTTGTCCGGGATCTATCACATTGTTCAACTTTGCAGCAGGATTGTCTGCGGGCGCCGGTCGTGCTGATTTCCCCTGTGAAATATGCCCATGAAATGGTGAAGTGGTGCAATACTTCTTACTATGGTCAAGCCGCGCAGATTTTTGGAACAGTCGAAAAGGCTGAAAAAATTGCGGCTAAATTAGAAGTGGGACATGTTTTTATTAATCAGTGGATAGAGTCTTTGCAGGCTCTGGACTTTGGTCAAAAGCAATCCTCGTACGGCATCCTGGACAGTCAAGCCTTCGGCGCTTTCTATAGTGAGCATCGGAAAATTGACATCCAAGAATCAATTTCCTGACGCTTTTTTAATTCATCGTATAGTTTTTGGCGCGGGTCCGAAGGTCACATTGAGGGCAATAGGCCTCTTCTTTGATTTCAAGCGCTTCATCCGTCCGTATATGTCGCAGTTCGAGCACGCTGGAACACAAGATACAGTTGTTGTGGGCTTGAATAAATTCCCGATGGTGCTTTGTTTCCACTCTTTCGAAGTACTGAACTTTACCGAACTCCATAAACGCCTTTCGTAATGACCGATATCTTCTTTGCTCTGCAAAGATGAGACACAGCGAAAGGTCTGGTCTTTTTTTTGCGTGGAGTGGGGTGAACTAGGCCTCGAGGCCCAGTTGGCGTTTGATTTGGTTTCTTTTTTCTTCGAGCAGGATGTCGATCACTTCGTCGGGCTTGAGGTCATAGACATTGATAAAGAGCTTCAAAGACCTGAGGGGGACTCTGGAAATTCCTCTTTCGATATTTGAGATGAACTGAGGACTTCCATACCCAAGCTTGTCAGCGACCTGTGCTTGGGTGAGACCCTGTTGCTCCCGCTTTTGTTTGAGAAAATTTCCCATTCGTTTTGTCATTTCCGCTCCCGCATTTGTAGTTCCAACATTAACAAAACCGGATAGATCATATCCGTTCTTTCAGTCCTCTTCAATCAGACTGTTCACAGTCTTTATAAAATTAAATTCTAGTCATTGAGACGATCGTAGTTGGTCATCAAAGCTTCCTCAGAGCGAAACTTTTCAAAACCCAGGTCGATCAGTTGAGTGATCAGATCTGAATACGAGATCCCAGTGGCTTCCCACATTTTAGGATACATACTGATCTGTGTGAAGCCCGGAATGGTATTGATTTCATTGATCATAAATTGTCCGGATTTCTTCAAGAAAAAATCCACCCGAGCCATTCCATCGCATCCAAGAACTTGAAAAGTTTTGCAGGCGATCTTTTGTATTTCACTGAGCTCCTCTTTGGACAAAGGAGCTGGAATGCGAAGCGTAGCGCCGTGTTCATCGATATATTTTGCTTCATAAGAATAGAACTCATGCTGAGGAGTTACCTCGCCAGCCACCGAGGCTTTGGGATGATGATTGGGGCCCATCACCGAGCATTCAAGCTCTCGCCCCTCCATAAATTCTTCGGCCAATATTTTATGGTCATAGAGCAAGGCGTCTTTGAGGCCCGCCTTAAAGTCATCGGCCGATTTGATCTTATGAACTCCGACCGAAGAGCCGGCATTGGCGGGTTTGATAAAAAAGGGCAGGCCCAGCTTTTCTCGGAGCTGATCAAAGCTGGGGGGTGCATGAGCATGAATGACCTCATAACGAGCTGAGGCGATGTTGGCTTCCTTGAGTAAACGTTTCATCACTTCTTTGTCCATACCAAGAGCGGAGCCCAGAACTCCACAGCCGACAAAGGGTAGATTCATCATTTTGAAAAGGCCCTGAATGCATCCGTCTTCACCGAAGGTTCCATGTAAAACGGGAAAAGCGATATCAACTGGGGCTGACTTTTGATTGCTGAGATTAAAAACTTTTGTCTGTCCGTCAGTACAGATGAGAGATACCGGTTGAGCCGACGCTGGTTTTTGATGATCTCGCAAGGCGGTAATTTGATCAAAGATGGCGTTGTCTGGAAATTGATACCAGCTTCCCTGTTGGCTGATGCCGATCAAAAGCAATTCAAATTTATTCTTGTCCAGTGCGTTTGCTACATTTTTTGCTGAACGCAGAGAAACTTCGTGTTCAGCAGATCTGCCACCAAAGATCACGGCCACTTTTTTTTTCATATTCATTCCTCGTCAAAAAAGTCTGAAGATGAATTGATTATGCCATCTCGATGAACTCTTTGACCAGACCAGAAATTCCCTGAAAAACCTGATGAGGTTGAGCGTTGTACATATAGGCCGGTGTCGTGATCACCTTGTGTTCTCGGTCTGTAATGAAGTCATCCACTGGGCAATCCACAGGCAGAGCTCCGGTTTTTTTAATTTCAGCTGATGTCTCGACATCATTGCCGATGGTCAAAGTAACCCCTTTGGAGCCCAAGACCTTTGCGAGCAAAGTCGGCGCAATGCAGATCGCAGCAATTGGTTTGCTTTGACGATGAAAATCAAGAATTGTTTTTTCGACCTCCGGGAGCACGGTGCACTGAGAGCCTTTTTTAGCCCAGGTCGAAAGATGGAGGGCCGCTCCAAAACCCCCAGGAAAAGCGAGGCCATCAAAGTCATCGGCGCGGAGTTCTTTGAGATCTTTTATTTGACTGCGTGTGATTCGAGCGGATTCTGACATTAAATTTCGTTTTTCAGCCAGAGGTTGGCCAGTCAGAAAATTTTGCGCAGTGATATCCAAATCGGGCGCGAAGTATTGTATGTCAGCTCCCGCAGCGGAAAGGCCAATCATAAGACTGACAGCTTCGGTGATTTCGGTGCCGTCTTTATTGCCACACCCTGAAAGCACCACCGCGATTTTTTTTGCCGGCCCCTTGCTCATGATGTCCTCCTTTGTCAGAAGGACATCCTAGTGGGGTTCAATTTAGAAGTCACGGATCAGCGGATAAGCTTCCTTGCTGCGTGATAGCTTTGGTTTGTCGCGAAGCGGAGAGAGCTTTTGATGCAGATCAGAGGACTTTGTTAGACCAAAAGAAATGCAGTCTGTCGAGTTCTTGCAGGTGAGCTGCTGACGAGCCCATCTTTGTAGAGAGCTTGGTTTTGGCTTTTGCTGCTTGGACAGAGCGATCTTTTTGGTAGAACTGCTGTTCTTGATGCTTTTCGCCACTTGGAGCGCGGTTTTTTTGTGTTTGTGAACGGCATCAGTTGCAGGCTCCTTGGTCCCAAATTGAAAATCTCGAACCTCTCGACATTGCAGATAGGGAACAACCTGCGTTTGGCCGTTGTTGCTGAGCTCCAGCCAAGTTTGAAAGCAGGCCTGGAGTTCATTGGTGAGTGGCACTCCATAGTCACCCCAGCTCCCCATATCGTCATAGTCCGCAATATAGGTTGGGATGTCGGGGCTATAGATGAATTTAACCGAGGTTTTTATTCCGTGGTCCGGACTGTCCCATTTCACCTGATCAAAAGACAGCTGAACATATCTGAGTTTGCAGCCGGGAACTCCGCCGCAGTTGGGTTTCTTGCGAACAATTTCTGGGACGGGGAGAATGCCTGTTTCCTTCTTTAAGTTGTGATAGGTCACCTTGGCTCCGTCGTTGGCCATGGCCTTCATGGCGAGCTGTTTGAGCCGCTGAGTCTCTGTTTTTTTCAAAGACAAAACGAGGGGCTCCAATTTCGACTGTTTCCAGGCTCCATCGTTGAGCTCGACGAGAGTCACATCAAATTGCATGTACACTTTGTTGGTGTCTTCGGCATAGTCCGTGACCTCATCCAGACGTTGCGAAACCAGGGTTGGAATCTGTGTTTCGATGACATAGGACGTATCGATGGAGACATACTGGCCTTTCCAGATTGAAAAGGGATCTGTCGGCGCATCGTTCCCGCTGGCCTTCCGGATTTCCTCGAAGGTTGTTTCAGGTCCATAGTTGGCTTTGTTCTCGGGGACCTTCATGCATCCCAAAAAGCCGAAGAGCATCAAAGGAATTAAAATAGCAATTAGACTGATCAGCAGCAGTTTTTTCATATTGAGTCCCAACCCCATATCCAAAGTGGCAGTGGCAAAATGCGTTTTAATTTTTCTTGAGTTTCCTGAGTCAGATGAGGAATTTCCAGAAAGGAACCAAAAAGAACTCGAACCAAATCTTTTTCATCTGAGATCGCAATTAAATTGTCGCCCACGCCCAGCAGATATTCGGGCCCTCGTTTTTCCAGAACAATGTCATTAATCCCAAGGGATCTGGCCGCCCGCTTGATTTTTTGAAATAGAGCTTCGCTGCGAACCAATCGAATCATGCCCAAAAATCCTTGGCTAAAAATCACTCCTGGAAGAGCTCGAAGGTTTTGGTTCAGATTTTCGGCGTGGGCTGGAGTGATCACTGTGTAAGCGGTGCCCTTGGTCTTTCGAATGTGAGAGAAAAGAGCCAGCAGGGTAGGAACGGACCCACCCCACTCGTGAATGTAATTCGTGAGGTCAGCTCCTTTGCCTTCGACGGCGTAAGCAACCAGTTGGTTGTTCGTGTCCCAGGCTGTGTAAATGCTGGCATTGGGGATCTGCAAAAATTTTCGAATGTCTTCGGCTGTTCGGACCGAGGTGACGGTGTGCTGGGAATAGAGCCGATAGATCGACTCAGCTGAGATCTGAGTTGTTTTTAGAAACTTGAGTTGATGCTCTGGAACAGCAAATTCCTGTTCGAAAACAAAGGAGTTTTCAACTCCAGAGAGCTCAAAATTCATTTTTTGATAAAACTCATAGAGATTGCTCCAGAGCATCGCGATGTCGCAATCCTGCTTTTCGGCTTCAATCACACAGTCCTCGATGACCTTGCGGCTGAGGCCCTGATTGCGATGGCTGGATTCTGTGACAACGCTTCCAATGGCCGCGATTTTCAGAACCGCCACCGGCGTTTTGAGAATAATGGGTTTTAAGATCGCGTGTGAAAGAACTTTTTCGGACTCGGTGATGATGCGCATATTGTGAATATTTGAGGGCGCAAAGGCCGTCGGATATTCACTGGACAAGGGCCATGCAGCATCCGGTCTGAGCTCGTGGTTCAGAAACTCAAAGATTTGGTTCAATTCGTCTTCAC
>PEZR01000001.1:9006-9244 GCA_002773975.1 Bdellovibrio sp. CG10_big_fil_rev_8_21_14_0_10_47_8
GGTCCTTCCATATGATCCTCCAACCCCCATTTTAGCCTCTCTGGCGCTCTTTTCTGAGGCCAGTTTTCACGGCGGGACGAGAGCCAGACCAATTCTGGACATTTCCAAGAATTGCCGGTACAGTCGCCGCACAGTGAGAGTAAGCGCTCGGACGGAGAAAAAATGGCTGATTTAGAGCAAAAATGGAAAGAAAATATCGCGGGCAAAATGTTTGTCGATCAGACCTGTATTGCCTGTG
>PEZR01000001.1:9361-11482 GCA_002773975.1 Bdellovibrio sp. CG10_big_fil_rev_8_21_14_0_10_47_8
AAGGATGTCCCGTCGAGGCCATCGGCGACTTTGGCGAAAAAAAGTCTTAAAAAAAGGCCTCCAGCACCTGTCTCAGAGACCCTCAGACTGCTTAAAAAATATTATCCCGATGCTCACTGCGCTCTTCTTTTCGAAAGTCCCTTTCAGCTATTGATTGCGACCATTTTGTCAGCCCAGTGCACGGACGAGAGAGTCAACCAGGTGACTCCAGTTCTTTTTGCAAAGTACCCAACCCCTGAAAAAATGGCCCAAGCTCCGGTCGAAAGTATTGAAAAAATCATTCACTCGACAGGATTTTATAAAAACAAATCTCGTAATATTCATCTCTGTAGCCAGGCCTTGGTAGAGCTGTACAAGGGGCAGGTGCCCCGGGAGCTGGAACAGCTTGTTGGATTGGCCGGAGTCGGACGTAAGACCGCCAATGTGGTTTTGGGAAATGCATTTGATATCACCAGTGGAATTGTTGTGGATACCCATGTGGGTCGTTTGGCCTTTCGTTTTGGCTGGACTCGTTCCGAAAATGCGGTGGTGATTGAGCGTGAGTTGGCCGAGATTATTCCAAGGGACGACTGGATATTATTGTCGCACTGGCTGATTTTTCATGGTCGAGCAGTTTGTAAAGCCCGCAAGCCACTTTGTGGGACTTGTTTTCTTGCCGAGCTTTGCCCCCAAAATGGACTCAAGGATAAGGTCTAGGATCTGAGAGATTTTGACCTCGAAGATGAAACAGGGTTTAATAAGCAGGTATGTTTGTAGCCTTTTTTGAAAGCGTTAAATATGTCGGGCATCTTTTGCCAATTTCATTTCTCCGAGTGTTCTTGGGATATTATTATTTACAACAAGCCCTTGAAAAATTTCGCGGAGATTATTTAATTCGCCCTCGGTTGGCAGCTCAGGTCGCTGACATTTTGCCGTCGCTGCAAATTCCTGCGTGGTATAAATTATTTCTCGAGAATTTGGTCGTTCCCAATTGGCAGGCCTTTGCTTTTGTGATTTTGGGCTTAGAATTTGCGATCGCCATTTCTTATATTTTTGGTTATGTGGTTCGTCCGATGGCATTGCTCGGAGTTTTTCTGGCTTTCAATATGTTGATTTTGAATGGAACCCAGTATGATGAACTGTATAAAACTCTGATTGCGATCCATTTTACCATGGCTTGGGTCGGTGCTGGTCGATGTCTGGGATTGGACTATTATTTCTTCAAACGCCGTCGGGGAATTTGGTGGTAGGGCCATGAAGAACTTTGTCGTATTTCTTATTTTGGTTTTTTCCGGTCTGTTTGCTGCCATTTTTTTTAAGCGGAACCATGATCACGGCAAAGACACTCGGCCAGTTTTGAAAATCTATGCTTCTTCGAGTTTTATTTCTCAGTGGGGACCGGGTCCTTGGCTGAAAGAGACGTTTGAAAAAACCTGTGACTGTCGAGTGGATTTTCAAGACGGTGCCGATTCGGTGATGATGTTGCAAAGACTGAAAACCGAGGGGCGAACCGGGGGTGCGGACCTTGTCTTGGGGTTTAATCAATATGACCTCGAGTTGGCGCAACAGGGGCTTGAGTGGAAACCAATTCCTTTGGATGATTATGATTTTGAAGAAGAAGTTCGTGCCACTCTTCAAAAGAGCCCGTTGGTTCCCTATGATTGGAGTTTGTTGTCTTTTGTTTTGAGAAAATCTCAATTCAAGCAGATTCCAAAAAAATTGGATGATCTATTGGCGCCAGATCTGCGTGGGCAGATTGTAATGGAGGATCCTCGGACCAGCTCCCCCGGATTGCAGTTTTTATTGTGGTTGATTCAGGTCAAAGGCGAGGAAAAAGCCTTTAAATTTTTAGAGGACTTTAATCGGCAACTTCATTCCTATGCACCCAGCTGGTCATCTGCTTACGGCTTATTTAAAAAAGATCAGGTGAAGATGACGTTCTCTTATGTCACATCACCGGTGTACCATTTGGTCGAAGACAAAAGTACCGATGTCGTGGCGGTTGATCTGGAAGAGGGGCATCCAGCCCAGTTTGAGTTTGCGGGGATCCCGGCTACTTGCCGCAATTGCGAGTTGGCGGGAAAATTTGTAGAGCTTTTATTGTCCAAACAAGGGCAGAAAATGGTGATGGAAAAGAACTAT
>PEZR01000001.1:11493-15012 GCA_002773975.1 Bdellovibrio sp. CG10_big_fil_rev_8_21_14_0_10_47_8
CCTTCGCGGAGTTCGTGAGGGCACCCCGTTTGCCACAGTTCCCAAGTACAAGATGACCGAAATGGAAGTAATCCCCACGATTTCTGATCAAGAAAGAATTCTTAAAAAATGGTCCGCACTTCGTCGCGGCGAATAGCCGAGCCTCTGGTCCTTCTTTTTTTTGCGGGCTTTTTACTTTTTCCCTATCTTGTTTTGCTCCTTAAGTTTGGCTCGGTCGCTGCGATGGAGAGCGATGATCTGTGGTGGGCACTAAAGAATTCTTGTGAACAGGCTTTTGGCAGCGCCGTGGGGGCGTTGGCTCTGGGGGCTTTTTTTTGTGTAGGGCTTTGCTCTCTTGAAAATTTTCTTTTTCGGCGAAGATTATCTTGGATATTTCCGACTTTTCAATTTTTGGTGATCTTGCCTTCGTTTATGCCACCGCTGGTGGTGCTTTTGACCCTATTTGCTGTCATTGATCCATTTCCGATTGGCATGGTGGGGGTGATTTTTGCCCATACAGTGATGAATGCCGGAATGGTCGCCCTGATGTTGAGATCGGTGATGAAGACGAAACTGTTGTCTTTGATGGAGTTGTCTTTTGTCGAGGGGGCCAGCTCCTGGCAATTTCTGAGGTCTTCAGTTGGCTGGATTCGGCGAGATTTATTTTCAATTTTCTTTTTTGTGTTCACCCTGTGTTTTTGCAGCTTCTCGGTGCCCCTGACCTTGGGAGGAGGGCGCTCGACTACTTTGGAGATTTTGATTTATGAAAAGCTTCGAATTTCCGGAGACTGGGGCCAGGCCTTGTCTTTGTCCTTGTTGCAACTGTTGATCGTTTTTATTTTTTCCTTGGTGCCACTCAAGGCCACACGAAAAATTTTTGGTCGTGGCGAGATGCTGCCCATGTTTCAGGGTTGGTTTTCGATGACGGCGGTGGTCTTTGCGGCCTTCGGGGGTATAGGGGCCTTTTGTTGGTACAGTTTGGATGGCTGGAGCCATGTTTTTGAGGTTCGGGGTCTTTGGCCCCAAGTGCTGGAAACAATCCCAGCTTCTTTAGCTCTCGGGTTTGGGGTTGGATTTTGTTTGATCTTTTTGTTGCTGTTTTCATCCTTTGTTGGGCATCAACCTTTGTTGAGAAAGATGATGATGGGAATCGTTTCTCCGAGCACTTCTTTGGTGGGATTTTCCCTGCTCTTTATGTTTGAAAATGATGGAGTCTGGGGTCAGGCCAAGTGGACTCTTGGTTTTTCTTATTTGATTCTGACCACCCTTTATCGTTGGGGTTGGGATCAAGAGCTAACGGGATTACAAGATCAGGTGGTGGTGGCAGAAACTTTGGGGGCTTCTCGCTGGAGAATATTCAGAGATATTTTACTGCCCCAGTTGATTCGGCCAGGGGCTTTGATGGCCGGAGTCGGTTGTGTGTGGGCCATGGGTGATTTTTCTCTGGGAAAAATTTTGCTGTCTCAGGATGTGACTTTGGCCATGTTGGTTGAGACTCTGATGTCGAGCTATCGAATTGAAGCCGCGATGGCCCTGATGGGCTTGGTCTTGCTGATGGGTTTTTTTGGATTTTTAGCTTTTTGGGGAATGGGTTATGTCGCTCGTCGAATCCTTGTTGCAAAAATATGATGGCTTTGAACTGAATATTTCCCACTGGGAGCTGCTCGATCAAGGGGTCACGGCTTTGTGGGGACCGTCGGGTTCAGGAAAGACCTCTGTTCTGCGGGTGCTTTTGGGCCTTGAAGATTGCCCAAGTCTTCGGTGGATTTGGAAGGGGCAGGATCTAGCAAAGTTATCCACACCAGATCGTCACGTCGGCGTGGTCTTTCAAAGTTTGGATCTATTTCCTCATTTGAGTGCTGAGCAAAATATTTGGTTCGCAGCTAAGGCTCGGAACGTTCCCAAGTCTCAGGCCAAAGAACGGTTTCGTGATCTCAACAAGGTTTTGCAGCTAGAATCATTTTTGGATCGTCGCTCGGACCTGCTGTCTGGCGGAGAAAAACAAAGGGTGGCTTTTGCGAGGGCATTGATGTCTTTTCCCAGGATGCTTTTTTTGGATGAGCCCTTCTCGGCGTTGGATGAAACATTGAGGACAGAGGCCCGGAGATATCTAAAGGATCTCTTGGTCGCCACCCAAACCCCAGCCTTACTGATTACCCATGATCCTCGGGACCTGGATGTTCTGGCTCAAAAGGTCAGTGAAATTCAGGGCGGCCGCATTGTCCAAGAACGCTGACCACCCCCAGCTCGCGGAAGTGCTATCCTTTTAAAGAAACTCGTGCTGCAGTCAAGGAATGAGCCTGGCTCTGAAGCCGCATCCTTGTCAGAAGTGTGGTGCCTGTTGTGCGTATTTCCGCGTGGGATTTTATTGGTGGGAGGCGGAGACCGAGTCTGAGTATCAAGTTCCAAAACATCTGACGGTCGACTTGGACTCCAGACAGCGCTGCATGAAGGGAACTGAGCACAAACATCAAAATCGCTGTGTCGCTTTGACCGGAAAAATTGGTGAACACGTGAGTTGTTCGATCTATGAACATCGCCCAACCCCTTGTCGGCAATTCAAAGCTTCTTATGAAAATGGGGAACAGGAACCTCGGTGTGATCAAGCTCGCGCCAAACATGGACTGGAACCTTTAACAAAATATGACTGGCCAGAGATCAGGCCACCTCCGGTTGCCGTGGGCGAGGTTATTTCGCTCCCGCCGCTCGGGGTGGGATAATCAAAAAAACCCGTCGAGAGCTATCCTCAATCGCTGTCTAATTTGTTAACAGATGATTTTTACCCGGAGAAGGGCCTGGTTAGGGCTTAAATCGCAGATGGTAGAAGGGTCTTTTTTTCAGGTTGAAGAACTGCACTTTTCTCACGAGTTTGCGGTCAATTGGCTTATATTGAGTCCATGCAAAACCACCCGATAAAACCCTTCAGCTCTCGTTCTTGCCCTGTGGGCGTGGCGCTTATTTTGGCGGTTGCCCTGTCGTCGGCTTGCAGTCGTTCGAACATGTCGGCCAAAGTAACCGATTCAGAATTGAAGGACGCCCGGATCGAAGTGGGTGCTGATAGCGTTGGTGGTGCGGAAAAACCAAACCAAGAAGCCAAAACAATCAGTCCGACCGTAACCGATTCTTCTTCGGCGCCCGGTTCGTCCGGGACTCAGGCTCCGTCAGCGACATCGCCGACAGTAGCACCAACTCCAGAGTCACAGTCACAACCAAAGCCAGCGCCGGTAAAACCAGAACAGGTGACGGTACTTGTTCCAGTGGCCCCAACGCCAAACCCTGAATCGGAAGCAGCTCCGGCGGCGCCGAAAAAAGATTTTGATCCGGCGGATCTGGTTCCAGGTTCAAAGACGGCTGATTTTGTTTCCGGTGGGATGGTAGTTCCCACGATCTATTTTTTAGCGACTCATTTAGAGGATGATGACACTTGTGATGATGACAAGAAGGTGAGTTTGCTGGGGACGGATGGAAGCGAACTGATGAAGGTCTGTCCGGAAACTTTGAAAAGTTGTTCGATGGAGGGGAGTTGTCGAATTTCCCAAG
>PEZR01000071.1:0-5435 GCA_002773975.1 Bdellovibrio sp. CG10_big_fil_rev_8_21_14_0_10_47_8
AGAACCCAGGAATCAAAAGCTTCTTTTTGATTGAGCTCATGGCCTTGTTTGGAAACCGAGTCCAGGGGCCTTTGTGAAACTCCACAGGCGCGGATTGCAGAAAACAGAGACAAGTCATTGGATAAATTGATTGAAATTCCGTGGCAGGAAATTCCACGCAGCACCCGAATTCCAATAAAAGCGATTTTTCCACGCTCAGTAAAAACGCCAGCATCTTCTGACCGCCCCGAGGAGATCTTCAAAGATTTGAGCCACTGAATCGTCGTCTCCTCTAAGATCTCTACAAACTGCCGAACACCGAGCCCCAACTTCCGCAGTGGAACCAGAGGATAAATCACCAACTGTCCAGGGGAATGCAAAGTGGCCTGTCCTCCCCGATCTGTCTCGACAATTTCAAAACCCTGTTCCTTCAAAAGCCGATGATCCCCCATCAGCTCCTGTCCCGCCTGCGCCCTCAGCCCCAAAGTAATCACCGGATAATACTCAAACCCCAAAACCACAGGAAACCCCGAGCCCTGCACCAGCTCATAACATTGCTTCTGAATTTTCATGGATTGATCATAAGACATCAGCCCAAAATAAGTCGTCTTCACCCCACCTTGATAAAGGTGAGTGCCACCCATTGGTAGCAATAGTGCATTATTGACGCACCATTGCTACCAATGGGTGGTTGTCACTTATTAACGTTGTTTTGATCGAGGGACCGTACTTTATGTCTCAGTAAAGTTCCACTCGGTCGTTTTCCTTGAAGCCGGCGCCCGAGTGGACGACCGCAATAGAACCGTCTTGGCCAAAATAGCTGACAACCTCAAGGGTGCCCTTCAATCGTCCGGGAACTTTGCCAATGAAATTTCCAGACTGAGGATCATAGACCTCGTCACCTTCGTCGCTCACCTTAAGAACGTCCCCAATCTGCAATCCAGAGATTCTGCCGACATTCAAAAAGACCTGATCACCGGTGATTGCCGCGATCCGCCCTTCCCAAGCCATCTTTTCCATCGTGGCAATAATCTGCGGGGTAAAATCCAAGAATGATTCCTTCACAAGATTTTCTAAGATCTCAGGATTGGCCTGAAAAAATCGATCGGTGTTTACGGCTTCTGCCACACGCACATTGGATTCTTCGACCGTCACTGTTTTGACTGTATTAAAAAGTTCTTTGCCAGATCTTGCCGAAACGATCCGCACCCGAACTTGGCATTCAAAAATTGTTTTCAACTGCCTAAAAACTCCCACCGCATCTGACTTTTGTTTCACTCGCAAATCGATGACCTTACCCTCCAACAATGCAGAAACGCCAAGGTCCTTGGCCACCTTTGCAATCTCGCCCAGCTGGTATTCACCCTTGGAAATATTCTTGGCAAAATCCACCTTCAGATCTCGTGAATCAATAGCAATGACTTCTCCGGTTTTATTCAAATCCCGCAAAAAGGCATCGCGAGCATGATCCCGCATTTCCTGAGATCGGGACTCTTGAGCATCTAAAAACGGCAACACCATCAGACGTTTTCTCGGTCCGGCATCATCCCTCCGAGCGTTGAAAGAAACATCTTTGATCTCTTTTCTGATGGTTGGTTGTTCCGGCTCAGTCACACAGGCTGTTAGCAAGACCAGCGCCAGCCATACCCAGCCTTTGAATTGAAAGATCTGCGAGAACTGTCTGTCCATAGAACCTCCTCGAATCATATCAACGTTCCACTCGGTAAATAACTTCACTGTCTGTGGATGAATCAAGCTTGAGCTTCACCGGCCCAACAGCCCAGGTCGGCAGCTTTTGCGCAAGCTCTTTGGGCCCCAATGTCGAGTCCACTTCATAAACAACGGTGTCTGCACTGACCAAACGCTCACGCACATTTTTAATCTCTCGAACACTATTTTTTAAAACTTCCTTCAGAAGCTCCTGCTGCAACAAAGGCAAACGCCCGCGAACAGACATTCGATAAAGATTTGCCCCCAGTGTCCCCCTCTGCCAAGCTTCCAAGACCTGGGAAGCCAGATCGTTAGAAACCGTTTCGACGACTTCATGAAGCTTTCGATCAACGACCAGTTCAAAAGCCCCACCGTCTGTTTCAAATTGTCTGGAAACTTCAGCCACAGTTCTTCCATTGAGAACCTGGGTTGCCGTGAGCTCAATTGAAACATGAAAGGCATCGGATCTTTCGGAGCTTTTGGTCAGAGTCACATTTCCGTCCAAAAGAATCTGCGCCCCCAGCTTTTGAGCTGCGTTCTGCCAGTCATCTGAACGAACACTCTCTAAACGCAAGTCCGCAGGAATCATCTCGCCCAATCGAAAAGTCTGAGGCCTGATCAGGTAAAAACTGTTTTTCACAAAGGCGGTCTTCAAAGCATCTTCTAAAGACTTGCTTTGTTTAAAGAGAAACGTCTTTTTCGCTGAGTCCTCATTCGTGCTCCACAACCAAACCTGTGAATTCACCCGATCGACCCACTTGATCACCGGCAAAATCATGGGCGTTGCATCGCTTTCATAAAAAAGACCGTATTCTAAAAGCAACGCCTGAAGATCATCAACATTGACCTTCAGAAGCACGCTCATCTTAAGGCCCGTTGGTTCTGCAGGCTGCACATCCCCTGGTTTTGAAAAGGGAACGAATCTCGCCGAATTTTTAACAATCTTGCTGGCAATCAAGGCCTTATTACGACTGTACTTGGCGTCACCAATGATCTCTTTGATCAGATCAGTGGCCACTCTTTCTGTCGCCTCATTGATCATCCAGGCCTTAGCCACCACTGGATTTGAATCCGAGCTTTGCACTTCGATCGTTCGCTCCACCAGACGCTTTTGAGCAGAAGCCGTGACCGACAAAAACCCCACAAAAAAAACAATCAAAAAAAGACTCCAAGGTTTGTGTCTCAACTTGAAGGTCAGTTTGAACTTGGTCATGAATGAACCTCAATAAAGTTTGTTGTTCCAAAAGAGCTATGAATATTTTCAAGAAATTCGTTGGAAATAGCAACCCCAGCCAATCCCTCGGACTCCATTCGCACATCCTGCTTGAGATCTTCTAAAACCAGACGAAAGTCCACCTGGGTCGGCCCTGGAAATTCAGAGATAATGTCATAAAGTCTCTGAAACTGATCTTTCTCCAGCATATCCAATCGAAAGGTCATTCGTTTTGTTTTTTTCAAAACCTCTTCCATTGGCGACAAGCTCTCAACAATGATCTTGGCAACCCCCTCCTCACTGACTTCGAGAAGGCCCGCGATCAACATGGGTCGTTCATCTTTGAGCAAGACTTCTGTGCGCGCAAAAGCATCCGGGAAAATGACGGCCTCCACACTCCCGGTAAGATCCTCGATCTTCGCAAAAGCCATGCGAGTTCCCTTTTTGGTGATCAGCTCTCGCATTTCGGCAATAAGTCCCGCAACGATGACCCTTTTTTTTCCGGCATCTCTTTGTCTAGGATCATATTTGCGAGGAGTTTCTTCCTTTACAATTTTTTTTGCATGCTCAAGGCCAATTTGCGGAAGATCGGCCACATGGCCACTCACCCATATTTTTGAAAGGTTATCGAAGCCCTTCAATGGATGATCGCTTAAATAAAAACCCAGGACCTCTTTTTCAAAAGCCAACGAGGCCGCCCTTGTCCATGGCTTTGCATCTGGCAATTCCACTTTGGTTTCAGCTCCAGTTCCCAGATCAAACAAAGAGACTTGTCCCATTTCTTTGTCTTTTCGAACTTCTTCCGCGCGGTCCAAAAAGCGCTGATATCCAGCAATCATCTGCGCCCGGTGGGGCCCGAAACCATCAAAAGCTCCGGCCTTGATCAAACACTCAATCACTTTTTTATTCAGACGTTTGGTATCCACCACTTCAAAAAAATGCTCGAGGCTTTCAAATTTCTTAGCCGGCAAGCTCTCTCGTGCCTCAAGAACAGCGGAAATTGCGGATTCTCCCACCCCTTTGATCGCACCCAGCCCAAAATACACATCATCACCCTTAACGGTGAACAGGTAATCGGAATGATTCACATGGGGAGGTCGGACCTCGAGGTTTCTTTTTTGCGCATCTTTAACGTACTTAACGACTTTGTCCGTATCTGATATCTCTGTCGACAAAAGGGCTGCAAAAAATTCTGCCGGATAATGACATTTGATCCAAGCCGTTTGCAAAGTAATCACACTGTAGGCCGCTGCATGGGATTTGTTGAATCCGTAATCAGCGAACTTGTACATCAAATCAAAGAGCTCTTCTGATTTTTTAGGATCATGTCCCCTACTTTCAGCACCTTTCATAAAACGCACTCGGTGCTGATCCATCTCTTCTTTGATTTTTTTTCCCATGGCTCGACGGAGCATATCTGCTTCACCCAAGCTATAGCCGGCAATCTTCGAGGCAATCCCCATCACCTGCTCTTGGTAAACCATGATCCCATAGGTTTCCTTCAGCACATCTTCGGTTTCAGGCAAAATATACTCGACCGGTGATTCTCCATTTTTTCGCTTAGTGAATTCAGGAATATTGGCCATGGGGCCCGGGCGGTACAAAGAAGTGATCGCGGTGATGTCGCCAAACCCGGTAGGTTTGATTTTTCGCGTCGCATCGGTGATGCCCTCACCCTCAAACTGAAAAATCCCGGCGGTATCCCCGCGAGACATCAGTTCGAAAACCTGAGGATCTGTCATCGGAATCTGATCTGCCTCAATCTGTTTCCCACGATTTTTCTTAATCAGTTTCAATGCGTGAGAAATGTGAGTCAAAGTCTTAAGACCCAAGAAGTCGAACTTGATCAAGCCGATTTTCTCGGCATGTTTCATGTCATACTGAACAACTTGCTCGCCTTCCGCCCCTCGGTAAAGTGGAGCGTGGCGAACCAGTTCCCCATCGGCAATGATCACTCCGGCTGCGTGAATTCCAGCATGACGAACCATCCCCTCGACCCTTTGAGCTAAATCCATCAAGGTTGCAACCTGTGGGTTCATCTCGATCATTTCCCGAAGACGCGGCTCCATCTCTAGAGCTTCCTTCAGCGAGATATTGAGTTTGTCGGGAACCAGTTTGGTCACCACATCGACATCGGCAAAACTCATCCCCAGAACTCGGCCCACATCTTTGATCGCTGCTCGTGTTTGCAATTTTCCATAAGTGATGATCTGAGAAACCGAGGGCGCGCCGTACTTGTTGGTCACGTACTGGATGACATCTTGACGACGATCCTGACAGAAATCGATATCAAAATCTGGCATGGAAATTCGTTCAGGATTTAAGAATCGCTCAAAAAGCAAAAAGTTGGGAATAGGATCTAGATCTGTGATTCGTAATGAATAGGCCACCAATGAGCCAGCTCCTGAACCTCGGCCTGGTCCCACGGGGATCCCCTGCTCCTTGGCCCAATTGATAAAGTCTTGAACGATTAGAAAATACCCATTGAAGCCCATTCGGTCGATCACCGAAAGTTCGAAATCCAAACGCTGCC
>PEZR01000071.1:5457-13618 GCA_002773975.1 Bdellovibrio sp. CG10_big_fil_rev_8_21_14_0_10_47_8
AGCGACCACTTCGCCCCGAGCCGCAAGCTCCAGAAACCGTCGTTCCAAACCGGCCCTGGACAACCGACGGATTTCTTCATCCAATGTCGCTCCATTCTCCGTCGGAAAACTGGGCAGATGATAAATGGCTTTTCCCGCACTATCTTTCATCTTGAACTGCACCTGACAGCGATCTGCGATCTCTAGAGTTCGATCACAGGCTTCCGGCAAGTCTTTAAAAAGCTCTCGCATTTGCTCCGAAGACTTCAGATAAAACTGGTCCGTTCCCAATCGAAACCGAGACTCATCCTGCAAGGTTTTATTGGTGCCAATGCAGATCAAAACCTCTTGAGACATTTGGTCATCCTGCCCCAGATAGTGCACATCATTGGCAGCAACCACAGGAACACCGGTGATCTTAGAGGCCTCGAGCAAAAAGGCATTGATCTCTTTCCACTCCGGCAAGCCTGTTCGATTCATTTCAAGATAAAACCGGTCGCCAAAAATTTTTTGCAAATGGCGAACTTTTTCCAAAGCCTTTTCGGGACCCTCTGTCAAAAAAGACTGAGGAATTTCCCCTCGAAGCCCCCCTGAAAGCACCAGCAAATGTTCATTGTATTTTTCAAGAGTTTCATAATCCACGCGAGGCTTGTAATAAAAACCCTCTTGGTATCCAACACTGGATATCTGGCAAAGATTTCGATACCCATCTAAATTCTGCGCCAGCAAAACCAAACGAGTATTTGGTTTTTGAATTTCGTTACGATCCTGTGATTTCACCAACCGAGATCCCGGCGCCATGTAAACATCGAGACCCAATATCGGTTTGATCCCTTGATCCAAGGCCGCAAAATGAAACTCAATCGCCCCGAACATATTTCCATTGTCGGTGAGTGCCACCGCTGGCATTTGATATTCCGCGGCTCTTTTAGCCAAAGCTTTGACCCGTGTACTGGCCTCGAGCAATGAATATTCTGAATGGGTGTGGAGATGCACAAAACTCACGTCGACTACTCCCACTCAATGGTGCCAGGAGGCTTGCTGGTGACATCATAAACAACACGATTCACACCATGAACTTTGTTGGTGATCTCGTTGGAAACGTCTCGCATAAATTCAAACTCAAAGGGGTACCAGTCTGCCGTCATCCCATCACTCGAAGTCACCGCTCTTAACGCCAGGACTTTGTCGTAAGTGCGACCATCACCCTGAACACCCACGGTCTTCACAGGTAACAAAACACAGAAGGCCTGCCAAATTTTGTCGTACAATTTTTTCTCACGCAGGTGAGAAATAAAAATATGATCAGCTTCGCGGAGAACCTGCAGGTCGGGCTCCGTCACTTCTCCCATGATTCGAATTGCAAGACCCGGCCCTGGAAAAGGATGCCGACCCAACATCTCCGCTGGCAAACCCAGCTCGGCTCCCACTCGGCGCACTTCATCTTTAAAAAGCTCCCGGACCGGCTCGATCAAACCCAATTTCATTTTTTCAGGCAATCCACCCACATTGTGATGAGACTTGATTGTTTGACTGGGACCTCCGTGAAAAGAAACACTTTCAATCACATCGGGATACAAAGTCCCCTGAGCCAACCACTTGATCGGCCACTGTGGATCCATCGATTTTTCAAAAATTTCAATAAACACCCGACCAATGGCTTTGCGTTTTTGCTCAGGGTCGCTCAGTCCCTTGAGAGCCGTCAGAAACTCGCCAGTAGCGTCAACGCCCTTCACGTTCAAACCAATTTTTTCATATTGGGCCATGACATCCCGAAATTCATTCTGTCTCAAAAGCCCATTGTTCACAAAAACACAGTGCACGCGCTCTGGCCCTAAAGCCCTCGTCAACAAAGTCGCCACCACCGAAGAATCCACTCCTCCACTCAGGCCCACCAAAACGTGATCAGTGGCTCCTGCCTTCTGTCGAACCTGCTCTTGTAAAAGCTCCGCAATCTGTGGAGCTCGCCAATCGGGCTCAACCCGACACATATTTTGCGCATAATATTGGAGAATTTTTTCACCCTGTTCCGTGTGGGCCACTTCTGGATGAAATTGCAAAGATAAAATTCTTTCGCCCTTCATCGCAGCTGGGTGATTCCCTTCCGATGTCGCAATGACCTGACAACCGGCGGGAGGCTGTCTGACAATATCTCCATGGGACATCCACACTTTTTGCGATGTCTCTTGAAGGCCCGCAGACTGACTCCATTGAATGCGATTAAATCCGTATTCTCGATGCGAGCTTTTTTCGACAACACCGCCAAGATCTTTGGCAATCAATTGCATGCCGTAACAAATTCCTAACAAAGGAGCCAGATCTAAAAGCTCTTTCACCGGCCGGTAAGGCGCGCCTTCTTCATAAACCGAATTGGGGCCGCCGCTGAGAATAATTCCGACAGGCTTCAAAGCTTTGATTTTTTCTAAGCTCAGATTGTAGGGATGAATTTCAGAATAATATCCGAGCTCGCGCAAACGCCTCGCGATGAGCTGAGTGAGTTGAGACCCAAAATCAAGAACCAAAAAAGTATGCTTTTCCATTTTTTCCGTTTTCTATTCCATTCGATAATTGGGAGCTTCTTTGGTGATGCTCACGTCATGCACGTGAGACTCTCGGAGCCCCTGCGCCGAGATTCTCACATAGCGAGGATCTTTTTGCAGATCGTCCATGGTCTGTGCTCCCATGTAACCCATCCCTGCCCGGATTCCGCCGACCAGTTGATGAATAATCCCAGCCACTGGCCCTTTGTGAGGAACCTTGCCTTCGATCCCTTCGGGCACGAGTTTGTCGTCCATCACATCCATCTGACCATAACGATCTCTAGAACCCAAAGCCATAGCGCCAATAGAACCCATTCCACGATAAGTTTTATAAGTCCGTCCTTGATACAAAATTGTTTCGCCGGGACTTTCTTCGGCCCCCGCAATGAGATTTCCAATCATGACCGAATTTGCACCCAAAGCCAGAGCCTTGGTGATATCGCCAGAGTATTTGATTCCTCCGTCGGCAATAATGGTCTTTCCTTTTTTCTTGGCAATCTTTGAGCACTCCATGATCGCTGTGATTTGCGGCATCCCCACTCCTGCGACCACACGGGTGGTGCAGATACTTCCGGGGCCAACGCCGACCTTCACGACATCAGCGCCCGCTTCCATCAAGGCCAAGGTTCCTTCTTTGGTCACCACATTACCAGCCATGATAATCACATCTTTAAAAGTCTTTGAAACCCGTTGGACCATATCCAAAACATTTTTCGAGTGACCATGAGCTGTATCGACCACGATCACATCTGCGTGCGCAGCTACCAGTGCCTCCACTCGCTCAAAGGCCTTGGCATCAACACCCACGGCCGCACCAACGAACAAACGTCCTCGACTGTCCTTGGTCGCGCGTGGAAAGGTCTGAGCTTTTTCAATGTCTTTAATCGTGATCAGCCCCTTAAGCATGCCGTTTTTATCGACGATCGGTAATTTTTCGATCCGATGTTTTTGCAAAATCTTGCGGGCTTGCTCCAGCGTTGTACCAACGGTCGCCGTCACCAACCCCTCAGTGGTCATTAGTTTCTTAATGGGCTGACGAGTATTGGTCTCAAAACGCAGATCTCGGTTGGTTAAAATTCCAACCAACTTTCCATCAACAGTGATGGGAACTCCGCTGATTTTGTATTTTCCCATCAGCAGCAAGGCCTCTGAAATCAACTGATCAGGCCCCAGAGTAATGGGATCAATAATCATTCCGGACTCATATTTTTTGACTTTTTCAACTTCGAGAGCCTGATCTTCCATCGAAAGATTTTTATGAATGATTCCCAACCCCCCCATCTGCGCCATTCTTTGCGCCACCTTGCTCTCGGTGACGGTGTCCATGGCGGACGAAACGATAGGAATATTTAATTTTTTCCCCCGCGCAAAATCACTGGAGGTATCCACCTCCGAGGGAACAATTTCTGAATATTGAGGGACTAAAAGAATATCGTCAAAAGTCAGTGCCACTTCCATTTTCACCATCCAGGTTGTGCAGTCAGCGCTTGAACGCCAGTTCTCCTTGGATACCCATTGAATTGGATCAATCGAGTACCAGGACTACTTTAGTACGAACACAGGCTCAGTACCAAGATTTATAGAGAAGATAATTGTCCGCAGACTCTTCGAGTAAATCAATCTCTTCTGCGGTCAATTCTCTCTTCACCTTGGCCGGCCGACCCAGAATCAAGCTTCGTGGTGGAAACTTGGAACCTTCTGTCACTAGACTCCCCGCGCCAACCAGGCAGTGCTCACCAATTTCAGCTCCATCCATGACGATCGAACCCATGCCGACCAATGAACCACTGCCCACCGTGCATCCATGAAGAACCACCATATGGCCAATGGTCACTCGGTCGCCTAAAAAAGTAGCAAAACCTTGATAGGTTCCATGAATCACTGTGCCGTCTTGGACATTGGTTTCTTTGCCGATGCGGATGGAATTCACATCCCCTCGCAAAGTCGTTTGGTACCAGATCGACGACCCATCACCGATCTGAACATCGCCGATCAGGGTGGCGTTGCTGGCCAAAAAACAATCTTTGCCAATTTGCGGCGTCGCCCCCCGCACGGTGATGAGCTGAGCTTTCATGAATGCCCCCTACAAAAGATACTGATGCGTTCGTGTAAAAACATCTGGCTGTGAGGACTGCACCTGTGCCAATCCCTCAAGATCCGCCTGCATCGTTCGGCTGCGATTCATAAACTTTCGAGTCGCATAAAATGGCACATTGAGATGCAGACAAAGAGACATGGCCTCATCCGCCCGAACTTTCAAAGACTCTTCATTGGGATGTCCGTCGATAAAAAGTCTGACATACTGGCAATGACCTTTGATTTCCACAAACACGCAACGTTCGACCTTCATCTTTAATGATTCCAATAACAACTGGGTAACCTTGTGGGGTGTGGTTGGAATCAAACTGTGAGAGGAAGATTGCAAAGCCGTGCCAGCCTCGACGGGATTCAAAGTCACCGGCAGAACATGCTGACCGGACTTGTCTTTCAAGAGCAAAAGAGGCTTCGAAGGATCTTGATTCAAGGCCATCGCATAGGGCGCCAATCGAATCAGCCGACTCTCGACAATTTTGTATTCTTCGTAATGTTCAATGGGGAAAACTGTTTTCATTGAACCGGCAGAATTTCTCCGCGCAAAACGGCGGGAAAAGCCTTGGTGATTTTCACCGGCATAGTTTTACCAATCAAACTCGCATCACCTGGCATATAAACCAGTTTATTCTGTGATGAGCGGCCCGAAAGATTGCCCCTCTTCTCATCAAAAGCTTCGATCAAAATTTCAAGCGTCTGCCCCTCGTATCTTTTCACCAACTCGCGGGCCATTAAATCATGGGCTTCAAATAATCTGGTCAGCCGATCAGACTTTGTAACTTCATCAATCTGTCCTTCGAACCGAGCCGCCTTGGTAAAAGGACGAGGCGAGTATTTAAAAGCAAATATTGTTTCAAAACCCACTTCTTGCACCAAGCTCAGAGTGTCCTTAAACTCCTCTTCAGTTTCCCCAGGGAATCCAACGATGATGTCTGTTGAGAGCACAACATTGGGGATCGCTTTTTTGATCATTTCAATTTTTTGCAAATACTCTTCACGACTGTAACCCCGGTTCATCGTTTCTAAAACTCGAGAGTTTCCACTCTGAAACGGCAAATGGATGTATTCGCAGATCTTTGGTTGATTCGCGTACATCACATCGACCAATTTCTGGTTAAAATCTTTTGGATGAGAGGTCGTGAACCGAATCCGCTCAATCTTGGTTTCTTGGGCCACTTTCTCCATCAGGTCAGCAAAATCAGCTCCACAATCCGACGTATAGGAATTGACGTTTTGCCCGAGCAAGGTGACCTCTTTGACCCCACGGCCAATAAGCTCATTGATGTCTTGAAGAACATGCTTCAGCGGTCGGCTTTTTTCCCGGCCCCGAGTGTACGGCACAACACAGAAAGTACAAAAGTTATCGCAGCCCTTGGTGATATTCACAAAAGTAGACACCCCGGGATTTCGCACCAAGGTCTCGACATGATAGGGCGCTCGGTGCTGAAATTGAGCTTTGACCAAACGGTGCTCGCCGGCAAAGGCCTGCGCCACCATCGTCGGCAGCTGATCGATGGCATCAGTGCCGAAGACAAAGTCGATCATGGGTTGGTCTTTCATCAGATTTTCTTTTTCCTGCTGACCGACACAGCCACCAACGCCAATCTTGAGCTCTGGATTTTTTTGTTTCAGCTTCCGGTACTTTCCAACTTCGGAGAAAACTTTGTGCACGGGCTTTTCACGCACGCTGCACGAATTGATGATGATCAGAGAAGCTTGCTCGGGACTCGCCACCGGAGTGAAATTTGCCATTTCTAGCAGGGAATACATTCGTTCTGAGTCATTGACATTCATCTGGCAGCCATAGGTGGACACGTAAACGCCCCGGCCATGACCTACGTCAGAGTGTTGCACTTGTGGAATCAAATTTTCTGAAGACAAATCCACTTTGATTTTCCTTATTGTGTCAGAGACTGCAATGGGTTATACGGACGGGCTTCCGAGGTGTCAAATATGAATCCAAGACTGAAATCCTCCAAAAAATGGACCGCTTTCCCGAAAGAATATCTGCAACAGTTGCAGGATGTTTTCACGCAAGGGTTCAAGGCTGAGCTGAACAACGCCAAGCTCATTATCGAGGGAAAAATCTATCCTCAAGAAATTTTGCTGCGCGTCGGCATCTTGGAAAAAGGCCGCCTCCGCCAAGCCAATTTCGAAGTCTCCATCGAGCATTCGACCAAAGACAAAGACACTCTTGAGCGCATTCACGACTGCGTGGATGCAGCTGCCAGCATGATGAAAGAGTACTTTGACACCGGCGAAGAGGAAGAACCCGATTTCCCTTACTCCTGGAAAGAATACGAATTCAATAAAAGAGCTCTGTGGTTGCAATTCTCCACGGAAAACTCAGACCTTGAAGCCCAAGCCAACGCCCTTTTGGGTGAAGAAGCTGAAGGCCTGGTCCAAGACCTCGACAGCGACGATGCCTTAGACATCGCCGAAGAAACCATCGAAGTCGAAGACACCTCAACCCCCACAATATTTTCTGGGAAAAAGAAAAAAGAGAATCTGCACTGAGGCCGGAGGCGAATCCAACTAGGAGACTAACCTTGCCACAACTGTTCCAACAACAATCACGCTGATCCTAGTACCCATTCGGCGAAAAAATTAAGTATCGCAGCAATCATCAGGCCCTAGAACTCTTCTTCGTCGCTCATTCCAGAGTCGGTGGTGATGCCACGGACTTCGTCGATAAAGTTCTGTGCTTCATCCTCGAAATCGCTGTCTCCTGCAGACTCGTCGATTTCAAGTTCTGCAATGGCATTCAGGAATTCTTTTTCAGTGCGCAGATCTTTGCGGATCATTTCCAAGAATTTATCCGGGTATCGAGAAGTCAATTCTTCTACGTAACGTTCCAGCTTCCCATCGGCCAAAATTTTTCGGCGAACTTGGATACGTTTCCACAAGAGCAGATAATGGTAACGACAATAACCCTCGACACTGGCGGCTTGATCGCACTCGCGCACGCGGCAATATCTGCGACCATCGGCGTCTGTCAGGATGACTTCGTCATCCGACGAGGGTTTGTACTCACCCATAGCAGCCTCAGTTTCGCTGCCATCATCCAAGGATTCTTCTTCAGTCTCATTTTCATCAAATTCAGAAAGATCAGGAATTTCTTCGGAACCAATCTCTTCATCGGAATCCAACAAATCATCTTCGAGATCAAAGCCCTCTTTGCCTTTTTTCTCTTTTTTCTTTTTTCCTGGTTTTTCTTTTTTCAAGGACTTTAAAGTTTTGGGCTCGACAGGAGCTTTTGCGGCCTTCGCAGCTTCCGGAGTTTTCTCTTTGCTCAAAAGCTTTTTGGCAGCTTCGCCAACGGACTTTAACAAAGATTTAGACTTCACCTTTTTGTCCGCTTTTTCAGTGGCTTTTGCCTTGGCCGCTGGTTTTGCTTTTTGTTGTTTTGCGTTATTTTTGCCAGCAGATTTTGCCGACTTAGAGCTCGATTTTGATGCCGTTTTGGACGCTGATTTTGCCGCTGGTTTTTTCACAGATTTCCTTGCTGTTTTTGCCATAGACAAGGATGCTTGAACGATTTCAGTGCCCCT
>PEZR01000071.1:13628-14085 GCA_002773975.1 Bdellovibrio sp. CG10_big_fil_rev_8_21_14_0_10_47_8
ATTGCCCTTTGCGTTAGCGAATGACAATGACCCCGTCTTGGCTGCGCACAACAATGCTTCCCTTTTGAACATCTCCGCGAAGTCGGCCCCTCAAACTTTTTTGACTTCCCTCACGGCTAACCCGCATATACGACGGCCCATAAATATCCCCCTCCGCCGAGGTGACATTCAGCCAAGCTCCTGACTTGCTAGAAGGGCGGATCGTCACGCGACCGGACTGAGACTTCACGTTCACATCGCTGTCCCCATCGACGGTGATATTCACCGGTCCTTCCTGAGTTTGCCCCTCCACGCGACCGTTAAAGCCCTGAGAATTTAAAACACCTTTTGTCAGCTCAAACTGCAAAGTGCCCGAGCTGTTGACAATTTTTGAAGAACCCTGCCCCTGCTTCAATGACAAAAAGCCCTTGGCTCGATCAATTTGAGTATCTCCCAAAAAGCTCTCGATGTCGGCATC
>PEZR01000071.1:14091-14877 GCA_002773975.1 Bdellovibrio sp. CG10_big_fil_rev_8_21_14_0_10_47_8
GAGGCTTTTAATCTGGACTGTCGCCTTATACGTATCCGCATTCAATTTTCCTTGATGATCTAAAACCATCAGTTCACCGTTTTGCACATGAGCAACCAACGCGGCCGAACCGTTGCGCGCCAAGACTTTACCCTTTTGCACATGAATGAGGCTGTCTTTGCTCCAGTCAGATAACTGAACCTGGCCAGAAAATATATGCACTTCAAGGGCCACCGGAGCGCCAGTGATCTCAATCACTCGTTTTTTGGCAGACACCTGCCCGAAACTTTCCTTGTCGATCTCTGCTTTCGGATGAATCTCTAGGCGTGCTCCATTTAACTGCACTTCAAAGTCTTCGGCGGCCGATTCCTGAAGGCTGACGCGCAAAGTTTTTGCTCCTGCTTCTCCGTTTATACGCAGAGTGGCTTCGGGAACAGAAATCAATAATCGATCAAAATTTTTCAAAGGCCAGTCGGTGTTTGTGGCGGCCCGAGCCGAAAGACCCACAGTGGCAAAAATCCCAGCGAAAAACAGAAATTGAATGGCCCAAGAAATGGAGCCCGACGGACGAGACGAGAAATTTTTGACTGCAGTCTTCATGTATTGACACCTCTATAAAAAAAGTGTGCCTTGTGAGGTCCCAAATGAAAAGCAAAAGTTCTGAAAGGAAAGTTTATGGAAAAGGTTGTCATCGCCTCAGCAGCTCGCACCCCAGTTGGTTCGTTTCAAGGAGTATTCTCTCAAATGCCAGCCCCTCAACTCGGCGCCGCCGCGATCCGTGAGGCCCTCAAACGCGCTCAGGTCGCC
>PEZR01000071.1:14885-15103 GCA_002773975.1 Bdellovibrio sp. CG10_big_fil_rev_8_21_14_0_10_47_8
AGTCAACGAGTGCATCATGGGTGAAGTGCTGACCGCTGGCGTGGGCCAAGCCCCCGCAAGACAGGCCGCAATCGCAGCCGGCCTCAACCCTTCGACAGCCTGCATGACCATCAACAAAGTTTGTGGTTCAGGACTGAAGGCCGTGATGCTCGCCGCAGATTCAATTGCGCTTGGAAATTCACAAATCGCCGTGGCTGGTGGCCAGGAAAACATGAGCC
>PEZR01000071.1:15111-23370 GCA_002773975.1 Bdellovibrio sp. CG10_big_fil_rev_8_21_14_0_10_47_8
GCTCTGTGCCGATTGTTGATTCGATGATTCGAGACGGCTTGTGGGACCCCTATAACAACTGGCACATGGGCAACGCCGCCGAGCTTTGTGTTCGAGAATACAAGTTCACGCGCGAGCAACAAGACGAGTTCGCGATCAACTCTTATAAAAAAGCTCAAGAAGCCCAAAACAAAAATCTTTTTCAAAAAGAAATCGTTGGCGTCGAAGTCAAAGACCGAAAAGGCACCGTTCTCATCGACAAAGATGAAGAACCCGGCAATGCGCGTTTTGATAAAATTCCAAGCCTCCGCCCTGCTTTTGAAAAAGAGGGCACGATCACCGCCGCCAATGCTTCAAAAATCAACGACGGTGGCGCCGCTTTTGTACTGATGAGCGAGAAGACCGCGCAAACCCGCGGCGTGAAACCACTAGCTAAAATTGTTGCTCACGGAACTTTCGCCCAAGATCCGAAGTGGTTCACAACCGCTCCGGTCGGCGCGATCAAAGCGGCTTTGAAAAAAGCTCAGCTTCAAGTGGGTGACATTGATCTTTGGGAAATCAACGAAGCTTTTGCCAATGTGACGATGGCGGCGATGAAAGAACTGGAAATTCCGGCGGACAAGGTCAATGTGCATGGCGGGGCAATTGCCATCGGCCACCCGATTGGCGCCAGCGGCGCTAGAATCCTGACAACTCTTTGTTATGCTTTACAAGAACGCGGAAAAAAATATGGATTGGCAACACTTTGTATCGGCGGCGGCGAAGCCGTGGCCTTGATCGTGGAAAGGGCTTAGATATGGCCAAAAAAGTTTTTGCGGACGCGAAGTCAGCTATTGCTGGTGTTCAAGATGGCATGACGCTAATTCTGGGTGGTTTTGGTCTGTGTGGAATCCCGGAAAACTCTATTCTTGCTCTCAAAGCCAGCGGCGCTAAAAATCTCACCTGTGTTTCTAACAATGCCGGCGTCGATGACGGCGGACTGGGTCTGCTTTTACAGACCCGACAGATTCGCAAAATGATTTCAAGCTATGTCGGAGAAAATGCAACTTTTGAAAAGCAGTATCTGGCCGGAGAACTTGAACTCGAATTTTGCCCCCAGGGGACTCTGGCAGAACGTATGCGCGCAGGCGGAGCTGGCATCCCTGGGTTTTACACACCCACAGGGGTCGGCACTCTTGTCGCCGAAGGCAAAGAGGTTCGTGAATTTGAGGGGCGCAAATATATCCTGGAGAGAGCCATCAAGGGCGATTTTGCATTTGTCAAAGCTTGGAAGGGCGATCATTTTGGCAATCTGGTGTACAGAAAAACATCCAGAAACTTTAATCCCGTTGCCGCCACGGCTGGGAAAATCACTGTTGCTGAGGTCGAACACCTGGTGGCGCCTGGAGAACTGGATCCGGATGAAGTTCACACCCCCGGAATCTATGTGCAAAGAATTTTTCAAGGTGTGAATTACGAAAAACGCATCGAACAAAGAACTGTCAGAAAGGAAGCCTGACTATGCCACTCACTCGGGATCAAATCGCGCAAAGAATTGCTCTGGAAGTTCAAGATGGATTCACCGTGAACCTAGGGATTGGCATTCCCACCCTGGTTGCCAACTATATTTCTGAAGGCAAGTCAGTGATGTTTCAAAGTGAAAATGGACTCCTTGGAATGGGCCAATTTCCGCTGGAAAAAGATATCGATCCTGACCTCATCAATGCCGGGAAACAAACGGTGACAACAGTTCCAGGCGCGAGTTTTTTTTCTTCTGCTGACAGTTTTGCGATGATTCGCGGAGGCCACGTAGATCTCACCGTCTTGGGTGCGATGGAGGTTTCTGAAACCGGAGACATCGCCAACTGGATGGTTCCTGGCAAAATGGTCAAAGGCATGGGCGGCGCGATGGATTTGGTCGCTGGCGCTCGTCGGGTGATTGTAGCCATGCAACATACCGACAAAGAGGGCCGCTCGAAGCTGAAAACGAAATGCACCCTGCCCTTAACTGGCGTCGGCTGCATTCAAAAAATTGTCTCTGACTTTGGCGTCATCGACGTCACCCCCGAAGGTTTTGTTTTACGGGAATATGCCCCCGACCTAACCCCAGAAAAAGTCCTCGCTGCCACCGAGGGCAAAATGAAAATCGCACCCGACTGCAAACCCATGTAGGTGGACGCTACCTTGGTCCAGGCTAGAAAGGGCCTTGGGTTTGGACTCCTTGGGCCAACATCGCTAAAATAAAAGAGATGTCAGCGACAAATGGACCGAAGAAAATTGAGCGTGATCACTATCTGTTTCGAGAAGGTGATCCACCTGATTCTATGTATGTCGTCAAAAGCGGCAAGTTTGCAGTAGTTAAGACCAAACAAACCTCTGAAATTGTGTTGGCGGAAATTGGCCCCGGCGCCATGGTTGGCGAAATGGCCTTCTTCGACAACAAACCACGCTCCGCTTCGGTGAAGGCGCTCAAGGACAGCGAAGTCATTGCCCTTCCCTACAAGGCTCTCCATGCCCAATTTCAGAGTTTCCCTGAGTGGTGCAAAGCCATCATGCGGACGGTGAATGATCATCTTCGAAATGCCAATCAACGCATTAAACAACTTGAACGAAATGAAACTGATGACGATCTTTTTCCGCCGCACACGATGAACAAGTTGGTGGCCATTTTAAATTTCGTCGGCCATCGTTATGGAAAACCCAGCGAAGATAAAAAAAGTTTAACCATCAATGGGTATTTGCTGCGCAACTACACCATTCAGATTTTCCAAGAAGCCGCTCATAAAATGCAAAAGCTTTTGGAAACTCTTGAAGGCTTAAAGATGGTGAAAATTGAAGATCTGGGGGAAGGCCGCCAGCAGATCATCAATCATCAACCGGATTTTTTATTTTCTTTTGTCGACTGGCACAATGAATGGCTCTTCAAAAAAGAATCTGATCGCACCCTGATCAAAGAAAATGAGCTCAAACTGCTCACAGGTCTTCTCCATTTCGCAAAGCAGCTCACGGAAAATGACAAAGGCATGGTGGCTCTGAATCTGACTCAGGTTCAAAATGACTCTATGAAGGAAATTGGTTTTGTTATCAAACCCGAAGAAACTCTTTGTTTGGTTGAAAAAAAATTGATTGGCGATCACACCATTGGCGATGATAAACAAATTATGTCCAGTTTCTCTCCGGATGAGCTCGACAAAGTCACCCCCTATTGGCAGATCATTTACGCCCTCGGCAAAGTAAAGAGGTAACTGATGAAAATATTTTTCATTTCCATTCTTCCCTTCCTATTTTTTTCCAGTCATCTTTTTGCCACGGCACTCCCCGCCCCCGGACCCGATCAGGCAAACAATCATTCCGCCTGTCCCTTGGATCAAACTTCCATGGGGCAAGAGCTCATGTCCCGAAGTTTTCTAATTGTTGCCAGCCATTACTGCAAACAACCCGAAGACCAGCCCGAGAAACTTAAAACGATGACCGCAGACTATATGACAGCACAAAACCCTCGGTATGAAATCCTCAAGAAAGAAGCCGGAGCATGGCTCAAGAAAAACTCGAATAAAACAGCCTGCAGAAGCGCCTCGGAACGACCCCGCGACATCGATGAAGCCTTCGATGGCTGGTGGACAAAGCAACACAATCTGCGATCTCTTGCGGCTGGCAGAAACGCCCGGGAATATTGCCAACAGGCCCTGAATCTCCTCGAAAGATCACAAACGCCACCCTTCTTGACTGACGCTCGCCCAGTGACCGAGCCCGCGCCGGCAAAAACTGAGCCCATCGTTCGAAATACCATGGAAAAAATCAATACCAACCTCGAAAGACTGAAACCACCTGCGCAGCCCACAAAACTCAGTCAAGACCCATCACCCTCGATCACAACTCCGCCACCAGCAAGCACCTATTCGGGTTCGCTCTATCGCGAGTCTCGTTCTTCATCCAACTATGATATCTATCTTCCTTCGATGGAGACTCTGACATTTCAACGACCTGGAATGATGCTTCAACCCTGCTCAATGTGCTATTTTATTCCAGTCAACGCCCTGGGATTTTCGCCGTCTTGGTTGGCACCCATGGGTCCGCCGATTCAGCCGCTCAATTCTGGAAGTCGATAAGATTTCTATTCGATCAGCGTCATGTCGCGGCGATAACGAAGAGGCAAGTCTTCATCCGATAAACGCTGATACTGTTCGCCACCGAGCGTGAAAATGTAAAGAGTATTTGTTTTCGATCCACCGTAGATCGGTTGACCATAGGTCATCACCACTTTGTCTCCGGTTTTTGCCAAACCATATTGAACCAAGATCTTTTCACACTGTTCAACCACTTGCTCCAGATTCGAGTAGGGCCGAATGGGCAAGGTCTGCACACCCCAGATCAACTCGAGACGATTCAAAGTCTCAAGCTCATCGGTCACTGCCACGATGCGGGCCTTGGGTCGAAATCCAGAAATAATATTGGCCGTCCGCCCCGAAGAGGTCAGACACAAAATCACCTTTGCATCCAGCTTCAGAGCGCTGAGACTGGCGCTCGCACCAATGGCCCCTGCTGGGCTCAGAAATTCGTTCTCCAAAGAAATTTTATAAAACTTCTCCATCTTGTCTTCGACTTCAACAATAATCTCATGCATGGTGCGAATACAGCGAAATGGGTACTTCCCGCTGGCGGACTCTGCCGAAAGCATCACTGCGTCTGTTCCGTCCAAGACGGCATTTGCGACATCGGTGATTTCCGCTCTGGTTGGCCGAGGATTTTCAACCATCGAGTCCAACATCTGGGTCGCTGTGATCACTGGTTTGTTCATCTGATTGGCCACATGAATGATCTGCTTTTGAAATCCAGGCAGCCGTGCCTGTCCAACCTCAACAGCAAGATCCCCCCGCGCCACCATCACAGCATCTGACAGGCGAACAATTTCTTCCAAATTTTCAATCGCCTCCAACATTTCAATTTTTGCGCAGATTTTCGTCTCGGGATTTTTCGCGTCAATTAAGTCTCGGAGCTGTCGAATGTCTTTCCCATGCCGAACAAAACTAAGCGCAACATAGTCTACCTTGTGCGTCAGCCCAAACTCGAGATCTTTAAGATCTTTTTCGGTCAAACACTCCACCGCCAAGGTTCGTCCAGGAATATTCATCCCCTTTCGATCCTTCAACGTGCCTCCATAGACCACTTCCGCATCCAATTCGTCATCTCGAACCGCGACAACACGCAACTCCAGAAGACCATCATCCAACAAAATGCGGTCGCCTTCTTCAACACTTTTTGCAAGCTCTGGGAAATCCGACGGGATGACCCCCGCGGTCCCAACCACTGGTTTCATCGTAATGAGAACTTTTTGTCCAGCGACCAACTCGATGGACCCATGCTCAAATTTACCAACCCGGATTTTCGGCCCTTGTAAATCCTGAAGAATGGTCACTGGCGCCTTCATTTTCTGGGTGAGCTTTCTAAGACTGTGAATAACTTTGAGGTGATCCTCGTGATTGCCATGGGAAAAATTCAATCTCGCGACATTCATGCCCGCACGGATAGCTTTCTCCAAGGACTTTTCTTCTTTAGTCGCGGGACCTATGGTGGCCACAATTTTAACTCGGCGATTAACCAACATATTTAAGTGTTTTTTCTATAGTAACTGAGCTTTTGAGAAAGCGATGCCATTTGCTCTAAATGACGTTTCTCAAGACGATCAATCTCTTTTTCATGCGCATCCTGGAGTTGAGCAATTTTGGTATCAAACTTCATCTCCTGAGACTTCTCGTTTGTTGTGACAGCTTTGTTTTGATCCTTAATTCGTCTTTCGTAGGCCTGAGCCTGCTTCTGAAGTTCAGTTTGATAATGATTTTCCATCTCTTGGAACTTTTCATCGGAGTTGGCTACGATGGTGTCGATCTTCTTCGAATATTTGTCTTCGGTCTCTTGCAAACGTTTATCCATCCTCAGGTATGTGTTCTTCAGCTGTTCCATCTGCGCCATTCTCTGATTCGAGAGCTCTTCGGCATAATTATTTTTTAAGGCTCCAAGGTTGTCCTTGTGCATTTTTTCCTGCATTTTTTGCTGGTCAAAGCTCAACTTCATCAACTTGTTGACTCGCTCCCCGGTTCGACTGCTTAAATGTTGCAACTGAGACGTATGTTCCATTTCCAGCCGATTGCGGTCTTCCTGGTGACGTTCATTGGCCATGGTCGTTGTTAGCTGGTGCTTTCGGTTGGTATCCTGCAAGAGCTCGACATTCTTATTATTGGCTTGCTCTACGTTCTCTCGGGCCACTTCATTCACCCGACCAATCAGTCCGTCCTTCTGTTGGGTCAGTTTATCGATTCTGTTTTCGTAATCACTGATCAAATGGGTTTTCTCGAGATCTCGAATTCTTTTCGTCGTCAAAACTTCCACCGAACGATCATTTTTTAAACGCCGATTTTCATTCTCAGCCGACCTCAACTGATGATCAATTCGCTCAGTGGCCTGCTCTTTAAGGGTTTCTCGAGCCTTGTCCATCTCGCCGGTCTTCGCTTGAAGAACACCCGCATACCTTTCCTGCATTCGATCTCTCGCGGCCTGAAGCTGAACGCTCTTCCCCGTCATCACGGCGTCTGTATTTTTCTCTTTTTCTTTATAAACATTCATCCAATTGTCTTCGGCGCGCCCCATCTCTCGCTGACTCTTTTGTACAGTGTCTTTCAACTGGTTTTCATAGGCCGATTTGACCTCGCCAATTTTTTGCGAAGCCGCCGCTGTCTTTTCATCTCGGTCTTCAGTTATCGCCTGGATTTCCTGACGATGCTTCATATCTAGCTTCTTGGCATTTCCTTGAATAGCTTCCTTCATTTCAGAACGAGATCGCTCCGAAATGTCTTGGAGCTTTCGGTCTCGATCCTGAAGACTCGAACGAAAACCTTGTGAAAGAATGTCTTTTTGCTGCTCAGAAATCTGTCTTTCCTTCGAGATCTGACGTCTTAAGCTGTCGCCCTGAGCCTGCCGCTGGGCTTCGGCCTCTTCACTTTTCTTTTTTAAAGACTCGGTGTACATGGACCGCAACTGCTCAATCTTGGCCTGATTGTTGAGATCTCTCTCCGTCAACTGCTGACTACTTTTTTCCTTGAGGTTTTGAATCTTACCTTCGTAGCCCTCTTTCAAATTTTGGACTTCTTTATCCTGCTGCTCCAAAAGGCTCTTAACTTCCTTTTTATGGCGCTTAGCCTCTTGGGCTTGACGATTTTGATACTCCTCGCGCTGTGCACGCAGGTCATCGTTCTGGCTTTTCTTGTCGGCACTGGAGATCGAAGACATCCTGTCCTCCTCAATAGACAACGCCAGAATAGCATATTTTAGATTTTTAGATGAAAAGCTGTTTGTAGATCTAGGCTGATGTCCGGAGACAAAAGGCTCACTGCCTAGGTCCGGTCGAGGCCATTTTTTTGACAAAAAATTTCCCGTAGTTTCTTTTTCTCCGTCTGCCTTCGGAGACGCACCCGCTGCACCTGGGCCTCTTTTTCTGCGACAGACGCCTGGCGGCGATCGACGACCTCTTGATAGAGCTTAGAAGCCATCTCCACAGCCTGAGCCCATTGCTCACGGTACTCAGAAACTTTTCTCTTGGCCTGGGCCACAGACAGCCCCGCCAACGGCAACCAAGACCTCAAAAATTCCTCGCCATCAATGGGACGAATTACACCCCTCACGATTTGCCCCTGAGTGCCCATCCCGGAATACCAATTTTGAAACCCAATGGGAAGAGCCTCGCTGGGAAGTAGCCGACTAGAAGAAATGGAGAGCTCAGAGTCCAAATTTCGTATAAGAATCCCGGTGCTGGAGAGTTTTTCGAGATAAATTTCGCCCTGGCTCGACATCAAAAATTCGGGCTGAACCTCGATCGTCAAATCAGACTTTGATTGAATCCAAGCCCGACCTTTTAGGAGCTTGAATTTTTTGGGCCCGAGAAAGACCAGATCACTGTTCTCCCCTAACTGAAAAACATCATGACCTCGTTCAAAACGAAGAAATCCACTGGGAACACGCAGAGCACAGGGATAAACTTTTTTGTTAAAACAGCCTTCTGGCAAATCAACATAAAATGCACTGTGAGTACTGCCGGTGGCACTCACCGCTAGAAATAGTGTTAGAATAAAAAGAAGCTTCCCCATGTTCATGAGGTCACTCAACTGATTTCGCCAAGCTCTCGGCCTGGGTCTTTAGTTCCATGTTTTGGGGGAATGTCCTCGCCACCAAGCGGAAAACTTCTGACGCCTCTGGCGCCCGACCTTGCATTTGGAGAATCTGCCCCATCCTCAACATGATAAATCCCGT
>PEZR01000031.1:0-366 GCA_002773975.1 Bdellovibrio sp. CG10_big_fil_rev_8_21_14_0_10_47_8
AGCTTGAAAATACACCATCTGATGGAGAGTCTGGGACTCATTGGTTTTTATCGACCTGGCAAGATTGGTTAATCGATCACAAAAGTATTTTGTCTCTTCTCACCATAAGTTTTTTTATCGTTTTTGGATTAATTCAATGGTTGCGATCTCCAGATAAAGTTCAAAATTTTACTAAGTCAGAAGAAAATCTCAAAGCTAATAGACTACCAGCTACAAAGGAAGAGACTAGTTATAAAAAACCTGAAAAACTAAAAGCATCTGACCGAGTTAATCCACAGGCCCACAAAGAATATGCTCCCAATAGAGAGCTTCCTATTGAGCGAACTCATGAAGATGAAAATGGGACAACAATTATACGCTATGTCC
>PEZR01000031.1:482-6927 GCA_002773975.1 Bdellovibrio sp. CG10_big_fil_rev_8_21_14_0_10_47_8
GGGCCTAGTTGGTTCAGTCAATATTTGCGTATCCATGGAATCCCTCGAATGCAAAAAAATGTCTCGATCGCTCACGTTTTTTCTTTCCGAAAACCTTTGAGCTGTCCGTCATTGGTGACTGTGTAGCTGATCTGAATTGGGTGACAGCAAACTTCACAGTCTTCGATGTAGCTTTGCTCGCCTTCGACAGAGAGATCCAAAATCATCGAGATCATTTCTAGACAATAGGGGCAGCGAAAGTGTTTTTCGATCTCTTCCATCTTATTTGTCCGATGGTGTTTTGTTTTGTTCTTTGTTGGTGACGTCGACGTTCGGCAGATTCAGTCCTCGCCGAAGTTCGTTGTACTCGCGGAGTTTGCGGATGGCTTGTTGCAAGACCGTTTCAAGAACTCGAAGCTCTTTGCTGTTCGGGATATTGTGCAAAAGCATTCGTTTCAGAACCGTGTAGACGTTGATACGGCGATGAGAGATATCAAAACCCATTTCTTGAAGCCACTGTTGCAGAGCCTTTTCTGGAAAGACATTTTCGGTGCCTGTTTGGCGTGGGGGTTGTTGGCCCTCTAGCTGTGAGCGCTGACCGCCCCACTCGAGACGAAGAGTGTAGAGGGCCAGCAAAACGGCTTGAGCCAAATTCAAGCTGGTGTTGTCGCCGAAAGTGGGGATGGCGCAGGCAAAATGAGTGAGTTCAAGATCATCGGCAGACAGGCCCCAGTCTTCGGGACCAAAAATCAGATAGACCGGAATCGGAGTGATTTCCGATTTTTGAAAAGCGGGATGTTCATCTTTGATCCAATTCAGGGCTTCGGCGAAATCTCTGACTTGGCGACCACGCCCATCCCTGGCGGTGAAGCTGATACGCAGCCCTTCGGGCTCAGCCGCAAAAAAATCCTGCCAGGAAGAATAGACTTTTCGGTTTTGTAGAGCGTGTTGGCCGGTGGCCGCGGCTTGTTGTGCGGCATAGGTCACTTCGCAGCGAGGATCAATCAGGATCAGTTTTTCAACCCCCATATTGGCCATGGCTCGCGAGCTTGCGCCGATATTTGAGTCATATATCGTGCGCACCAGAACTGTTGAAATATCAAAGGGTCTCATTTTTTTGTTTGGCATGAGACCTGTGGCTATAACTGGTCGGCCAAAGAAAGTCCATCAGCAATGAGCATCCCCTCGGGGCCCAGCTCTTTGCTGAGAGTAGAGAGGCGCTCAGAGAGTTGATTTTTTAGCTCTGAATCGGGAGCTCTGGCCAGAATGAGTTCATAGCTTTCCAGTCTCAGAAGCCAATCTTTTGAAAAATCCTTGTCGGCGGCGTTCAGAACAGATTGAAGTTCGGACTCCAGCTGGATCCCTTGGATTTTTTGATCTCGAAGATCGCGGACCTTTTGATACAGACTGAATTTCTGCAGCTGTTCTGTCGTGTATTTTGGTTCTGGAACACGGGCCGCAACAAAGTCATCCAGATCCCCGTAGCTGGCGCGATCGGCGGGTCCACCAAAGACGGAAGTCACCTCAAGCCCCATGGCCAGATCATAGGTTCCCCACGCGGGTTCAAAGAGAACTTGGTTTTGATACTGAACCGTGCACTGGTCAAAGCCGAGCAGCAGAAGATGATTTTGTTTTTCAAGGACCGATTTCAGAACGCCTTCAACGACGACGCCAGAGAGGTATTCAAGACGAACCTTGGTGTCCACCAGGGCCTGAAGCTGTTGAGTCGAATGGGATTTCAGAGGTCCGATGGCGGTGCCATATCCTTGAGAGTGGTATTTAGAACCTTGGCCGGGTAACTCTTGATCTTGATAGGACAGCTGAACAGGGCCTTGAAATTTGAGATAGATCGGTTTGTTATTTTCAGAGTTCGTGAGCACTTCGGTGCATTGGCCAGAGATCTGAATGCCACTGTCGAGCTGAACAGTGTTTACAGTTTTGGCTCGGATGGCTTTTTTTATTCCCTCAAGGCCACCTTGTCGAAAAGCCATGGTATCTGCCAGCTCATGCAAAACTTTGGTCAGAGTTTGAAAATCTTTGGCTACAAAGAGCTGTGGCTGTGGCTCGGTGATGTCATAACTCATGTGAATACAGTCAAGAGTCAGCGGTATCTTTTTTACTTTGTCACTGAGGCACCACTTCGATTCGCCGACAGAAGACAGAAGGCCAGCGCCAAATATTTTCGGATTTTTTAGGTCACCGATCAATCCGTACTCCGCTGTCCACCAGTTCATTCGACTGAGCTCGGTGGCCTCAGAGGCATGACTGGTTTGCGAGATCACTTGATCCAGATTTTGTTGCGCTTGTGCGACGTCTTTGTCGGTGGAGTTGGGATTCTCTTTCACATCAGAGAGTCGTCGGATAGCTTCGTAAACACGAAGATCCTCGTCGCTGATGATCGCTTTTTTTGCGACCTGGGCATACTCCTTGAGATACTGGGCAAACTCTGGATCGACAAGAATGGGAGCATGGCCGGCAGCTTCGTGAACGATGTCAGGGGCTGGAGTGTACATCAGGTGACTGATGGCGCGCATATCTGAGGCAATGGGCAGCACACTCAAAGACTGAAGCTCCATGAAAGCCGCCGGTGGAATAAAGCCACTGACAGGCAGAGCTCTCCAGCCGAATTGTTCCAACTTTTTGCTGATGTCATCAATGCGAGGAATTTTTTCGATCTCAATGCCCGTTTTTTTCAGGCCCTCGAGATAACATTCATGAGCGTGAGTTGACAGAAAGGCTTTGAGTTGTCGCATGACAAAGCGCCAGCAGGCCTGATCGACGGGGGTGTACTTGTCATAGTTTTGTTGGACAACATATTTTCTGAGATGTTGCGGAAGAGCTTGCGCCATCATTCACCTCAAAGAATTGGATTTTCTCGGCTGAGATAGTTTTCGATATAATCTTGAACGCCTTTTTCTAAGGACCATCGGGGCTCGGACATCCCGATGTTTTTCCAAGTTTGCATGTTGGCCTGGGTGTAATACTGGTACTGGTTTTTGATATTGTCGGGCATGTCGATGTACTGAATGTTTGCCGGCTTTTTTAGCGACGAAAAAACCGCCTGGGCGAGAGAGTTCCAGGTTCTGGCTGTGCCATAGCCCATATTGTAAATGCCGTTGGCGGGATGTTTCTCCATGAGTTCTTTCATCCAACGAGTGACGTCTTTGACGTAAACAAAGTCCCGCATCTGCTCTCCGTCGCCGTAGGCCGGGAGATAGGATTTGAACAATCCAATTTTTCCGGTGTCTTGGATTTGGTGAAATGATTTATAGACCAAGCTGGACATGGCATTTTTGTGGTACTCGTTGGGGCCATAGACATTGAAAAACTTCAGGCCGTACCAGTGGGGTGGGGTCTGGTGTTGTCGAACCGCCCAGCGATCAAATTTGACCTTGGATTCACCATAAAGATTCAGGGGACGAAGTTGTTCGGAATCCAAAAAGTCATCATAGCCCAATTCTCCGGCTCCATAGGTGGCGGCACTGCTGGCATAAATGAGATTTTTTTTGTGTTGAGCGCACCACTCAAAAATTCTTTGAGTGTAGAAAGTGTTGTTTTCCCACAGGTGTTCGGCGTTGGTTTCGGTGGTGGAAGAGTTGGCCCCCATGTGGATAACCCATGTGGTTTTGTGGATGGTTTCGGGGAGATTAAGAAAATCCCAGAGGTCATCTTTGAGCAGAAAATGTTGGTATTTTTTATCGAGCAAAAGCTCGGGTCTTGTCGAGGGCGAGACAGAGTCCACCGCTGCCAAAACTGGGATTCCAGCTTGGTTGAGCTCCCACATCATTGCACTCCCAATAAAGCCATTGGCCCCGGTCACGATCACCATGGCAGGAGCCTAAGGGAGAGCCCCGCATTTGGCAACCCAACCCGCACCCAGAACCCCACTCTATAACCCCGTTCCAAAACCAATAACGCGCTATTGCTACCAAATAAGGGAAGTCACTTATTAACGTTGGTTAATATGTGACTTCCCTTATTTGGTAGCGGGGGTGCGTTGGGATTGGTGTGAATCTTTTGTACAGGTCTGAAATGGGTTCATAAAATTCGCGGATTTTAGCGTGTTTTCAATGGGTTATATTGGCCCGGTGCTTGCTCTTGTTTTCCGACTAGAAAGGTCCTCATGAATCGTTTGCTCAAGGCCCTCCTGATCCTGAATTTAGAAATCGTCTTGTTGGCGCCGACCTGCAGTTCGCACAAGGTCGACCGTGGAACAAAGACCAATGATCAATACTGGGCAGAAACCGGGCTGGACTCCCATGAGCTCGAGACCCTTCTAGCCGATGATTCGTGCCTCGCTCAAGAGCAGAACTTTTTGGCTTGTGTAAACGCCATCAATCAGGTCTCTGAGCGCTATGGAGTGACCCTGACCGAGCAAGGGCATTTGCGACAGCTCAACTCCGAGGACGTGGCCAATCGAATCACCGAAAAACAAGAACTGGCCGGTTGGAGTGAAAAGTTTCAACAGACCACCTTTTCATTTCTGAAGGTTTGGAAAGAATTGGATCAAAAATATATTCAGCCAGGACAGCGTTCAGCGGTGATTGCTTCCGGCATCAATGGATTTCTTTCGATTTACAAAGATCCCCATAGCTACATCATGCCCCTGGCCATGTACGAAGAGGTGATTGCCAACAGTGAGAGCCGGAGCGCCAATGTTGGCTTTATCGCTCGTCGCATGAAGAATACTCTTTTAGTGCGAAAAGTTTTTGAGGGTTCTCCAGCAGAACTCGCGGGTTTTCACAAAGGCGATGTCATTCTGTCCATCAATGGTCAGCAGATCTCGGATCTTTTGCCGACCCAGATCAATGATCTTCTTAAAATGCGAGACATGAATCGAATTGGATTCCAGATCTTGCGTAAACAAGGCCCCAATGCTCGCAACGAAAAAAAATACATTGAGCTTTTGAGGTCTGAAAAAACCTATCCCAGCGTAGTTTCTAGGGTGATCGATGGCCGTCGACGTTTGGGGCTTATTGTTCTTCATAAGTTCTCAAAAAATGTCTGCAACATGACAAAAAAAGAGATCATCCAATTAAAAGAAGAAAATGTTCAGGGACTGATTCTGGATCTTCGTGACAATCCCGGTGGTCAAGTCGAAGAGGCCGCCTGCGTGGCAAATCTTTTCTTAAGCAAGGGGACTTTCTTATTTGAGACTCGTTATTTGGATTCCTCAAAACCCGCTGATCGATACGTGGCCGACGAAAACCCAATGTACCGTGGATCCTTGGCAGTTTTGATCAACAGTGGTTCCGCATCTGCTGCAGAAATCGTGGCCGGCGTATTGAAAGATCAAAACCGAGCTCGTTTGATTGGCGAGAGAAGCTTCGGCAAAGGTTCATTTCAAGATGGACGAGTTTGGGGAGCTAACTCAAAGATCGCATTCTTTGAAACAGAAGGTCTTTATTACTTTGCCTCTGGATGGACTCCACAGTTGGTGGGTCTGACCCCAGATATTCAAGTTGATTTCAACAATGCTGAAAATCAACGAGAAGAAGAGTTGTTTATCAATCCAATTTCCCCCATCGACAACTGGTCAGCGCCCCAGAATCTTGCTTGGCTGATGGATCGAGGTTGCGATGAGGAGACCAGTTTGATCAATGCCAGTGGCACATGGGCCGGGGATCAAGATCCTCAGGTTGAAAAAGCACAAGCTCTCTTATCATGCGGAGAAAAACATGATCGTCACGGATCTCTTTAAATCCAGGTTCATTCTCGCCAGAAGACCTTCGGAAAAACTAATGGTGGTCTTGCATGGAAAAGGCGACAGCATAAAACCTTTTTTGTCCTTTGACGAAGAGCTCAGAATTCCAGAGATGAACTATCTGCTGCTGAATGCTCCCCGAAAATATTCGGGTGGCTTTTCCTGGTACGGGGATCCGCCATTTCAAAAAGACGGAGTTTTGAAAACCAGAAAAAAGATGTTTCATCTTTTGCAAGAACTGGAGCTTCAGGGCTGGAAACCGGAAAACATTTTTCTTTTTGGATTTTCCCAGGGATGTTTGGTGAGCGCAGATATAGCGATGAACTATCCAAAAAAATTGGGTGGCGTTGTTGGTATTAGCGGATACTTCCACTTTTTCCCGCGATGGAAACGAAATCTCAAGCAGAACAAACAGACGCCTTGGCTCTTGACCCATGGCTCAAAGGACGACGTTCTTCCCATCGACGACACCAAGTTTGGCGTTGAAAAACTGCGTTCCGCCGGCCTAAAAGTAGATTTCATTGAATCTAAGAAAAAACACGTCCTCGAAGAACGAGAATATCCCTTGATTCGCCGCTGGGTCGAACAGAGGACAAGGTAGCACTACCTAGATATCTTCTCGGTACTCGGCCACGAGATTCATGAGTTTTGAATAGACGTCGGGGCGGACGACCAGGCGAGGTTTTTGCTGATAGAAGCGCGAGGTATTCGCCTCGGGCATTCCCAAATGCGAAAAAATAAGTTGATCGATCAAACTCTGAA
>PEZR01000031.1:6954-8329 GCA_002773975.1 Bdellovibrio sp. CG10_big_fil_rev_8_21_14_0_10_47_8
CCTGGGCCATAATTTCGTTAACGATCTGAATCAAAGCATTGCCAGTGATTCGGTCCTCTCGATTGAGCATTTTGGCTCTTTCGCTCACGCCACGTAGGAGAGTCATTGGTTTTTGCGATCCTGCAGCTGTCTCAATGAGTTGTTTATAGATAGCTTGAAAATTTTGAATATGGCGAATGTGTTTCGCTCGAAGACGGGTGTCCCGTTGTTTGGCGAACGAAGAAATAATCAGCTTATAGAACTCGGATGCATCCATCTGCTGATCAAATCCAGTTTTCAAATGGAATTCAGGGAGAGCCTTAAACGCGGAACGCATGTTAAAAAGAGCCGGGTGATTGACGCCATCGGCAACTTTGGAAGCTTTGCCGCTGACTTTGGCGCGCTCAAAATACGAAAACTCTCGGTCGAATTGCTCAAAGAGGTTTTTTGATTTCAAAATATTTTCTCTTTGATGGGGATTGAAACCCATTCGATATAACAGCCGATCTGCTCGATAGCGAGAGAAGAGCTGGTTGAACTTGAGCACCGTTGGATGTTTAAAGAAAGTTTTTAAGGGTTTCTTTTTGCCTGTTTTCAGATAGTCCGCAATCTGTGTAAACACAGTGACCATCAATCGAGCTTTTATTCGCTGCTCGTTCAGATTTGTTGAAAATCTCTCGACGTCGTCATACCGGTAACGATCATGTCGGAGTCCAAATTGTCGAACACTGCCATAGTCAATAATTCCGGCCTCACCAAGAACATTGTCCCCATCCCAGTCAAGCCACGCAAAAATATAGTCGATATCTAATTTCGCGGTAAATTCCGCAAAGGAACGACAGATTTCTTCGGCCAGGTCCTCGTACTTGGTCAGGCCTCGGGTATGACCTTTCCAGCGGCCATTGCAAACTTGTCGATGGATAAAATAGTCCACGCTTTTCTTCAGGTCCTCGAGTCGATTTTGTTTTAGATACATGAACAGATGTGCCGGTCGCAGAAGATTGGGGCCGGATCGAACACCGATGCCCAGACCTTTGCCCAGGTCGATAATGCACAGGACTCTCTCGGTCGGAATGCCTTGCAGATGCATGGTTTCAGCCAGGATGGCTGCTCCATAGAGCTCATCAATTTCAGCTTGTCCGCAACCGTACCCAAAATCATCGGAACCTGTTTTAAGAGGGCGATTTGCCTCGACGGCTCCCGGCGCCAAGCAGGTGACACCAGTTCCACGGGAGCTCACGTCCCATATTTTTCCGCGGTGTTCGACGACTCCATTCCAAATCCCTCGACCATCCCCAGATGTTTTTCCCTGCTTGTTGCTATGCTGAAGCTGGAGGTACCGGGAGGCCATATAAGGATGAGGTTTGATCGTATCAGGATCAATTTTCCGTTGGTT
>PEZR01000031.1:8417-11831 GCA_002773975.1 Bdellovibrio sp. CG10_big_fil_rev_8_21_14_0_10_47_8
GCTGAAATTAGACCCATTTCCTTGGCTAAGGCGTAGTTGAAATAGGCAATTTCGCCCTGGCGGAGTTCTCGAACCCGATAGGGCACATAGCCTTCGGGCACAACTTTCATCCATGGGTGTTCTCCATTGAGTTGATCAAAAGCCGAATATCCTGAGTCAGGTTTCGGTGAGATGTTTTTTTTCGGTCCTTGTTTCAGTGCTCTTGCTCCCATGATATTGACAGGTTCTCCTTAAGAATAAAGCAAACTGCGTTAACCTATCGGAATTTTTTCACTATCCTTGATTGAGGCATCTATTTTTTCGACAAAGGTCCATAAAGTGACACCTAAAATTCAATGAATTCGAGGAAAACCCGATAAATGTAAGGATTAACCCGGCATCCTGTTTGCTTTCGATGAAGACCAGATGATGAGGAGACCTCATGATGAAAAAACACTGGATACTGATTCTTTCGACAATAATGTTGGGCTCCTCCGCTTTTGCGGTCTCAAGAGTCTCTGAATGCATCTCTCGTCCGGGATTTTTAACAAATGCGTTTCCCTCGGTCTCTTTGAAAAGCCTTCCAGCTCTAGTTTTCGTGGGGAAGCAGGCGGATTACTATGTTGAGGGGAAAAAGAAGAACTTGCGTCTTTGGGGGCAGCAGTCATTTACCCGAGGAGAAGAGAAAATTATTTGTGCGACACTGCCGAGCTCACAGGAGTCTGATGCTTTTGCAATTTATGCTCCAGCCTTGATCGATTTGAGCGAAGAAAAAAAGACGGGGAACAGCTATTGGCAATTTCATATGATGGTTCGTCCAGACAAGATTGGAATTTGGAACAAGGCCAGTCGTTTGTTTTCGAAGTCCAGAGATCTGGAAGAGGGGCTCAAAAAAATCGGAGCTCAGTACCAGTTCTTTCAAAGATCTCGAGACGAGTATGAACTTTTTCTCATTCGAGAAACGGACTCAATCACCGAGTATTTATCTATTCGCTTCGACGCGGTTCCAGAGGTCAAATAAAAAGCTGCCATTAAATATTCAATAGCCAAGCCATAGGTCCTGCTCATTGTCTCAATTTGAGAACTGAGCGTTAGGACTTATTCCCAAAAATGCGGTATAATTGAACAAAAGGCTTGGCCCATGAAATTTGTATATGTCCTCGAAGACGACCCAAAGTTTCTGCAAGAGATTGTCGAGGCCATTGTTTTTATCGATCCCAAGATCCAAGTGCGCACATTTCCGGCGCTGGATCATTTTGCGAACTGGATGAAAACAATGATGACGACAGGCCCTGCAGCGATCGCCCTCGGAGGCGAAGTGCCTGCTTTTGTGGAGCAGGAGCCAGTGGTGGAGGAGGCCCATCAGCTGGTTCTCGTCATTTCCAAGATCGAGTATTTGGGTGTCGAGCAGTTAGAGCTTCTGCGTAAAACCAGAGACTTTTTTATTCAGAGAAAGATTTGCACCAAAGAAGACCCAACTGCTTTTGTATTGACGGCCTTTGAAGATCCCGAGTTCAACATCATCGATCTCGAGGACCGAATTCTTAATAATGTAATCTTTAAGCCTTTTGATCGATTGATTTTGATTCAGCATTTGACCTTTGCGATTGATGGACGACATCCTCCTTCCAAAAACACCATCGCCAGCCAAAAAACGCCGGCAGTGGTTGAGATGCTCAAAGATATCGAACTCGAGGAGTTATCAGACGTGGGTCTCGTCACTCGCAGTTATCGAGAAATCACCGTAGGATCCATATCAAAATATTATGGGAAATCCTTTAAGTCCGATCGACAGCGCTCCTTGTTTGCGATTTGTCAGTCCTGTGTGCCTCACCCAAAGGATCCCAAGGCTTTTCTTGCAGCCTTCACTTTTTTCGCAGCGGACCCGACCCAAATCAGTAATTTTAGAAAAAAAACCAGGGATCGCAATGCCCAAGTCTCCGAGTTTCAGTGGACACAGCTGCCGATCGGTGTGCAGAGTCCAGATGTTCATGTTTTGTTATTGGACGAAGAAGAAAATACCCAATCGGGTCTTCTGGGCTATTTGGATAAAGCTTTTCAGAATATTCAAGTTTCAGCCTATGACAGTTTAGCAGCTTTAATTTCTGATTTGGATCCGGGACAAGCGATGCAACAGAAGGACCAGAGCATCAAGGCCCTTGGTGGAGCAACGACGGTGACTTTGCATTTTGATTCGGCAGGAAACACCTATCTTGGAATGGAGTCCGACAAGACGGACACGACGTCTTTGTTCGGAGTTGCAGAGTCGCAGCTCAAATCCAAAGGAACTTGGTTTTTGACGGCCATTCCTGCGGCCCATAAGGATCGTTTTAGAAAGATGATTCACTCGGGGAGTGTTCCAGAAGACAATATTTTACCTGTGACCATCGAAGACAACTCATTCTTGGTACGGGCTTCTGAAATAAAGAAAGAAAAAACTCGGACCTCTTTGGTTTTGGTGGATCCGAGCAAAGAAGAGCAAATTGCCTGGTTGCAAAAAAACAGTCGTTTGCAAAAACCCGTTCAATTGATTATTGCCAGTCACCGCTATTTCGGAGAGGGTGCGGCGGAGCGATGGAAATTTATCAAGGAATCATTTCAACAAAAATTTAGTTCCACGCCGTTCATCATGATGACGGCCAAAAAAGATTTTACAGATGCCGAAGAGAGATTAATCGGAACGTATGTGCAGGATATTTACTTTAAGCCAGTGGATCGAGTTTATTTTATTCAAAAGATGAAGTGCTTTTTTCCTCTGTTGAAAGAAAAGGGAGAGAAGATCGAAATTCGTGGCATTCACATCGAAGAGATTATCAAGGCTGTCAATCCAGTTAATGTCGCCGAAATTTCTGAAGCCGGGTTTATTATGAAATACTATCGACAGATCGCGATTGGAAGTTTCCGGGAAATTGTATTGTGGCAGCCCTATGAGATTGGCGCCCCAGAGTTCTTGGCGACGTGTAATTTTGTCGAGGAAAATTCTGGAGAAAAAGGGACTTTCAATTGTCATTTCGTGTTCTTTGGAATCGCCGATCATTACCTAAAACATATTCGAGTTTGGATTCGGGATAATTATATTAGCTCCAAAGAGGGGCAGGGCGGATAGCCCCGGCCATCTAAAATCCAATTTCAAAAGTATAACTCGTTGAGTTTTTTTGAATATCAAAAGTGTCGGTAGCGCCTTCGACTAGATAGGACTTTGTACGGATGCGCACTCGGCCAGTGGCAATTGCATTGGCCATGGTGAGCAGGGCATAGTCTCTTGGGGTGAGGTGGATATAGGCCTTAATGGCTTCCAATGAGTCGCTTCCAATTTCGCGAAATTGAATCAAGGCTTCGCAGATCTCATCTCTTTTGCTGCTGGCTAAGCATGAGTCTGTCAGGGCATCAATTTTAATGCTATTTTCCTCAGAGGGTGTTGGTGCTGCAAAACAC
>PEZR01000031.1:11935-14919 GCA_002773975.1 Bdellovibrio sp. CG10_big_fil_rev_8_21_14_0_10_47_8
CATAAAAAAAATCATGATCAGGCCAGGGATAGCAATCAGGGTGCAAAAAGTAAAAAATCCGAACCAACCCATGACCTCGGCCATTTTCCCGGTGGGAGTGACCAACAGTGTTCGAGGTACCGCCATAAAGCTGGTCAGTAAAGCATATTGTGTGGCTGTGAATTTCTTGCTGGTGATTGTCGCCATAAAGGCAACAAATGCGGCCGTGCCCATGCCAGAAGTGAAGTTCTCAAAGGCAATGACGCCGGTGAGAGTTGGAAGATCGTATCCAACTTGGGCCAGGATCGCCAGACCAAAAGTTGAGATGGCCTGAAGGATTCCAAACAGAGTCAGAGCTGACAACAGACGAATCCGCAACATCAGTGCTCCGCCAACAAGGCCCCCCGTCGCCAAGGAAACCCACCCTACAATTTTTGAAATGGCGCCAACTTCGGTACGGCTAAAACCCAGATCTAGATAGAAAGGAATCGACATCTGCGAAGCCATGTTGTCGCCGACCTTGTAGAGAAGAATAAAAACTAAAATTAAAATGGCCCCAGGTTTTGCGAAATAGTCGACAAAGGGATCAAAGACCGATTCCCGAAAAGTCCGTGGCGCCAGGACCTCGAGCTTGGGCTCGTGGGCCAAAAAGGTCGCGATCACGCCAAGGCCTGCCACGGCAGCCATAATGGTATAGACCGCGCTCCAAGACATATGTTCCGACAAAATAAGAGCCAGAGCGCCCGAAATCAGTCGAAATGCAAAAAGGTATCCGGTCACATGAACTGAACTTCCAAAGCCGAGCTGTTCATTGGGGAGAGCTTCTCTTCTCCAGGCATCGAGAACGATGTCCTGGCTGGCGCTAAAAAAAGAAACCAGTAACGCAAAAAAAGCCATAGTCCAAAGTTGTTCTTTGGGATGAATGCTACCCATTCCTAAAATGGAGAAGATCAGGAGAATCTGAGTGACCAGCATCCAGCTGCGCCGTCGTCCCATGCGAAACAGAGTGAAACGATCCATGAGCGGAGCCCACAGAAATTTCAATGCGCTCGGGAGACCTACGGCAGCAAATAGTCCAATGGTGGTGAGATCAATGCCATCGGACTTCATCCATGCCTGAAGCGTACCGCCGGTCAGAGCCAATGGCAGTCCTGAGGAAATCCCCATCATCAGAATAACGAGCATCTGTTTGCTCATGAGTTTTCTAAAAGTTTCCAATCCTTCCTCCGTGAAGGCTATTCATTGGCGATCTGTTTGCGCATTTTCCAGAGTAGGTGACTGATGTAAGGCCGTCGGTTCTCGCCGGTCGTGACCATCAGCAACTTGGTGATTTTAAGGTCCGTGGGATCTGTGTAAAGAACAATCAGCATTTCTTGAATAAAATTGGTATTGAGTGTGACGTAATTATCCGTTCCTACGCCCAGCTGCACGCCCTTTTTTTCCCACCAAGAAAAAGGATGGTCTTTATAGTCCTCGAATTGCCCAGTGAGTTTATTATTGGACGACGGCAGAGAAACCAGAGAAACGCCTTTTTGAATCAGTCGGTTCAAAACATCGTGCTGGTAATGTTCGACCTCACGAGCCGTATGAAACTTGGCCTTTAAAAAAAGAATCCGAGACTCTTCATTCAAAGGTTTCCCTGCGAGCAGCTGGTCCAAAACGGGTCGATAGTGTCCCCAATCCAGCTCTTGCAGTTCTTTGTACTCGGGATCCTTGGCAAGGATTGGCAGTCCTTCTTCATTTTTTGCCATCACCACTTGGAAGAGCTTGTGGAAATAAAAATTCGGATTGATACCCAAAGAAAGTCCATGCTCCAGAGTATCGATGTGCCAAATATTCATCGCATTATCAACAGCCTGAATGCCTTTCTTCAGAGTATAGAAGGTTTCGCCGTGGTGGGAGCGAATTTTAAATCCTCGGTATTGCAATTTGCGAAACCCTTTTTGAAACTCATTAAAATGTTCTTTTCGATAAAGATCATTTTCATTCCCGACGGTATCGACATCTGTCATGTGTTTTTGCAGAAATGGAAATTTATCGATCATTCGAACCAGATCATTGACCTGCGCTTCAAAGTGCTGTTTTCGAGTCTTATATTTTGAGGCATCAAAAAAAGCTGCTTCTTTTCGGAATGAAGGGGAAAGTGTGAAATCAAAATCAGGGAATTGAGTCTGGAATTTTTTAAAACCATCATACAATCCTAGCACCACGTCTTCCGGGGATACGTCATCCGCACCTGGAATTTGCTCAGCCGAGTTAGAGGACGCTCGGCTCAAAGAAAACTTCAGCCGCACGCGGCCGACATTGTATTTATGATAAAGCTCTTCAGCGAGATGATAGGCGCTTTCCTCGTGAGCTTTTTTATCAACAAGAATCAATTTGGGAAGATACAGAATTTTCAGATAGGTTAAAAAGCCTTCGCCTTCTTTCAGGCGAATAAGTCGGTCGACATCTTCGACCGATTTGATTGGCCATGCCTTGGGACCATAGACCTCGACAATCTTTTTTTGATAAAGACTTTGGTGCGGGCCTTCAATGAGTTTCTTCAGGCGGGGAAAAATAAATTCTGCGGTCAGAGCTCCCGTTAAATGAATGTGCTCTTCCGAGTATTTGAGCGGGAATCGTTTAAAGAACTGAAAAAGAGTCTCGTTCAAGGGATGTTTCATGAGCTCTTGAATCGGCAATTTGTTTTGTAAGAAATTGGAGATCAGAGTTCGAAATTCATCGATGACTCGGGAAACCTCGGCATGTTCTTGCTTAAACCGGCTGTCGGCCAAAAGCTTCAGGGTGTCCGAGAGGGAAATCCCGTTGGTTTCACAGATAATTTCAGTCAAATTTTTGAGAAGAGTTTTTTGCAGTTGATCATTTTTCATTGCTGTCAAGAATACCGTCACCCGAGATTCTTGTACATGACTTTATGGGGCCCGACCCCTGGGATCTCGAATAAGTCGCCAAAGAGAAGAAATCCACAGCGCAAATAAAAATCAAAGGCATTTTGGCGAGCG
>PEZR01000100.1:0-3337 GCA_002773975.1 Bdellovibrio sp. CG10_big_fil_rev_8_21_14_0_10_47_8
CTCGGCTTGCTCCAGCCCGGGAATCATACGGAAGACACGAGTTTGTTCTCCGTAGGCCATTCGTGTTTGAAATCCCACCATGTTGTAGGCCGTGGCCGCAGTATTGTCCTGTCGCAGTTGCACGATAGCATGAGCCTCTTTTCCCGTTCGGGGATTTCGCAGGCCGACCGGTTTCATAGGCCCAAAGCGAGGAGTTTCTGGTCCGCGAGCAACCATTGTTTCGATCGGCATGCAGCCTTCAAAAAATGCAGTTGTCTCAAAGTGTTTGGGCTCAATTTTACGGGCCATTTGAATCTCTTGAATCAAATGTTCATACTGTTCTTTGTCGAGAGGGCAGTTGATGTAGTCAGGGGTGCCCTTGTCATAGCGGTCGGCCTTCCAGGCGATATCAAAATTGATCGAGTCCGTATCAATGATCGGTGCAATCGCATCAAAGAAATAAAGAAACTCATCACCAAAGTGATTTTGTAAAGATCGTGAGAGAGACTCATGAGTCAGTGGTCCTGTCGCGATCACGGCGGGGCGGGGAATGTCGGCCAAAGACTGAATCAGCTCTGTGCGAACTTCAATATGGGGATGGGCTTGAACCTTTTCTGTGATGATTTCTGAAAAGCGTTCGCGGTCAACACCCAAAGCCTGGCCCGCCGGGACCTGAGCCTGAACCCCACTTTGAAGGATCTGAGAATTGAGCTGTTCGGCTTCCCATTTAAGAGCCCCTGGAGCGGACTCATCAGAGACACTTCCAAAGGAGTTCGAGCAGACAAGTTCGCCGTACTTCCCAGTGCGGTGGGCCTCGGTCATGACCTGGCTTCGCATTTCATATAAAACAATCGAATATCCAAGGTTTGCCAATTGCAGCGCACATTCGCTCCCAGCAAGACCGGCACCAACGACGGTGATTTTTTGTTGTCTATCTTTGGTTGGCATGTTTAGGTTCTCCCAAGATGAGCTATCATTCTGAAAAGAAATTAAAAAAAATAAGCTCCGGCTCCGAAGTCCTACAGGCCCTTTTTGAAAATGGCAAGTCGGCTCTTTCTGTACAGTTTATTCGCTGGAAATTATGGAAAAAATGGCCTGATTATGTGGGGCCGTCGATTTCGCAGGTGAGCGAGCCGGTGGGCTATCATCGTGGGATTCTTTATATCTGGGTGAAAAATTCAACGTGGATGCAGCAGCTCGTATTCATGCGAGAGGTCATTAAAGACTCCATCAATAAAAAACTCGATCAACCTTATGTTCGGGAAGTTCGGCTAACTTTGGATCGCAAGTCTGTCCCAGGGGACCCCATTGAAGCCCAGCAGTTAAAAGAATCTCTCGTGCAACTCATGAGCGAAGACAAAGATCTCTAGAAAAGTCAGTTTCGATCGGATTTTTCAATCGAGGATCGAATCAGGGATTTGACTGATTTTTTTCTGTCCTGCCCACCCATCATCGCTTTTAGCGAGTCATGCAGGCTCGAATCATTGATGAGAGCGCCAAGAGTACCTTCACCGCGGTCAATTTTTGTCAAAATATGATCGATGCGTTCAACCGCTGAGGCCAGCTTCTGCCCAGTTTTTTCCTCTTTGATTTCTCCGACGATTGATTTTGTTTCATGAGAGGTTTCCTTGAGATTCTGACTGGCTTCGTTGAGGTTTTTCATGATTTTTCCAAGACGATCGTCCTCATTGATTGTTTTGGTCATCTTGTAGACCTCTGCAATTACATCAAAGATTTTTGCAGCATCGCCGCCCTTTTCAGAAAGAACGCCCATGATGTCCGAGGCCTGAGCTACCTCAAGGCGATCGCCGTTCGATACGGGTTTTCCATTGGGAGCTCCGGGGTTAATGAAGATAAACTTGTCGCCGAGTGCGCCCTGGGTGCGAATTTCGGCGGTGGAGCCCTCGGTCACACGAGGGAGAAAATCTTTGTCTAGTTTAAGCCAAACATCGATTTTATTTTGATCCGGCAGAAAGACAAATTTTTTGATATTTCCCACGCGGATCCCAGAGAGTGAAACAGAACTACCCTCGTTCAATCCCTGAATATGGTCAAAATAGGCATGTAAGATCACATGTTGTTTTAGAAATTGTTCTCCACCGACCATAAAAAGAGAGAAAAGGACAATGACAAAACCCACACCGACAAAAACACCAACCTTCATTTGGTGACCGAGGCTTGCCCTTGTTGTCATATCATTTCTCCTGTCTGCTGAGCCGAAATGATCATATCATTTCTCCTTGCGCGAATTTGCCGATCAAGTTGCTGTCTTGCTGTTCGATTTCATCGACTGTGCCGCTGGCTCGGATGCGACCGTTCATGAGCATGGCGATGCGATCACACACAGCAAAAGCAAAGGGCATGTCATGAGTTACCAGAACGGCGGTAACACCAGTTGATTTTAGACGTAAAACCATGTCTTGAATTTTTCGAGTATTGAAAGGATCAAGACCTGCCGTTGGCTCGTCATAGAGGATGACCTCTGGACCCAAAATAATTGAACGTGCCAGGCCCACACGCTTTTGCATTCCACCGGAAAGATTTCCCGGATAGACTTCTTCGTTACCCTGAAGACCAAATTCTGCCAACTGCGCCTTAATTTTTTTTGAGATTTCTATCTCTGTCATTTGAGTGTGTTCGCGCAGGGGATAGGCTAAATTGTCAAAGACCGTCATTGAATCAAAAAGAGCTCCACCCTGAAAGGCATAGGCCATGCGCTTTCGCACATCAATCAATTGTCGCTCTGTTAACTCGTGAACCGGAATGCCGTCAAAAATCACTTCTCCGGCGTCCGGTCTTTCTAGACCGATCATACTGCGAAGAAGAACCGACTTTCCAGTTCCTGATCCACCGATCAAACCCAGGCATTCGCCCTTACGGACATCAAAACTAACGCCTTGATGGACTTTTTTTGTGCCGAAACTTTTTTGGAAATCACGAATTTGAATCAGCCCCATTTTTCCACCAACCAGAAAAGTTTTGTAAGAAAAAAATCGCCGACCAAAATCAAGATGGACGAAACAACCACAGCCTTTGTGGTGGAAATTCCCACACCTTTGGTTCCCTCTTTAACGTTGAGACCGAAATAACAAGAGGGGATCGAGATGAACAGGGCAAAGAAGAAAGACTTTCCAAATCCTGCCAAGTAGTCACTGAGGGAAAGATCTGTCAGAGACTTTAGAATAAAAAAACTGGGATCTAATTTCAGCTCAAATGTTCCTATCAACAGGGCTCCCAAAAAGCCCAGAAGATTTGCAACTCCGACCAAAATAGGGACTGCAATTAAACAGCCCAAGACCCGTGGAATGACAATTTTTTGAATCGGGGAGGTACCCATTGCACGAATTGCATCGATTTG
>PEZR01000100.1:3359-3504 GCA_002773975.1 Bdellovibrio sp. CG10_big_fil_rev_8_21_14_0_10_47_8
ACCTCAGAAGCGATTCCCGCGCTGACTCGGGCAGCGACCATCAAGGCCGTGAACACGGGGCCCATCTCGCGGAGGACAGAGACAGTCACGATGCGGGGTACGTACAGGGTTCCACCAAAGCGCTCAAGCCCCATTCCAAATTGCA
>PEZR01000100.1:3557-5921 GCA_002773975.1 Bdellovibrio sp. CG10_big_fil_rev_8_21_14_0_10_47_8
CGATGCCCAATTTGGAAGATCTGTTCGGTCAGAAGGTGAATGGAGTTTCCCTTTTTAAAGAGTTCTCGCACAATCTCGCGGATGAGATACGAGATTCCACCCAGGAACATGAAGGACTCTTGCATAAAAAGAAAAAATGGCGAGGTCATGGAACTGAGAATCCCTTTAAAAATTGTTCGAAAGCCGAATGGTCGAGGTCAAACAGTCTCAGGCGGCCCATGAAGGTCACAGAATAGTTGCAGGAATTTTTCTTGAAAGTCAGGATGTCCATTTTGACTGCGATGCCATCAACGGTGCCTTGGATTTGGGATCGAAGAGCTTCTCTGTCGGAAAATGTTTCCTTGGTGGTCTGTACGACTTTGGCGGCGGAAAATGCCTGGGCGGCATCGTTTTCCAGATCACTCAGGGCGGGGTCTTTCATTTCACTGCACTCAGAAATGATGGCTATGGTGTTTCCTGACTTTGGATTCTGCCAGCTGATGTCTGCTCCCGAGGAATCCATTTCTTCGAATGGCAAAGGCGGTGCGGAATATTTGTAACTTTCGCTGCGGGTGGGAGCTTTGGGCTTAAGGCCCACAGAGACACATCCAGTGTCGACGAATAGGAAAATGAGTACAAATATGAGCTGTAGCCGTGTCATGAGATGGTTCCTTACTGATGCTTTCCTATCGGCTGGTTAACCGTTTAGAATGATAAGTGATTCCAACAAAATGGTCTTTGATCGAGCGTCAGATCTTTGTCAGGCCTGACAGAAATCTATGAGCAAATTTTTCCCAGGATGCATCTATTTTTTCCTTAGACCTTATCTGAGGCTGGCATCAAACGTGCTAATCAATATCTTGAGATTAAAGCGAGCTTTTTTCTCGGGAACAAAGTCGAGTCATGGAGGACTCTTTGCAAAAATTTTCGATCACTTTGAGTTTGATAGCTGTCTTAGGTCTGGGTGCAGGTCGTCTTGCTCAGGCCGCAAGCTCAGTGTCTGGGAAAATTTCCTTCCAAGGCGATGCCGTTCACCTAGAGATCGAGGGTCGTAATCAATGGATCTATGATGTTAAGAAGATTGATGACAAAAACAAGGCCATCGTCCAGGTAACTCTTCCTGCATTGGACCAGGCCACAGTCGCCGCATTGCAGGCATTTTCAAGTCCAATTGTTACTAAGGTAGCCGTCGACAAGAACGGACCCGACGGACAATATGTGATCAGTTTATATCTCGTAAATTCTGAGATCGACTCATTCGACTATTTAACGGAGAAGCCGTCCAAGTTGATCGTAGATTTTTACGAGAACCAAGAGGACTCGGAGAAGGCCCCGGCAAAGACCCCAGCAAAGACCGTTAAGACGAAAGTGGCCTCAAAAAAGGTAGCTGAAGTTTCCAAGGCACCAAAGGATAAAGACAAAGATAAAAGAGAGCCTGCGAGCGTGGATGCGCTGACCATCAATAATCAAGGCGAGCCTATGGCCTTGGATTTGGGTGCCAAAGAAAATGAAGTTCGACTGAATGCAACCTTTGATGGTGGGGATCCAAATTTTGATCGTTTTTCAATTAAAGACTATGAGGTGAAAGAGGAGTCTGTGATCGGCAGTCAGCAAAAAGTTTATCTCGAGTTTCCAATGCTGAAAAATGACACGCCCTATTTCGGACTGTTGCAGTCGCGCCCACCAGTCTATCAGATTCTTGCTCAGGACACAGATGAGAACAAACAGGCACGCCTGTTGCTGACTCTTTTTGAAAAAAAGAGATACAACGTTTTTCTTAAAACAGTTGAATGGTTTTACAACAAATATCCTGAATCGGCATATCTCGAGATGATTCAATTTATGCAGGCCGACGCTACGTTTGCGATTTGGTTAGAGACAAAAAATGCCGATGACTTTGATACGGCGATGCTCCGATATCGTCAGACCCTGGAGAAATATCCCAATTCACCACTCATGGAACGGACGATGATGTTGATGGGTTTTGCGACCCTGGAGCGGGGAGATTACTTAGGAACTTTGCGTTTATTTCAGTCTCATTTACAAAAACGACCTCAGTCTCCAAATCGAGATATCGCCCGGTTTGCGATTTCCAATGCCTATATGAAGATCTCGCGCTACGATGAGGCGCTTCAGGTATTGGGTCAAATTGAGAGCGACTCTAAAGATGAGAAAGCAAAGATTCAAGCGGCCTATTATCGTGGGGATATGTATTACCAGAAAAAAGAACCCACCACAGCCATTCGTGAGTACCAATCGGCTCAAAAGAAATATCCTCAAGCGGCTTCACAGTTTCCAAATGCGGTCTATAATCAGGCCGCGGCCTATTTCCAGATCAAGGATTATCGAAAGAGTCTGGACGCGTATCGGGAATTTTTAAAACAA
>PEZR01000100.1:5958-10499 GCA_002773975.1 Bdellovibrio sp. CG10_big_fil_rev_8_21_14_0_10_47_8
GAGTTGGCGAGATTTTGGATATTCTTGGGGCCGATCACAATCGAGTCGTGGGCACCTACCTGGAGACAATTTTTCGTTACGGAGATACGCCAACCAGTATCGTCGCCAGACTTCGTTTATTGAGTGAACGAATGCAGAACATGAAGCCCAAAGAGTCGGAAAATGCAGTCAAAGATATCCAAGCGATCGCCGCCAAGTCAACCTTACCAAGAGTGCAAGAGTTCGCAACACTCATGACTGCCGAAGGGTACAATCGTCGAAAGGACTTTGAGAGAGCCATTGATATATTGGTTAAATATTACCAGGCCAATCCGACAACGGCCGACACCAAACTTTTAAAGGGACGAATCGTCAAAAACATCAATGAAAACTTGGCGGACCTTGTTCAGGCTGGAAAATTTATCGATGCCCTTCAGTTGCACAACAAGTACTCGGATAATTGGCTCAAGGGTTCCGATCGAATTGATACCAAATTTCAAGTCGGCCTGGCGTACGAGCAGTCTGGGGTGTATCGCCAGGCGGAAACTTTGTACAAGGATTCTCTGAATAAGATCTATGCTCTTCAGGGAACGACGGCGGGAAGAGAGCGTAATGTCTTTGAGAAACTACCGACTGTTGACGAGTTGAATCTGCGATTGGCTTCGGTACAGATGATGAGCTCCCAGTATTCAAAGTCATTTGATTCCATAAAGGCCATCAAAAACCCTGGAAAAATGTCCGAGCGGGATCAGGTTGAACGGGTCCAGTTAGCATCATGGCTTCTCGATAAAAGAGGAGAGACTGAGCTGGCGACCAGATATTTGACGGAACTTCTCAAGGAGTGGTCGGGGCGACCCGAATTGGTGGCCGAGCCCTACTTGTCATTGGCCAAGTTGGAAATCAAGTCAAGCCGCCCGGATGATGCCATCAAGTCCCTGAAGAAAGTCAGTGAGCTCATGGATGATTCTCAAAAAGTTTCTGAATCGACCCACGAAAAGAGTTTGGAACTATTGGGTGACCTGCTCGTAAAAAATGGAAAAACAGAAGACGCAACAGCGAGTTATGAAAAGCTTTTGAATCTCTACGAAAAAAAGCAACCGTTGGCCCCTTATCGTTACAAGCTTGGTGAACTGTACTTTAAAAAAGGTGAAATTCAAAAGGCTGCAGATGTCTGGAACGATCTGCAGTCTGACAAAAATACATTTTGGTACCAAATGGCCCAAGAGCAACTGAGTGGTTCATCTTGGAAAGACGAATACAAAAAATACATCCAACGTATTCCCGCCATGAGTGAGGCTCCAACTTCGACTGAAAGGAAATAGAAGTGACTGACTTTGGTCTTTTTCAAACTCAGAATGCAGAGATGGCGCAACTTTTACAGCGAGCGGAGGTCGTAGCTATGACCCCGGCTCCTGTTCTGATCTCTGGCGAAAGAGGTGTCGGGAAGACACTTTTAACCCAGCTCTTGTGTGAAAAGGGTCAGTGGACCCAAGGACTCAAGAGATGGGACCATCAGGGGCGCGGACTTCCCGAACTGAATTCGGGGGACTGGGTTCTGATTGAGGGTCTCGAAGAAATGGACAGCTACAACCAAGTGGCTCTCAGTCAAAAAATGGATGAACTGCGTGCCCAGAATTTTCGAATTCGTTGGATCGCAACCACGGCAGCCAGACCCCAGCAGCTTTTTGCCGAGAAAAAAATTCGGGACGACCTTTTCTATCGACTGAGTGTCATACATCTGGCGATTCCAAGTCTGCAAGTTCGTCCGGAAGATATTCTCCCATTGTCAGAGTTTTTTATGAAAATGTTCAGTGTCATGCGAAATCGGTCGGGGATGAATTTTGCGGACTCAGCGGCCAAAAAACTTCAGGCGCATACTTGGCCGGGAAATGTTGCTGAGTTGGAAAATGTGATTGAGAGAGCCATTTCTTTGGCAACGGACGATGTGATTGATCACGACTTAATACAGTTCGATCATCCCAATGAGAGGGCCATGGCCCAGATGGGGACGACTTTGTCTGACATGGAAAAAAAGTTGATTCTACAGACTCTTCAATTGACCCGGCAGAACAAGACCAGGGCGGCCCAGATTCTGGGGATTAGTATTCGTACTCTGAGAAACAAGCTAAATATTTATCGGGAACAGGGGCTCGTAATATGAGTCAGCTATTTGATAAAACAACGTCGGCTTTGGGTACGGCCTTGAATATGCGTCTGTTGAAGCAGAATATGATTTCATCCAATATCGCTAATGCAGAGACTCCTGGTTACCATGCAAAGAAGATGGATTTTGAGGAAGCTCTGGGTAGAGCTCTGGACATTGATGGTCTGCGAGGAATGTCAACTTCGTCCGGCGATCATTTTGCGGTGGGTGCGGGCTCTGTTTCGAAGGTTCGAGCAGATATTTATGAAAACCCGGAGGGCGCGATCAACAATGACGGAAATACCGTCGATCTTGAAAGAGAGATGTCTTCGTTGACAGAGAACTCCATTATGTACAAAGCCGCGCTTCAGCTGATCAATAAAAAGCTGGCAGCCATAAGATATGCTGCCACCGAGGGGAGATAGGTTTTAGATGTCTGATTTTGTAACAGGTTTCCGTATCAGTAGCAGTGGAATGGCCGCACAGAGAATGCGGATGAATACGATTTCGTCCAATTTGGCCAATATCAATACCACCAGAACTCCAGAGGGTGGCCCTTATCGCAGAAAAGATGTCATTCTTGAATCGATGCCGGACTCCCGAAATTTTGGGGAGATTCTGGGTGTCAATTCACCACGCGCAGATATGCAACGGGTCCAGGTGACCGATGTCGTTTCCGACCGAAAGGCGCCTCTACTAAAGTATGAACCTGATCACCCAGATGCCAATGCTGATGGCTATGTTGCGTATCCAAACATTAATATGATGGAAGAAATGACAAATATGATCCAAGCAACTCGATCTTACGAGGCTAACGTCCAAGCCCTTCAGGCGTCGAAAGACATGGCTTTGAGCTCTCTTGAGATTGGGCGATAATTTGAAGGTATTTTTAGGAATTTTTGAGTAGAATTAAATATGTAGAACGGAGTCAGCCATGGATGGTTTTACCGTTTCAAATGCGAATAGATTTCTTGAGACTGGACGTTTACCGGGGGATCAACAATCCATTCCCATAAACTCATCTCAAAGCGATACATCTTCCAAGCTTGGCACCACTGTGGGTGGAGCGGATGCAACGCAAAAAAGTTTTGCGGACACGTTGAGCGATGCGATTCAAAGTGTGAATTCCATGCAACAGGCATCGGACAAAGCCATTCAAAATTTGGCGACTGGTCGAACAGATAACATTGCTGAAGTCATGGTCGCTGCTGACAAAGCAGATATCGCATTGAAGTTGATGGTGCAGGTTCGTAATAAAATTATTGATGCGTATCAAGACATCATGAAGATGCAGGTTTAAGGTTTTAACAGAGGGAGTGATTGCTTGAACAAGGTATTTGGAAGTCTCATTGTTCAGTTTAAGGAGTTCTTTCGGTCTTTAGGGCCGACCAAGAGAATGTCTGTGATCGCTGTTGGGGTCATCGTCATGGTGGCTGGCGTGATTTTGTCGATCATGGTGAGTGGTAAGGACTACCAGGTTCTGCTAAGAAATATTCCTGGTGATCAGTTGCCATTGATTGTCGATAAGTTGAATAAGCTCAACGTGCCCTTTCAATTGCGAGACGAAGGAAAATCCGTCGCGGTTCCCGGCGAACTCATGCATTCCACACTGATGACCCTGACCGCGGAGATGGGCTCCAACAAAATGGGGAATGTGGGGCTTGAGATTTTTGATAAACAAGAGTTTGGAATTAACTCTTACGCACAAAAAATCAATTTTCAACGAGCTCTCCAAGGGGAGCTGATGAGATCGATCAATACCCTTTCTTCCGTGAAGCAATCCAAGGTCATCTTGGCTTTGCCAAACAAAAAGAACTTTCTGGAAGAGGGTGGACAGGCATCGGCCTCCGTTGTTCTCGAGCTTCAGCCGGGGAAAGCTCTGGGAGAAGACCAAATCCGCGGAATCAGGTATCTGGTTGCAAGTTCAGTAGAGGGCATGGATGCAGAGCGTGTGACCGTGGTCGATGACCGTGGAAAAATGTTAAGTCGATCCGCCGATGGTGTTGCATCGGGATCTACAGAACTCATGGATATAAAGAAAAAAGTGGAGTCTGATTTAGAGAGTCGGATTGAGTCCATATTGTTGAAGGTGGTCGGTCACGGGAAAGTGATCGCCCGAGTGGATGCGACTTTAAATAACAAAGTGGTTCAGGCTGTGGAAGAGTCTGTGGATCCAGAAAAGACAGCAATTCGAAGTCAACAGGCCGAGGAAGAATCTCTGGATGGAGCTCGAACCAATCCTGCCGGTGTTCCTGGATCTAGAGCCAATCTTCCCGGAGCGCAAGAGTCCGGTCAGGTGGGTTTTAATCAGAATGTAAAAAAGGAAATTAAGACGACCAACTTTGATGTTCCAAAAACAGTTCGAAATATCAAAGAAGCTGCAGGTGGTTTGGAGAAGGTCAGTGTTGCAGTCCTTGTA
>PEZR01000100.1:10511-14895 GCA_002773975.1 Bdellovibrio sp. CG10_big_fil_rev_8_21_14_0_10_47_8
TCCAGCGTTACCAAAGAAGATGGGACCGTGGAAACGAAGTGGGTACCACGCACGCCTGAAGAAATGCAGAAGTACGAGACCTTGGTAAAAAATGCCATTGGATTCAATCAAGCTCGGGGGGACTCGGTCAAAATCGAAAGCATTCGTTTTATCGCGGAGGACTTTACCGAGGCTGATAAAATTCTGACCAGTCTAGATCGACGAAAACTCGTACAGGCTCTGTTTAAGTGGGCTCTACTTGGATTTTCGTTGGCGCTTTTTTTCTTCATCGTCGTACGGCCATTCATGCAATGGATTACTGACAGCTTTCAGGACTCTGTGGAGGACATGTTGCCGCGGACGATTGAAGAATTGGAAGAGCTTCAATCCGTGGATAGTTCTTTACCGGGGATGAGTTCAGCTCTGCCGGTCCTGGAGGAGTCAATGGATCCGGACAAAGCCGAGAGTGAGCTTTTGAAAGATCGAATTATGGGTATCATGACAGGCGACGAAGAAAAGGCACAAAATGCTTTTGGTATGTGGCTTGTTAGGAAGGATTTATAGTCGATGGCAAAATTATCAAAACTGGATAACCTCAGCTACGAACAACTTCGAGGCTTCGAGAAAGCTGCTATTCTTATCAACTATCTTGGAAAAGACGCCTTGGCAGTTCTATTCAAAACTCTGGATGACGGAGATATTCGAAAATTATTGAATGTGATGCAAAAGTACCGAGTGGTGCCCGTGAACGTCACGAAGAAAGTTCTCGAAGAGTACTATGAGTTGATCAGTGAGACCGAAGACTATATTTTTTCCGAACGTGCCCACACCAAGGATACGATCGTCGATGCTCTTGGAGAAGAAAGAGCTCGTGGAATATTGGGTGGTGTGAATATGAACTCCGGTGGCGGCCGCGCGCTGGAGTCTTTGGAAATGGTGGATGCCAAGTCCCTGTCGACATTTTTGGTGAATGAACACCCACAAACTGTCGCGGTGATCTTGTCGCATCTAGAGCCCGAAAAAAAGGGCGAGGTCTTGAGACGGCTTCCCGATGCCTTGCAAGCGGAAGTGGTCTTGAGGATGGCGAACTTAGATCACGTTGCACCCGAGTTGATCGCTGAAATTGATTCGGTTCTCAAACGTGAGTTGGCAAGTATGAGCACGGTGGAGCAAGCCGCATTGGGCGGAGTTCAACCAGTGGCAGAGATGCTCAACGTCATGGACAAAAATACCGAGACTTCAATTATGTCTCGATTGGAAGAAAAAGATCCGTTGTTGGCGGAAGAGATTCGAAAACTGATGTTTGTCTTCGATGACATCGTTAAAATTGATGATCGTGGAATTCAAAGTCTGCTTAAAGAAGTGGCCAATGATAAACTTCTGTTGGCTCTTAAAACAGCCAGCGAGGAGATCCGCAACAAAGTTTTCAAAAATATCTCTCAACGGGCGGCTCAAATGCTCAAGGACGATTTGGCCAATATGGGACCGTCACGTCTGTCAGATGTCGAACAGGCCCAGCAAGAAATTGTCAATGCAGCGAGACGTTTGGAAGCCGAAGGGAAGATTATGATCGCTCGAGGCGGTTCGGAGGATGCCCTTGTCTAAAAGTGTTCTTAAGTCTAGCACAGTCCCTCAGAAAATTCTGGAGTATGTTCCTCCAAAATTTGAGTTGGGAACTCCTGGCCAGGCCATGTCTTATCTGGAGGGAAGAAAGTCGAAAATTTCAGACTTTAAGATGAGTGATGTGATTCGGGTTCAAACGGGGGTTCAGGGCATTGAGGAAAATGACCTCGAAGTCCGAATTGAGCAGCAGGTTCTGGAAAAACTGAAGGATGTGCAAGAGTCGGCCTATAAAGAGGCCTATAAACTGGGGCTAGATCAAGGACGGCACGAGGCCTTTCAAAAAATGAAAGAACAGATCGAGGCCCGGCTCGGACAGTTGGATGAATTGTTATTGGGGATCAAGGATTTAAAGAAAATTTTAATTCAACACAATGAAACTCATTTGGTGGAGCTGGCATTTCACATGGCACAACGGCTGGCCCATGCTGAATCTAAAGCCAACCCCGAGGTGGTGGTTCAGGTCATGAAAGAGGCCATCGAAATGGCCCAACTCGAAGAAAATATCACCGTCGATGTTTCATCAGAGCAATTTGCATTTCTTGAAGAACTACAGAAGGAAAATGGCCGAGACATGGAGTTCTTAAAAAAAATCAAGTTACAACCCCAAGAGGGAATCAGCGCTGGCGGATGTGTGATTCACACTAACTACAGTGAGATCGATGCTCGTTTCGAAGAGCGCGTCGGAAAACTGTGGAGCTCTTTGGCGGAGAACATGTTTCGAGTCAAGGATGACGTGAGTTCAACATGAGTGAACCGACTCTGAATCTAAAAAAATATCACGATCTCATTGGATCCATTCATTTGACGAAGGACAGTGGCAAGGTCACAGAGGTGACGGGTCTGATGATAAAGGGAACCTTGCCCGGCGCCAGTCTTGGCAGTCTCTGTGAGGTTTATCCCAGTGGACTTGAGAAAACATTTCTCGCCGAAGTTGTGGGATTCAAAGGACGGTCTGTTTTAATGATGCCCTTGAGTGAGATGCGAGGCGTGGGTATGGGCGCGCGGATTGTTCTGCGTCGTCAAGTAGCCTCGATCAAGGTAAGTGATGCCCTGTTGGGCAGGGTTGTAGGTGGGTTAGGTAAGCCCATCGATGGGCACGGGGAAATTGAAGACACCGTTGAGATGCCACTTTACTCGGAGGAAAGAAATCCTCTACAACGCCGGCCAATACGCAATCCCCTGGATCTTGGAGTTCGAGCTATCAATGGAGCCCTGACTGTGGGTCAAGGTCAGCGGGTCGGAATTATGGCCGGATCTGGGGTCGGAAAATCTGTCCTTTTGGGAATGATGGCTAGATATACGAAAGCGGACGTTAATGTTATAGCCCTGATCGGTGAGCGAGGCCGTGAGGTTCGCGAATTTATTGAAAATGATCTGGGGCCCGAGGGTCTTGAACGATCAGTGGTTGTTTGTGTGACCAGTGACCAGAGTCCTCTTTTGCGAATGCGGGGAGCTTTCGTTGCGACGGCTATCGCCGAATATTTTTCTGGCAAGGGCAAGAATGTATTATTGATGATGGATTCCATCACTCGATTTTCCATGGCTCAACGAGAAATTGGATTGTCAGCCGGAGAGCCGCCAGCATCAAAGGGCTATACCCCGAGTGTTTTTTCCACCTTACCAAAGCTTTTAGAGAGAGCCGGTTCATTCGAAAATCAAGGAAGCATCACCGGTCTTTATACGGTATTGGTCGAAGCTGATGACATGGATGATCCAATCGGAGATACCGTGAGATCGATTGTGGATGGTCATATTGTCTTGAGCCGAAGCTTGGCTCAGCGGGGTCATTTCCCAGCCATCGATATTCTCCAAAGCGCCAGTCGAGTCATGAGAAGTGTGACCTCGGCTGACCATGGTCGCTTGGCCCAAAAGCTTCGGGAAAACTTGGCGACCTACAAAGAAGCAGAGGACCTGATCAATATTGGCGCCTACAAGACAGGATCGAATCCTCGAATTGATCGCGCGGTCAAGCTGATCGATGGAATAAATGACTTTCTCAAGCAAAGAGTTGAAGACCCAGCTGACTTTCAGCAGGGATTGAGACAGCTGCAATCCTTGCTTGCCAGTGCCTAGAGGTGAGAAGTGAAATTTAAATTTCCACTACAAAAAGTATTGTTGCATCGAAAAACCCTTGAGGATCTAGCGCAGAGAGATTTTCAAGAGGCGATGGCTGTTTTGAACACCGAAGTCGCCAAACTCGAGAAGATGAGAGAGTCGATTCAAACCGCCCGAGAAAGCTCATTTCGTCGTCTTTCTGATGGAGGAAAGGCCAGCCCAGCACTGGACCAGGCCTTTGATTTTATCAAAGGCCAAGACATACGAATGGAAAGACAGGGAGAAAAGATCAAGGAGTGCGAGAGTCTGGTCGAGAATCTTCGGGAAATTTTGCGGCAACGAGCAATTGACTATAAAATGATAGAGAAGCTGAAAGAAAAGAAGATGGCGGAGTTCAAAAAGGAATACCGTCATAAAGAGCAAAAAAATGCGGACGAATTAAATGTGATGCGGTTTGTTCGAGAGGACGTTGAATCATGAAGACGGGCTACGATCAGTTTTTTAAAAAAGCTCAAAAAGTGGCGGCCGAAAAAAAGACTGCGCCACCACGGAGAGACTTTACTGCCAAAGACAATAAACTTCTCATTGAAGAGTTGAGAAGACGTGTGCAGCCCAAAAAAACCAAACGTAAACGTCGACCTATTTCTTGGAAAATGGCGGGGATATCTATTCTTGGTTTGATCGTGACTGTTCTGGGACTTTGGAAGATTGATGATATTGAAAAGCT
>PEZR01000147.1:0-13398 GCA_002773975.1 Bdellovibrio sp. CG10_big_fil_rev_8_21_14_0_10_47_8
AAGCATGAGCTGACGCCCCTTAAATTTTCACCTCAGCCCCAGGATATTTGTGTCATCCAGTTTTCCTCTGGAAGCACTTCCGATCCCAAGGGAATCCTGCTGAGTCATCAGAAGATTCTGATTAATCTCCAGCAAATCAGTCAGGGAATTCAATCAATGCCTGGGCAACAGTTGATGAGTTGGCTCCCGCTCTATCATGATATGGGTTTAATTGGTGGATTGTTGAGTCCTTTGTATCATCAAGTGATTTTACATCTTCATTCGCCGGTTGATTTTATCAAGGATCCATTGGCATGGCTGTCTTTGGTGGAAAAGAAGGGAATTCATTTTCTGGTGGGGCCTGATTTCATGTACAAATCATTGGCGCAACTGATGAGGCGTTGCCCCCAACCGATGAATTTATCATCGCTCCAGTTTTGTATGACCGGATCCGAGCCGGTTTCAGCTCGGACCTGTCATCAGTTCAACGAGGTCTTTTCGCCAGTGGGTCTGTCAGATCGTGCGTTGATGCCAGTTTATGGGTTGGCTGAGGCGGTTTTGGGTGTGAGCTTTCATCCTTTCCAGACGAAGTACGAAACAGAGATTTTTTCGAAAACAAAGTTAGCCCAGGGTTTTGCAGAAAAATCAGCAGATGAAAGAGATTCCATCGAGCTGGTGTCTTGTGGTTATCCTCTGCTGCAGAATCAGATCTCAATTTTAAATGAAGAGCAGGAAATTTTGGAAGAGGGACGAATCGGTGAAATTTGTTTTTGGTCACCGGCACTGACGACGGGCTATTGGCAGCGGCAGGATTTTTTCCAAGAACAGATGTGTTCGTATGGATTTAGGACGGGAGATTTGGGATTTATTCATCGAGGACGGATCTTCGTCAGTGGACGAAAAAAAGATCTTCTCATTGTTCGAGGAAAGAAAATCTTTTCCGTCGACGTCGAGAGGGTTCTTTCGGAAAAATTTTCTGGTAAATTTGGACGAATAGCTGTTGTTGGTGAAAGAGATCTTGATCTGTCAGAAGATCAAGTTTTCGTTGTCATTGAGCAGAGGGGCCTTTGGCGGAGGACAAAAATCTCTAGAAAGGAAATCATTTCGACCCTGGCCGGGTGGGTACCGTTGGCAGAAAATGATATCTTTTTTGTGCCCACCAGAACAATTCCCAGAACATCGAGTGGGAAAAGTAAAAGATATCTTTTAAATGAGATGATTCAAAATGGGGAAATTCAGCGACGGCAAAGTTGGTTTTTTGTCTATTTTCTTCAGGCACAGATATCTAAGGTAAAGATGCTCCTTAGGGTCGGTAAGAAATCCACCAAGACTTTGAGCGATGAACCCTTGGCGGATCCTCTTCGCAAAGATTTGATTGCAATCTTTTGTCTTGTGGTGGGAGTTTCTGAGAACGAAGTCAGCTTTGAGAAAAAGATTTCCGAGTACGGATTGGATTCAATTCAAGTCGTTCAACTGATTCACGAGCTTGAAAAAAAGACGGGTCCAATTCCAATTTTGGATTTCTATCGGTTTGATCATTTGGAGCAGGTATATGTTTATCTTAAAGAAAGGCATTCAAAAACCTAGATGTTCTTGAGGACACCTTTTTGAACCTTCCACTGATGTCTGGCGTCCACGGGAATATCACTGACTATGCGAAAGACAGTTTTCGTCAGATGAAAGTCTCGGAGAATTTTCTCTGCCAGTTGTTGTGAAGCAGGTGGCCAGTCGACCCCTTTAAAGACCTCGATAAAGACTAGAGTTTGATCGTCTTTCTGAACAACTGCCGCTCTTCTTAGACAAGGAATTTGTTCCAGACGGCTTTCGATAATTCCCGCGGGGATTTGTCCTTGGTCTGAGTGGATAAGGTCGGTCGCGCGGCCCATAAACCAGAGATTTCCATCAGAATCCATCTCAAGTAAATCTCCGGTGTCGTGAAAGTCTTGATTTTCAGTGTAGACATTGGCTCCCTTGAGACCCAGTCGAAAAATTCCTGGGAAAAGAGGCAATCCTGTTGGAAGCTGAAGGACAGTGAGCTCTGACAGCACCTGGCCGATCAGGTAGCCGTCATGTTGGGATTCAACATAAGCTCTTCCATCTCCAGATCCAATGGGCTCGCACTCGCTACATCCGTAGACCAAGCTGAGCTTGGCTTGTGGAAAAACCTGTTGAAGCCGTTCACAGAGCCATCGCGGAATCGGAGCGCCGCCAAGAAGAATATTTTTTACCTGCGGAAGGGTTTGTTTTTTTTCCATCAAATAGGTGGCCAGCCGATCAAGAAATCCCGGAGGGCCAGAGAGCCGGGTGACCTGGTATTTGACAATGTTGTCGATGTTGTTGGAGTCCGACTGAAGATCTGGAAAAATGGTCGTCGCCCCATCGGTAAGACTCTGTAAAATAGAAACCGGGTAACCGGCAAGGTGGACATCTGTTTTTACCTCGGGCAGGTATTGGTGACAAAAAATCTGTTGATGAAAAAGAATGCGATGGTTCCGAGCGATGACCTTTGGTTTACCTGTTGTACCAGAGGTCAATGCAATCATAACTGTGTCTTGATCTTGAACGGCGATGCAAGGGTGTCGTTTCGTTGAGCCTAAAAGGTCTGAAAGGGGCCGGACCCCGACTGAGAAAGTATCTACCGAATAGAGATCCTTGAGCCAGAGAAACCAATAAATAAATCTCCAACGAAAAAGTGCCTGGACGGAGACGATAGATTGGCAATGGCTGAGCCGAATGGCGCGCATGATTGAATTTTTAGATAGCCGGGGATCCAAAAGAACAGGAATAATTCCCTCGGCATAAATTGCTACGATCAATGACAGAAGATTCAGGCTCAAAGGCATGAGAAGTAAAATACGGTCGCTAGGCTGGTATTTATTCTCTCGAAGGCCGGAGCGAAATTGATCGACTTTATTCAGGAATTCATCAAAGGAAAGTTGCCAGCCCTCTTCGGGATGGATCAAGGCCACTCGATTGCCGTGTTGTTTTCCCTGAGCATAGATTGTTTCAGCGATGTTTCTTGGTAGAGAACTTGATTCAGTCATTCTTTCTCCTGACCAATCCACGTAAAATCCAAACATCCCCGACGAAGACAAAAATTAAACCTAGAATAATCAGTCCGCCCAGTTTTTGAAGAGGCTCAAAGACTGAAAAGAAAAATACACAGGACAATAAAATCATACCTAGGGTGACGATCAGAGAACAGGTCCCAAGGTCATCAATACTCTTCTCAAAAGATCCACGTTTCTTTCCAAAAAGAAACTGGATCGCGTTGTCTCCAGAAAGGCCGACCAGGACCGAGGCGCAAATACTGGTCACATAGAATATGGGAAATCGGCTAACCACAAAAAAACTCAACAGCGCTAAGGGCCCCCAGATGACCGAAAACAAAGCTGATACTTTGTGATTAGACCTCAGAGAAATACTTAGAAGCAAGATCACAACCATAACGATCAAAAGACTGATGAAGAGACTATTGAACAGGGTGCCTAAAATTCGGCTGCCGAACTCGTTATAGGACACCAGACTTCCCGCAAGCTCACAACTTTGCTGAGGGCAAAGAACCGAGACTTGGTGGATCAGGTTTGAAATATCTGCGAGGCTAGAAGACCTCAAGTATAAAATGGCCCTTTTTTGTCCAGTCTCAGCGATCAAACGTCGGGAGAAGATGGAATCCTTCCAAAGATTTTCAATCATTGTGCGGTAGCGAGGAGCGACGGCCTTGGATAGATAATTTTGTGCTGAAAATGGATCTTCGATGGCGCCGACCAAGGGATTAGAACTCAATGCCTTGATGGCATCTTTATGAATCTGGGCTGAGTTCTGATCGTCTCCGTTGAGCAGTAAACTGACCTCGGAATTCCAGCCACGAGTTTCCAAAAGGTGTGCGCTCGTCTGTCGCACGAGGTGGCTTTCGTGAAATAATTTTTCGGGAGAGTCCTCGATAAAGAGAGTGTTGACGAAGAACAGACCAATAAAGACGACAGCCACAAAAGCCCAGGCGACAGTTCTTGAGATTCTGAACTGAGGAATTTTTTCCATAATGGAACGACAATTGATTTGGTCAAATTTGGACTGGAGATGAAGCTTAGGAACTTTGGAAACCAGTGCTGGGATAAAAATAAAAACGGCTAGCCATTCCATCAGAGCTGCAAAGGCGCAGATAGCCCCAAAACGACGAATGATCTCAAGATCAGATACAACCAGCGAGCCAAAGCCAATAGCAGTGGTGAGAGAAGTATAAAAACTAGGAATAATGAATTTACGAAGAGCCGCTCGCCAGGTTCTTTTTTGGAAAAGAACGCCATAGGACACAAAGACAAAGTCTTCCAAACAACTGATCATCAGCATAAGACCGACGGAGTTGGTGAGAACATCCAGGGGTATTGAACTGAGGCCCATCACTCCATAGACGAGGGTCAAGGAAAAAAGAATACTGATCAAGAACAGGAATCCGGCCTTCCAGGACTTTAGAAAAAATCTGAAAAAGAACAGCGCAATAATGAAGGTCAGCGCGTTCAAGGCTTGAGATTGATCAAAGGCCTTTCTCAGTTGCCGTTGGAAAGCCGCAATCCCGGCCCAGTGGGCGGTCCACTCGGATTGAGGTTGTTGAAGATGGTTCTGAAAATCGTTTTGAATTTGATCAACAATGCGAGTGTCAAATTGCCCCCAGGTTGAACCTCCTTCGATAGGGCGAATGGAAAATAAAACGGTCAGGGCTGGCCGTGCGGGAATGGAGAGAATGTTATTCCAGGGAGAGCGATCAATTTCCTCGAAGGCCTTTTTAATCTTTTCCTCTTCTGGTAGATGCCGGCGTTGACAATCCAGTTTCAGGCGGCTTTCGAATGAAAGATTCTGATCATTGATTTCAGCGAAACGAACTCCGAAGCTAGAGCTAATTTTTTCGATGGCGGGAATTCTTTCGGGCACGGTGAGCAGCCAATACTGAAAATCACAGAGAGAAGACTTTGAGAACATGGCCTGATTGGATTCCAGAGACAGCATCAGTGTATTTTGATCGTGAAAATCGTCTCGCAAACTTTCCAACTGAGAATAAGTTTTGAAATCACGATCAATAAGGTCATCGATAGAGATCAGATAGTGAAGTCGCGCACTGAAAAATATGGAAACAAGCACAAGCAGAGTGGAAACAAAAAGAATTTTGACTGGGTGTCTCAAAGACCACCGGTGGAGTTTCAAAATGGAGATATGAAATGATTTCATGAAGTCCAAGCCCTTGGTCCAGTTTGGCCTTTTTGGCCCTTTCTTATGTTTCTGGAAAAATTTAGCATCGAACTTGTCTCTTTGACAGAATTAATTATGGAGGATCGATGAGAACTTGTTTTGCAATCACAATCGCCGCAGTGATGATGGTTACCGCCACCACTTCCGCAAAGACAAAAAAGCACCACGGAGCAAAACTCTCTGTCACTCCGTACGTCGATGATTTTGATGATCCAATTTTAAATGACAAGTTTTATAAAAAACTCGTCACAGAAATTAAACAAGAAAAAAGAAGTACGGCTCAATCAGAGACCGATGTGCCTGCTCAAGAACGGCATTTTGAAAATGACTTTTTGAATTTGCGGAGCGAAATTAACGGTGGGCCGATCTATAAGGACCAACAGGCCACCGAGAAGACCGTTCCAGGAGTAAAGAGCCCAGAGGATCTGGATCAGTTAATCACCAAAGTTTTTGATTCCACCTATTATGCGTCGTTGACACCTCAGGCACAGTTTTTGGCCCTGCAACTTCGTTCGTTGGCGCCATTTAAGGGTATTATTTTTCGCGCTAAAAACTATATTGGGCGACATACCGCGAGCCGAAGCTTTATTGTGACGTTCTTGAGAACAGCAGCAACGGGCACCCAGGTTTTTTTCCCGGGTCAAACCTCTGCCAACCATCAGTGGGATATTGTTTTTCGTTATCTGACTGAGCCGATGGCTGGTATGGGAGGAGAAATTAGTACGGACGAACAGCTGGAAAGATATCTCGCAGTATTGGTATCATCGGCGCGTGATATTAACAGAGACTTTGGAAAAATTGTTCAAATGAATAAGCCGCTTTATTGGGACAACAAAATTTATCTTCCGTTCGCGAACTTTAGTTCTGAAAAAGATCGTTACATCAAAATTGGAATTCCAGAGCAACAGGCTCTTTTTTCAGTTTCTTGTATGAATATGAGCGCACTTTTGGCGACCTCAGCTTATAGCTTGAATGGTCTGCAGGGTGCGACCAAAGATTTCTGGAAGGCCTTTGGGGTCGATGTGATCAACCCCCTGCAGGTTTCCAGCGGACTCAGTTCTGAAGAGAGATTTGATATTTTGGAAAAATACTCTTCTCTTTTTGTCTTGAAAGCAGATGGACAGTCTAGAATGAGCGGCAGCTACAAATATCTTGTGGCCTCGATCCGTTGGGCGCGGGCGGCGTGGGATGAAGTAAAGAAAACTCCGCAAGATACCGACAACGTTCTTGATCCCCGAGTGATCTTGCCCTTTAACCGTGTGATCGGAACCAGCTTTGAACGTCTCGCCGGAATGATTGACGGCGATGGAAATACGAAGAGTACGGTCGTTAATGGTGAAGTTATCACAGTGGATCTAAAGAAGTTTTTCACCACCAATTCACCGCAGAAGTTATCAGTTCTTTACCCGGTTCGATTTGATGAAGGAAGCAGGAATCTCTCGAAAATCATAGACGGGAAGAAAGTTTCCTATCGCAATTATCATCGGGGTTCTGCAAAATTTTGGTCTTATCAGGCATATAAGCCCTATTTCCCAGATATAAAACCGGCTCAAGGATCGACTACATTAACCGATGATGTTCCCCGACATGTCCGAGTCTTGAGTCAGACTTGGGGAGCTGCGGGCTTCGCAGTTCCATTGACGGCTGTGGTGTTTTAAGTAAGGCGGACGAATTTGATCAAACCGACGGAACGAATCAATCGCCTGACATTCTCTGAGGATGCCAGGCTTCAAAGAGTCGAGTTGCTTCGTCGAGAAACCGGCAAGTCTCTGCCGTCCCTGAGCGTTTCGGGGCTCGAGGCAAAATCGGTCGGTGGAAATATTGAAAATTTTCTGGGGACTCTTCAGATTCCTTTGGGTCTGGCGGGACCTCTTTTGATGCAGTTTAAAAAAGGGCCTGAAAAAGTTTTTGCCCCCATGGCCACTACGGAAGGAGCTTTGCTTTCTTCGATCAATCGAGGGGCGTTAGCGCTCAGTCTATCGGGTGGAGCTACGGCTCGTGTATTGTCGAATCGGATGATTCGAGCGCCTCAATTCCAATTCGCCAATCTAGATCAAGCCCTGGAATTTTCTCATTGGTTACAGAGTCAAATGAGTGAGCTCCAGTCTTTGGTGAAAGACAAATCAAAACATGCGGAGCTGATCGAAGTTGACCCAAAGATTTTCGGAAAGACCGTCCACGTTCGGTTTATCTATGACACCGGGGATGCCGCCGGACAAAATATGACCACTTTCTGCACGGCCCATCTCTGTCAGTGGATTTTATCGGAATTACAGGAAGATCTTGATTTTGAATGTCTGGATTGCATCATCGAAGGAAATCTTTCCAGCGATAAAAAAGTATCGATGCTTTCTGCCAGCGAAGGTCGTGGTCGTAGCGTGATGGTCGAGGCCGTCATTCCCAAAAATGTCCTTCGACGAGTTCTGAAGATGAGCTGTGAGGAGATGATTGGTCGCTTGGCCAGGAGCAAGTCTTCTCGAATTTATACCGGGATGCTGGGGTTTAATATCAATGTGGCCAATGTAATTGCTGCAATGTTTTTGTCCACGGGACAAGACGTTGCCTGTGTTCACGAGTGCAGCGTGGCCGAATTTCATTTTGAGGCCCAAGGTGAAGATCTTTATTGTTGTTTGTTTTTACCATGTTTGATCGTGGGGACGGTGGGTGGTGGTGTCCATTTGCCGGGGCCACGAGACACTCTGGAAATTTTGGGTTGTTCGGGCCCAGGAACGGCCGATCGTCTGGCCGAAATTATTGCCTCATTCGCCTTGGCTTTGGAAATCTCAACAGTCAGCGCCATTGGTGGCGGACAGTTCGTCGATGCCCACGAGAGATGGGCGAGAAAAAACACTGCCAAGTTTTTAAAAAAGTCAGATTTGAATGAGGCCTTTTTCAATCGGGCGATGGCTCGGACGGACGATAATTTATTTACCACCGTCGAATCCCTAAAGATGGGTAAGGGGATTCAGCACGGACATATTTCAGATATTGCCTATCAGGTGACAAAAAAACATTGTGGTTTGGGCGGCTATCATTTGTGGACAGCCCATGAGGCACAGCCCGAAAAGGTCTTTGTGAAGGTGAAGCCCAAAGATCAAGATGTGATTCAAGGAGCTGCGCAGATTCTTTCGGCCCTAAGCCCAAGTGTCGCCGAAGTTTTTATGCGTTCCGAGGCCAGTCTTCCGTTTAAAAACTGTCACTTGCGGGAAATTGAAATCATGGCAAGCCAGAAGCTTTCGGCCTGGACGCCCAAGTATTTGGGTGGAGTCGTGGATTCAGAAACCGAAACCTATGTGTTGATTCAAGAATTTCTTTCGGATGTCCATTTATTGAACTCTGTTGATCGAGTTCAGCAATGGACCCCGCAGCACCTTCATGCCTGTTTGAGCGCTCTATCAGAAATTCACGGCCTGTTTTTGGAGAAGAGGAGCGATGCGCTCTTGGTGTCCCCACATCTATTGGATCTTTCATCGGGCAAAGATGTCTTAAAATCCACTCTTCTTTGGGAACACCTGTATAATTTTTGTCGACTCCTTCCCTTGGATGTCGAGGTCAAAGGATTGTTCACGGACTACGAAAAAATTCTGGGCCGATTGGGGAGTCTCTGGTCTGAGATCGAAAAGCAGCCACACACTCTGATTCACAATGACCTTAATCCCCGGAACATCACCTTTCGAGGCAGCACTCAACAACCGAAGCCCGTGTTTTTTGACTGGGAATTGGCTGGCTGGGGTTTGCCGCAACGAGATGCTGTTGAGCTATTTGCGTTTACTCATGAGTTTCATTTTTCCGACGAAGATTTTTGGAAATTTTTTGATGAACACCGCATTCATGTTCAGATGAAGTCAGGGATTGCTCTGGATCCGGTTCAGTGGCGTCGTGGGGTGGAGCTGGCTGTTCAGGACTTTGTTGTTCATCGTTTGCCTTTCTATTTTGTAATTTCTCAGTTTCAGAGGTGCGACTATTTGCACCGAGTTCTTTTAACAGCAGAACGAATGATTGGCTTGGTAGGGAGTGTGTCTTGATGATTCGAGAACAGTTGGGCGGGAAGGCTTTTGGACTTTATTGGCTTCAAACTCAGGGATTTTTGGTTCCCGAGTGGAAGGTGGTTTTGAGTTCGGAGTTGGACTTCATTTTTCAAGACAATCACGGCCCACGAGAATGCCATCAGAACTTGCTCACGGGTGTCTTTCGATCAGAGTTTCTTAAAATTGCAGAAAAGTTCTCGGCCTGGAGTGACGATCCTTTGGCAGTTCGCTCATCGGCTGCCGTCGAGGACGGGGAGATCCAGTCTTTCGCAGGTGTTTTCGAATCCAAACTGAATGTTCATGGCATTGAAAGCTTGGCTATTGCGATTGAGCAGGTGGCCGCGAGTTTTTTCTCGGAGCGAGCCCTTGATTATCTTCGATTGCACAAGTTTGATCCAGCCCAAGTCAAATTTTCGATCATCGTGCAGAAGATGGTGGATGCCGAAAAGGCAGGTGTGGCGTTTACGTGCAATCCTGTCACCAAGAATCGACGTGAGCTTCAAATCAGTTGGGTGCCGGGGCTTGGTGAAAATCTGGTGAGTGGCTTGAGTGAGGCTGGAGAGATTTTATTGGATCAGCAGGGGCAAGTTCTTAGAAAAACAATGCCATCGTTTTGGTCTCCTATGGATGATCTGTCGGCAGAAGAAATTGCGTCTTTGGAAAAAACATGTCGGCATATTTCGGATTTGCAACAAAGACCGGTCGATATCGAGTGGGCCCTTCATGCAGGATCACTCTATATTCTTCAGGTTCGACCGATCACGTCCTCTCTGTCGGAAGAAACCAGCGATCACCAGACAATTTTCGATAACTCAAATATCCAAGAGAGCTATTGTGGTCCCACCACACCACTGACATTTAGTTATGCAACAAAGGCCTATGAAAAAGTCTATGAACAATTGATGCGTTATATGGGATTTTCTCTGCGAGAAATTGAGGCCTCTCAATTTCGCCATCAGCATCTGTTGGGGTATATTCATCATCGAATCTATTACAATATTAACTTTTGGTATCAGGGATTGTTGTATTTGCCGCACTTTGGACGGCAGAAACAGGATATGGAACGAATGATGGGTCTCGAAAAACCCGTCGATCTGGTCCACGACGTCGTTCTCAGTCGATCCCAGAAGATCAAAAATTTACCCAAGGTTTTTCGGTTGCTGGTTAAAATGGGAATCGAGTTTGCGAGAATGGATGCCCTCGTTGCTGGATTTGATCGTACGTTCTGGAAAATCTATCAAGGCGTAGACCGGACGAGTCTTTATCGACGGTCGGCAGCTCAACTTTTAGAGGAACTGGAAGTCATACAAAAAAAAGTTCTAGCTATCTGGGCGATACCTGTTTTGAACGATTTTCTGGTGATGATGATCAACGGCAGGGTTGCAAGAGCTTTTGAGTCTGCTGGAATGAAAGACGAGTGGAAAGATCTACTCCGAGAGAGCGAACTCGAGAGTCTTCAGCCAACAATGGCCCTGTACGATCTGGCAAAAAAGGCTCAGAGTTCTTCCGAACTGATGGGTCTCTTGCGCGACATGACGGTTTCCAGAGGCTTGGAGTTACGCTTGCAATCTCATTATCCGGATTTTTTCGAAGCCTGTATGGACTATATCGAGAGATTCGGGGATCGGAGCATGGGCGAACTCAAGCTTGAAACTCTGACCATGCGAGAGGATCATGAAAAACTGTACTCGGTACTTCGCGAATATCTTGCGGCAGATATTGATCTTTCTAAAGTTGCCCAGGCTGGCAAAGTAGATGAAGAGAAGATATGGATGTCTTATCGAAATCAATCGGGCTGGTTGTCCACCCGTCGGCTCAGAAAACAGGTTCGCAAATTAAAAAAGGTCATCTCGCACCGGGAAAAAATGAGATTCCATCGGACTCGGTCATTTGGGCTGATGCGTAGCTATTATTTAGAGATCGGCGCGCGTTTTTCGGCGATGGATGCCCTCGCAGAAGGCAGAGACATATTTTTCATGACGATGGATGAAATTTCCGATTATGCCCGTGGAAAATCAGTCACTTTGAGTCTTCGATCATTGGTTGAGCTTCGTAAGCAAGAGTATCAACAAAGCACAGAGAGAGATGTTCCAGGACAAGTTCAATTGTCATGGCCCATCGGGTGGAGCCAACAAAAACTCCCGAAAGAAATCACTACAGACACTGTGGGACTTAAAAGCTGGAGTGGATTGGGTTGTTCCTCCGGGACGGTTGAGGGTCTGATCAAGGTGGTGAGAAGTCCTGAGGATGCAACAGATCTCTCTGGTTTGATTTTGGTCGCCGAGCGTACAGATCCAGGATGGACACCATTATTTGCGTTGGTCAAAGGGGTGATCGTAGAGAAGGGATCTTCCTTATCCCATTCTGCGGTCATCGCGCGAGAGATGGGCATTCCAGCGATTGCCGCCGTTCCGCAGATTATGCAACAGCTGAGATCTGGGCAGAAAGTGAGGATGAATGGAAGTACTGGTCGAATCGAACTCCTTGATGAAAGCGCCGACCTCAGAGCTTTTGTCGATCATTCAGCTCTCGAAGTCTAACTCGTTCACGATTCCAAAATGGACTGACGGGGATATTTCTTGGGATCGCGATTGGGCTCCCCAACGAATTACTCCGTGGTTCTATTTGCCCTCTTACCAGAGGTTGCCCGTGGAAATTCAAAGACGTTACAATCAGTTGTGCTCCTTGGCGATCAATGAAATGTTTTGTCTGTTTGAAGAAGAATTTTTGCTCTCGGTCCTTGGGACGTATCTCTTGAAACCCGGAATGGATTCAGAACTCAGAGAAGCCCTCGAAATATTTTGTGAAGAAGAGATCAAGCACTCAGAGATGTTTTGGCAGCTCAGCCAAAAAGCAGCGCCACAGTATTATCCTCAGAGAGACTATTTTTTGATTAAAAAGTCCCAACAGAAAAGTGCTTGGTTTTTCAACCAGGTTGCAAAAAGTCCGGACTTTTTTGTGTTTTGGGTTTGGATGGCAATCTTTTTTGAAGAGCGGACATTGATGCACAGTCGCGAATATTTAATGCAGGCAAGACTTCAGCCGGATTCTTTGTCGCCGGCTTTTTTTGAAGCTCATAAACTGCACCTGATTGAAGAGACTCGGCATGTCCGTCTCGATGAACATATGGTGGATCACTTTTATCGTGGTTCTCCCAAGTACATTCGAACAATGACTGGAATAATCATGAAACAGATGATTAAAAACTTTGCCTCGCCCCAACGCTCTTCAGTGGCCATAGCTGCGGTTTTGAAACAAGAGTTTCCTCAGACCTCTGTGGCTGAAACTTTGGACCGAATTATGTCCGAGCTTCCGAGTCTTGCGACCTGCAAACCCTATCATCAGGCCAAGTTTGGGGATCATGCCTGCACCCGTACCCGAAAACTGATGGGACAGTTCCCTGAATTCAAGGGGATTTGGGACGTTTTATCGATTTCTAGGGGCTGAACCTTGGATTTGGTCTTAAGCTTTGTTATACCTAGCTGAATGCTTCATCATGCGAAAACCCAAATTGCCCAACTGTTGACCGGTCTTACAGAATTGTCAGAATCTGACATCTTTTCAGCCTTGGAAGTCCCAAAAATGTTTGAACATGGGCATTTGGCCTTTCCAGTTTTTGCACTGGCAAAAGTTCAAAAAAAGGCTCCGCCGGTGATCGCCCAAGCTTTGGCCGAGAAGCTTAAGGGAAGCCCGGGTTTGGCCCAGATACAAGCGGTGGGTGGATTTTTAAATTTCACTTTTCAAGATGAAGTTTTACAGAACATTCTTTTCGACAGTCTTCAAACACAGGGCCAAAAAATTGGATTCACTGAATTTGGTCACGGAAAAACCGTGGTGATTGATTTTGCATCACCCAATGTCGCCAAGCCAATGCATGTCGGTCATCTTAGAGCCATGATGATTGGGCAGGCAGTTTATAACATGGCCAAGTCCCAGGGTTACAATGTTATCGGGATCAATCATTTGGGTGATTGGGGCAGCCAATTTGGAAAACTTGCTTGGGCCTATGAAGCCTGGGGGTCTGAGTATGATTTTAATACCAAACCCATGGATAGTTTGTTGAAGCTGTATGTTCGTTTTCACGAAGAAATGAAAACCAAACCAGAATTGGAAACTCAGGGTGCAGCTTATTTTAAAAAACTAGAGA
>PEZR01000147.1:13408-14741 GCA_002773975.1 Bdellovibrio sp. CG10_big_fil_rev_8_21_14_0_10_47_8
ACAGATTCAAGAGCTCTGGAAAAGAATCGTCGATTATTCGTTGAAAGATTACGCCCGTCTTTATCAGATCTTGAATGTAAAGCATGATCAGGTTTTGGGTGAATCTTTTTATAACGATAAAATGGATGAAGTTGTTCATCGACTTCAGCAGAAAAATCTTCTGAAAGAAAGCGAAGGCGCACAGGTTGTCTTTTTTGACGAGAAAGACAATATGCCTCCATGTATTATCAAAAAGAGCGATGGAGCTTCGATCTATGCCACTCGGGATCTTGCTGCGGCTATTTATCGTCACGAGGTTCAAAAGGCTGACGAGATTTTATATGTGGTCGGGCAGGATCAGATTCTGCATTTTCGTCAGGTTTTTAAAGTTTTAGAAAAAATGGGATACGATTGGGCAAAAAATTGCCATCACATTTCTTTTGGGATGTATCGATTCAAAGAAGGAAAAATGTCGACCCGTGAAGGTCGAATGATTTTATTTGAGGATGTTATTTTTCAGGCGATTGAGTTGGTAGAAAAACTGATCGAAGAAAAAAACCCCAACCTTGAGAATAAAAAACTCGCGGCCCAACAGATTGCCCTGGGTGCAGTAATTTTTAATGATCTACTCAATGACCGGGTTAAAAATGTTGATTTTGATTGGGATCGAATCTTGAATTTCGAAGGCGACAGCGGACCTTATGTTCAGTACACAACAGTTCGCTGTAAAAGTTTGGTCAGAAAATATTCAAAACCGGTTCCTGAGCGCCCACCGATAGTGATGTCTTCTCTTGAAGAGCGACAGTTGATTTACACACTTTTGCGTTTTCAAGATTCGGTGGCCGCAGCTTATCGACAGTACAAGCCAAATATTTTGGCGCAATACTTGTTGGATCTGTGCAGTGCTTTTAGTCATTTTTATCACAAGAATCGAATCTTGGGTGAGGCCGCAGAAGTGGAAGCTTCTCGAATGTCACTGGTTTCGGCGACAGAAAAAATTCTTGTTCAAGGGCTTCGTCTTTTGAACATCGAAGCCCCCGAGGCCATGTAGGGGTTCACAAGGGGGGTAGGCTGTCGAAGCGTTGGTCGCCTGCTTATTTAATCTGTGTTCATCTCAAAATGGGCATATTTTAACCTATTAATTTCACGTGAAAAATCCATGAATGAGACAGGGCTCGATTATTGAATACTCCATGGATGTCAGAGGTCAGATTTACTATTTCCAGGAGGATTTTATGTTTCGTTTAGGATTGGTCTTAGCATCATTGGTGGCTATCAGCTCTGCTCATGCAGGATATGCCGAATGCCAAATGCCAGCTCCTTATAAGTCAGTTTTTACCTACGGAATGTCCTA
>PEZR01000181.1 GCA_002773975.1 Bdellovibrio sp. CG10_big_fil_rev_8_21_14_0_10_47_8
CAAATCGACGATCCTACTCCAATGCGAAAAACGCCGATGCCAACAGCATTGAATCTGTCATCTTCAACATCTCTGGATCCCGTGCATGCCGAGGACCTGATTCGCCAAGAGGCGCGGACGGTGCTTGAAAATGTAGCCTGGAAAATTCTGCCAGAAATTGTTGAACGCGTTGTTCGAGAGGAGCTGCAAAAGCTTCTCAAAGATGCCGAACGCCTGTAAGACAGAGTTTCACCTGAAGGAGTTTCAGTGACTCTTCTTGATCTGATCAAAACAGCCCTCTTGGAAGATATGCCTCGTGGTGATCTCACCACAGAAAGCCTCGCATTGGCCCCCCGGCCTGGCCGAGCTAAGCTTATTGCAAAACAGGACATGACCTTATCGGGCTCAGAACCTTTTGAACAAAGTATTCTATTGCTCGAACCCGGAGCCAAATTAAAATGGCATTTTGAAGACGGCGGAAAAGTTCTCACCGGACAAACCCTGTGCTCTCTCCAGGGAGATTTGATCCAGATTCTAAAGGCCGAACGGGTGGCCCTGAATTTTCTCATGCATCTGTCAGGAATTGCCACCTTAACCGCCCAGTTCGTCGAGCAAGTGGCCGGAACAGAAACAAAAATTTTAGACACCCGTAAAACATTGCCCGGCTACCGAGACCTTGAAAAAAGGGCCGTTGCCCATGGTGGCGGCGTCAACCATCGAATGGATCTAAGTTCGGCCATTTTAATCAAGGACAATCATATCTCAGTGATGGGCGGAATCTCCATGGCCGTTCAACGAGTGCGAGAAAACTTCACGGGAAAGATCGAAGTCGAAGCGAGCACTCTTGAACAAGTTCAAGAGTGCATCACTCTCGAGGTCGATCGAATTCTGCTGGATAACATGGACAATGAGATGCTGGCCCAGGCTCTCAAGTTGATCCCCAATCAAATCGAAACAGAAGCCAGCGGCAATATGAACCTGGCGCGAGTGGCCTCGGTCGCAGCCCTTGGGGTGAGCTACATCAGCGTCGGCGCACTGACACACTCAGCTCCTTCGGCGGATGTCAGTCTCTTATTTTCCTGGAATACACGATGAGTCTTCATGTTTTCTCTGAAACTCAAAAATGGGCGAGAGAATCTGGAATTGTTTTGTGGTCCGAAGAAAAAACCACCTCCACCAATGCCATTGCGAAAGAATCCACTCTAGCCGGGGCCCCGGTTCGACTCTTTTTAACCGATCACCAGAGTGCGGGACGAGGCCGTGGCAAAAATCAATGGCTTCAGTCTGAAAATTCGGGATCCACATTTTTAACAACCTGGGCTTTTCATTTGGGTAAAAAAAATCCTCAGCCAGTATTGTCTCCGGCCATTGGCTATGCCTTGTGGAGTGCGCTCCAGACAAGCTTTCCCTGGGTGAAATTTGCCTTAAAGGCCCCCAACGATCTGTATTGCGAAGACCGCAAGATTGCAGGTCTCTTGCTTGAAATCTGCCAACAACAAGGGGAAAACTTTCTGTTGATTGGCCTTGGAATGAATGTGCTGGCTGCCCCCGACATGATGCCCACCGCCGGCGCTTTGCAAAATTTTTTATCCATCGAATTGACCACCACAGTCTGGAGACAGATTCTGGATCGACTCCTGCTAGAGTTTTCACTGGCCCTTTCCCAAACTGACGCCGAGCTCAGCCCCACTCAGCAGCAATCATTGCTTTATGCTCTGAATCGTTTCAGCAAACTTGAGAAAGCTTATCAAAAGGTGGATAAAGACGGCAGTCTTTGGATCGATTCTGAAATCAAACACTGGAGTGAACTTTAAAATGGCTCTCACTTTTACACCCGAAGCTGAAATGGGAACAAGTTGTCCAGACTTTCAACTCCCTGCCACTGATGGTAAAATTTATCGCCGCAGCGATTTTCAAATTGGGAAACCAGTAGTTATTTTATTTATCTGCAATCATTGCCCCTATGTTCAAGCCATTGAAGATCGTCTGATTCAACTCGGGCACGATCTGAAGGAGCTGGGCATTCCAATGATTGCCATTTCATCGAATGACGGCCAGGAATACCCCGAGGACAATTTTGAGAATATGCGCTCTCGCGCCCAAGATAAAAAGTATTCATTTCTCTACTTACACGATGAAACCCAAGAGGTCGCGCAACGTTTTGGCGCCGTCTGCACCCCCGATTTTTTTGTCTATGATTCACAGATGAACTTGGCCTATCGGGGACGCCTGGATGACTCGTGGAAAGATCCCAAAAAGGTCACTCGCCGTGAGCTCTTTGAGGCCGTCCAATTGTTGGCACAAAACAAAGCTCTTTCAGCTAAACAAACTCCGTCCATGGGATGCAATATTAAATGGATCAACCGCAAATAAAAAAGATGTTCCCCTTTGAAATTAAAATTCGATACATCTTGCTCCCACTTCTGGGGGCCCTTCTGTTCTTCATTACCTACATGGTGATTTATCTGGGGGTCTTCAAACCTGTGACTGTTGAAGTGAGAGAAGCGGGCCCCTTTCACATGATCTTCAAAGAACACACTGGGGCTTATCATAAAATTGTTCCGATAATCGAAGAGGTCGAGAAGTGGGCGCAAGCTCAAGGACTCGACTGCCATCTATCTTTCGGAGAATATCTCGATCGAGCCCAAGAGGTCGAAGAATCCAGACTCCGTTCCTTGGGCGGATGTTTGGTTCCAGAAATACCCCAATCACTACCTCCTGATTTTCAGCAAAAAACTCTGTCCGAGAGAAAATACATTGTGGCCGTCTTTAATGGATCGCCAGGAATAGGCCCCTTTAAGGTGTATAGCCGAGTCTATAACTATGCGACGGAAAACCGCTTGGTATTGGAAGACAACACCTTGGAGGTTTATGAAATCCTACAAACGCCCAACTCGATGATCACTACCTACTATTTCCCGATCAAACAATAAAATCCGAAGCTATCCGAATTCTTCAATCCAAGAGTCTTTCGCTGGTGGGCGAAATGAAATCCCCGAGCTAATTGGAGTTTGAAACTTCTCTCTCAGGTTCCATGGCACCTGTGATTGAAATGATCTTGCGGGTTCACGCTGATAGAAAGTGCAAAATTCCTTTTTGCGCAGCTGCACCAACTCATAAAAATTTCCTTGGCAATAGCGGCCTTCAATTTTTTGTTCCACTTCTTCCTCGGTGAGGTAAAAGATATCCCGAGCCTGATCCAATAGTTTCATCTGCTCCCATTGCTTCCCGATTTCCAGGTAGATATCCCGAACCAAACCAAAAAAATAAGCTCTCACCCATTTGGCCTTTTCGCGCCCCTTTGCCAATTCTTCCAATCGATGAAAATCTCTTTTACAAAACAAATAGGGTAAATAGCCCTTTTGCTCCCGAACTAAATGCAGAACTCTATTCTGCGTGATTCGTAACAGTTTTCTTTCCGCAGGAATCGCCTGAGACAAGGAACCTTTAAAAGACCTCAACAACAATTGCCGGAAAACCTCTGGCTCCTGCCGTGCCGTCACCGATTCCAATTTCATTTCATCCAAAATTCGGTCGCCATGAAGACTTAAGTAATCGGCACAGTGCTCGAATGCATCCGGCGCATAAATTCTCAGACGGTTGAGAAAAAAAGAACAGGGCCCCGAGTTAATCACCTTCAGAGCAAGAGGGTTCTGGCAAAGGTGGGTTGAAAGCTCAGTCAAGGGCTCTGCGGCCAAAGCTTTAGCCATTCTCTCTCCATAGAGAATTTCGAAATCCTCGCCCGTCAGCTCAAATTCATCAAGCTCCCGGGTGATTTTTCTCTTTAAGGCACTTAAATCGAGATAGTTCAAAGTCGGCGCATACCAATGCGCTAAGAATCGAGATTTCAACTGTCGAACCAACTTCAGCAGATCCTGACCATTCTTGCGATAGAACTGACTTCGCTCAACTTCAAGAATTTGTGTTCTAAATTTTCGTTCAAAACGATCGATCGGATAAAGTCGACGCGCAATAGCTTCGCGAACAACGAGACTCTGTCGCCTCATCCAATCCCAGCTATTGTTCACAACGTAGGTATGTGAAAAGTACCTATGGATGTACTGCCAATGGTTCCGATTAAAGTACAATCGTCCATTGATAAAACTGATGAGATTTCGGAAATCAAGACTGTGAGCCGCTATCCCACGATCAGTGCCGCCCATGGCGCGAACCCACCCCCGGCTAATTTGTCGAAAAAAGTCACTGACAAAACTAAAGGTCAGGGGCAATGAAACCTCGGGGAACTCATCCTCCAGATAAGAACGATCAAAATAGAAAGTCTCATGATCTCTTCGCTGCCGAAGAGCCTCACTTCTCAGGGGACTCAATCGAAGAAAATGATACTTTCCCTTGTAATAAACCCAGCCAAGCTCAACGGGAGCTCCGAAATCATCCGCCACTCGAGATGCCACTTGAAGCAAAGAGTTGTGGGGAAAATCCGCCTCCATCGGAGCATCGATATGAAAACTACGTTGTGTCCATTTTTTTTCAGAGCAGTTCCATAAAAACTCATTGCAAGGGATCGCCGTCATCGTTCGGTGGTCCGCGACCCCAAACATCGTGGAAACTAAAAACTGATCCCGACGACCGGTCCCGGGGTGAGCTGACAACAGCAGTCCTGAAATCTGTGCTGGCACCATGTGCTGCAATATCACTGAGATCTGAATGTCTCTCAGTGGAAAATTGTTCAGCAAACGATCTTCCAAGGACTGCATCGAAAAAGATCGAGCCCAAATTTTAATAACTGAAGAAACAATTCCGTCGAGGCTCTTGCGAAAAAGAAATGCCCCCGGCAGGTCGGACGAATTTGCTCCTCCAGTAGCTTGTTGGGCCAAGGATCCCCTCACTGCCCATCCATCGACCGATGGATGATTCTCCATCCAATCCTTGATCTCAGCGACCACCGCGGGAGAAAGTTGAATTTTCTCAATCTCCTGCTGCATTGCCTGAGACACTTCTAACAAAGATCGTTTTTGATCTTTCAGATCCTTTAAGAGAAAAGTCCAGTATCCGGGATCCATGTGATCCCAAAATGTTTGTGCTGGCAAAACACTGAAGTGCGGGACATCGATTCCAAACAAACTGAGCTGAATCAATCCCGTGACTTTCTCACCAAAAGATTGTGTCGGCAGTGCGATCAGTTCCTGGTCGATCTTTAAACATTTTTTCATCTGCTAGCTTCTAACCCTGCGTTGATACAAGTGACAAGGGAGAACTTTCATCATGAAAAAGATCTCACAAAAATTCACGCGCAGCTCTCGCACCAAGGGGACAATCTGGCTCGGATCTTTCTCCTATGTAAAGTCTTTGTAAAATTCCGGCGCCGGAAGACGTCTTGCAAATATCAAAATGCAGATCCTCAAGCATAAATGTGTTTATATTTATGGAAATTATCGAATAAGGAAGGTTCAGACAGCCTCGATGGCAATAAATAAACTCCTGTGTACCTCAGGCAACAGAGCACTCTTGGTCGTATTTTTTGTAAGCTGATGGTGGGAAGAAAGGCTCCCGAGCCAGATTGGCCGGGAGCTTCGGAATCAATGACCTTTAGCGATTAAATTCAAAGCGCTTCCGGCCTTGAACCATTTCAATTGTTCAGCATTGTAGGAATGTTTCAGCTGGATTTCTTCTTTACTTCCATCTTTATGCTCAATCAGCATGGAAACATTTTTCCCTGGCGCCAAAGAAGCCAGATCCTTCAAGGTAACACGATCATCCTCTTGAATTTTATCATAGTCCTTGGGATCTGCAAAAATGAGAGCCAAAACGCCCTGTTTTTTTAGGTTGGTTTCATGAATTCGCGCAAAACTACGAGTAATCACCGCTGTGCACCCCAGAAAGCGAGGCGACATCGCCGCGTGCTCTCGCGAAGAGCCTTCTCCATAGTTCTCATCACCAATGATGATCCAACCTTTTCCTGCCTTCTTGTACTCTCTGGCAATCTTGGCAAATTCAATGCCCTTTTCGCCACTGATCTGGTTCTTTCCCTTGCCAATTTCTGCAGTGAAGGCATTGTCCGCCCCCAACAACATATTGTTGGAAATATTGTCCAAATGCCCTCGGAATTTCAACCATGGGCCGCCAGGACTGATATGATCCGTTGTGCATTTTCCTTTAGCTTTGGCCAAAATCAGTTGTTGGCTGAAGTCCTTACCATCCCAAGCCTTGAACGGCTCCAAGAGCTGCAGACGATCTGAGCTGGCGCTCACCGCCACATTGACATCTTTCCCGCCGGGCTTTTGGTAACCTTCAAGGTCAGCCACATATCCCTTGGCCGGAAGCTCCGGAGCTTCAGGGGCCTTTAACTTGATCTTTCCCTTTGGGGTTTCCAGTTCATCGGTCAATGGATTGAAATCAATTCTTCCAGCCAGCCCCAACGCCATCACCACTTCAGGGGAAGCAATAAAAGCCAAGGTCTCGATATTCGAGTCATTTCGACCCCGAAAATTTCGATTGAAAGAGGTTAGAATCGTATTTTTCTCTCCCGATTTAATGTCATCCCGTTTCCACTGACCAATACAAGGACCACAAGCATTGGCTAAAACGGTCGCGCCCGCCGAGTTGAGCACCTGCATTTGACCATCACGTTCAATGGTGTGTTGAATTTGGCTGGATCCCGGAGAAACCAAGAAGGGTTGTGGCATTTTTAACCCTGCCTCCAAAGCCTGGCGCGCCACAAAGGTCGCCCGACCAATGTCTTCATAAGAAGAGTTGGTACAAGAACCAATCAAGGCCGAAGACAATCGAACAGGCCAACCCTTTTCTTTGGCTTCTTTCGCCAAGGCTGAGATCGGTCGAGCGATATCCGGAGAATGGGGGCCGACCAAATGTGGTTCCAACGTCGTTAGATCAATTTCATAAACTTCATCAAAATACTTTTTAGGGTTTTTTGCGACATCTTCATCCGCCGTCAACAGATCTTTATTTTGATCCGCCAAAGTCGCAAGATCCGCACGGTTAGTGGCTTTCAAGTAAGAACCCATTTTTGCGTCGTAAGGAAAAATTGAACAGGTCGCACCCAATTCCGCACCCATGTTGGTGATGGTTCCCTTGCCCGTGCAGGAAATGGACTCTGTTCCCTCGCCAAAGTACTCGACAATTTTATCAGTTCCACCCTTCACCGTGAGCATTCCACACAATTTCAAAATGACATCTTTCGCCGAGGTCCAGCCATTCATTTTTCCCTTGAGGTGCACGCCGATCAATTTCGGATTTTTGACTTCCCAAGAAAGTCCCGCCATTACGTCAGAAGCATCGGACCCACCGACACCCACTGCACACATTCCCAAACCACCGGCATTGGGTGTATGAGAATCTGTTCCAATCATCAATCCACCTGGGAAGGCATAGTTTTCCAAAATTACTTGGTGAATAATCCCAGCGCCCGGCTTCCAGAAACCGATGTTATAACGTGAAGAAGCCGTCGCAAGAAAATCATACACTTCTTCATTGGTTTTGTTTGCATTTGCCATGTCTTTTTCTTTGCCAGCATTGGCTTGAATCAAATGATCACAATGCACGGTCGAAGGAACGGCTGCTTCGTCTTTTCCAGCCAACATAAATTGAAGCAAAGCCATTTGCGCCGTTGCATCTTGCATCGCCACACGATCTGGCCGCAAAAGCAAAAAACTTTTCCCACGCTCAATCTCTTGCCCCTTGGGGTCTTCCAAGTGACCGTAAAGAACTTTTTCCGCCAAGGTTAGAGGTCGTCCCAAACGCTGACGAATGGTCTCCAACCGCTGTCTCGAATTTTGATAAACTGCTTTGACTAACTCAGGTGTTGTCTCAATTTTTGCCATAAAATCTCCCTATCCCATTTTGGGGTAGCACCACACCATTTGCAACCCAAGGCTTCGCGCGTTGCCTCCCCCCCGTTGCGGGATGCACCTGGACTTCAAAGGCCACTCGCAAAACGGTTTTCTAGATCACCAGTTGGTGGCGATCACTCGTCGATGAAGGTCTACAAATGACCCACTCGAGCAAGACCTCTACTGATGCAATGGGTTGCAAAAAGGCTGACGCTACCTAGACGTAGGAGCCGTTTCTGATTTTTTCGAGGATGATTTTTTCCATCTTGATGGGATCTTTGGGATCAACAGAGAACAAAGACTGCTGCTCGCAACGAATCTTTTCTTTCATCAGCCAACGCAGAATATCTGACAATCCCTTGTTCTTTTTGTCCAAAAAGAAGGGGTCGTTTTCCAAGGCATCTTTGGCTTTTTTCAAAGCGCGAGCCTCCGCCGGATCGCTTTCTCGAACCTTGTAAAAAGGCAAATCATATTTTTTGACGTCTTCCGGTAGGACTCCTAAAAACCGAACTTCCGGAGCCGAAAAGTGGGAGTTTCGAATCAGAGAGGCCGCAGATCCGGCCTTCAAGGTTCGAAAGATATTTTGCAAAGTATAGGCATCCAAATCTCCGAAAAAATACATTGGCGGCGCCAACTCTTCCTCAATCAATTTGCACCAACCTCGAACTGCATTCGAAGGCACACCTTGAGCACCCATCAAAATACAGTTATTTCGTTTGGTAAAACCCATGGATTGAAGCGTATTCGCCGTACCTTCAGACTCGATCACCAGACAAAAATCGATCTTTTTCCGAGCCTTCAGCCGCAAGGACTGAGGTTTATTCTTGGGTTGAAAAGGCGCCGTTCCCAAAGTTGAAAGGTCAATCGTGGCCTTCTCGCCATCCGCCATGGTCTCAGTCACCACCAGCTGTTGAGAGTACGTCTGCCCCCCTCGATCATTGGCAAAGCAGTTCAGCTCTTCACGATAGACCTGAAGCATATCCCCGATAAAGTCGACAATCGTGTCGCTCTCAACCTGATCTTCAAAGTCCAGCGGTCGCAATTTGGCGTCATTTTTGATCAAACCTTTGCAGATGTAGTACAGCTCCCTTTTGGTATTCACCGCGCCGATATCTAGATTGCGCAAAAGAATCTCAAGCATAAACACCACTCGAGCCAACTTTTGGACAGAGGAAACGTTCAACTCGGTTCGGACGCGCTTGTCGCCAGGGGTCAGGTAACCCACCTTAGGGTTGTAAAAAGAATTGTCCAAGGAAGTTTTGACAGCCTCCAAAACGGGCCGCTTTGACTTTTCAAGGTCCGAAAGCATTCTTTCAGCCAATATCTGGGCTTCTTTGGGGATATCAATTTTCAGTTCACGAACACTGATTAATTTAGCCATATCACGATCCTACTTTTTTTTGGTTCCAGCTTTTTTCTTCGCCGCATTGGTGGTGGCGATCTTCTTCGCTGCAGGACTGGAAGCGCTTTTTTTGCCTGCTTTATCCGCCGCCTTTTTTGTTGTCCTGGCAGCCTTTTTGTTTTCCTTCATCACTTCTGTCACTTCAATGATATCATTTTCTTCTTCAGACTCCGAGCTCGCGGTATCGTCGTCGGGATCATGTCCTCGACGCTTGGCCTCGCGAGTTTTTTGCGCGGCAAGCTTGATCGCCGCTTGCTCCAGGTCCTCCATGGCATCCTTTGAATCCCGGCCCAAGAGTTTTCTTAAACCCTCTTCAGCTCTCTTTTTCCGCGCATCTGAGGAGTCCGTAATTCGCACCAAGGATTCCACTAAAATAGGCCCGAATTGCTCGATATGAGCGAGCTTTCTTTCCAGATCCGCTTCTTTAGATTCCTTCTTAATATGACGAGACAGCTTTTGCCCCGCCTGCATCAAAGCGCGGCGAATTTCTTCAACCAACTCTTCAGAAGCATCGATGGTTTCCTTCGAAGCATTTTTAAACTTGATAAAAGGCGACACCAGAGAGATCGCAAAGATATAGGGCCCCAATGGCAAACTGCCTTTGGGCTGAGAAAGACCATAGGATTTCCAGTTCACAGATTCAATCGCCCAAGTGATCGCACAGCCTGATTTATCAAACTGCAAAGGCACCCGATTGGCGAAACGCAACAGCTGAACTGGCTCATCGGCTTCGAGGTTTCGGTGTTTAAACCTCGCCAAAGCGACCTCAACCACGACGGGTTTAAAGTCACAAATCGCGGGCTTTCGAGTCACGACTGAAAAGAAATCAGTCTCCCCCAAACGCTGAATGGATTTGGAAAGAGCATCTTCTCCGACAGTCAAAACGGACTTGGTGCTTGGGGCCATCAGGTCAGTGTCTTGAACGATCTGAAAGACCTTTTTAAAGTCCTCGGGCCTCAAAGCGGTGAGTGGTTTTGACAAAAGCGCTTTGGGTAATCCTTTGGCCACAAAGTCTTTCAGCGACTGATCGCTGACTCTGGAAAATCCAGTCTTTAAAAACTTGTCCAAAGTGATTTTTCCGTAAAGGGTCGAATGCGTAATGAACTCTCCCAATTTAAATGTGTGCGGATGGGGCAAAGTGGCCATAGGAATATCTGGAACATCATTGCTGACCCGCTCAATCGTGACCCAGTCATTGTCGAGCAATTTGTATTTCAAAGTCAGGTGAGGATTCACAAGAACTGTCCCCTCCAGATAGGTGATCAAACCACCATCCCCGTTGAGCTGAACTCGTCCATCGATGGCAAACTCGACCCGAACACCATGTTTTTTGTCATCCCAATCCAAAGTCTGTTTGTTTTTTAGAACACCAGAATTGGTCTTAATATCAACATCCACTTGGCCAGAAACGGCCTTTCTCATGCTGGCTGTTTTGCTAATAACAAAAGCGCCCTTGGCGTTCGTCAACTGAGCCCATGTCGTGGCGGCGGAAATCCCAATCCCCTGCTGCCCCCTGGAACATTGACCTTTTCCAAACTTAGAAGACGCTAAGTACTCTCCAAAGACCTTTGCTAAATCATCGACCTCAAGGCCCGGACCATTGTCTTCAACAGAAATTTTAATCAGATCAGTGTTTTTTGAGGATCCCTGGCCCACACGTTGGATTTGAACTTCAATTTCAGGCAGTATTTCTGCCTGCTCACAGGCGTCCATCGAGTTATCCACCGCCTCCTTCAAAGTCGTTAAAACGGCCTTCAAAGGAGAAGAGAAACCCACCTGCTGCAAGTTTTTGGCGAAATATTCAGCTGTGCTGCTCTTAGTAATTTTACTCACGATCCGGTTCCTTTACTTTTGGTGAAGCAATTTATAGGAAAGCGGAACGCTCCGCAGTGAAGCAAGTACAAAGTCTTAAGATCCGGCGCGCCACGCGTTAATTGCTCGAGTTTTCATCAGAATCTGGTTCTTTGACCGAAGAGGCCCCCAGTTCTAACTCTTCCATCGCCATCTCTGCTCGAGTCTTGTGGCCCTTTTTATTGTTACAGTCTTTGCAACTGGGCACACAATTTTTTTTATCCGATTTGCCACCACGAACAATAGGAATCAGATGATCCATGGTCAGTTCACTGGGCTTAAAAGATTGTCCACAGTGATAACAGGTTCCTTTGCCCAGCTGCTGTTTCCACCACGAGGACTGGCGCAATTCACGAGCCTTGGCTTTTTCTTTTTTCTGATGCTCTGGCGGAGCTGGAGTAAAAAAGTAATTCATTCCACGCTCTCTTACTGCCGACCTGTTGGATAGTAAAGCCGATTGTCCCACATTCCCTGGCTAAAATATTGAATCACGGCCTGCAAACCCTGAGTCAACTTGAGCTTCTCGGCCACTGGTTCAGAGAGCGGTTTTTTCTGATCAGGATCTTTCATTGAAAACATCTGAAAATCTCCGCCGCGATGATATTGCAGAAAATAGTCTCTGGTGATGTAGAGATAACGTCCGTCGATATAGGTCACAGCAAATCGATCCTGAGGAACAAAAATAGATCGACCCAACTCATTGCGCTCGGTCTGTGGGATCTGTGCAAGATCCAGAATCGTTGGCAAAATATCCGCGTGTTGCACAATCTGATCGGGATCCACCTTGGGTAAAACAATCTCTGGTGAATAAATCATCAGTGGCACGCGGTAGTGACCAATTTCGTTGTCATAGCCTGGTCGAGAGCTTTTATAGGTATGATCTGCAGTCAAAATAAAGATCGTATTTTTAAACCAAGGCTGCTTCTTGGCCTCGGAAAAGAACTCCTTCAATGCATAATCCGTGTACCCAACCGATTCATGAATGTCCAAGTTGCCTTTGGGAAATTTTCCCTGATAGACCTCGGGCACTCGAAAGGGATGATGAGAGCTCAGGGAAAAAATCGCTGTGAAAAACGGCTGGGGAAAACTCTGCATCTTCTGCAAAGTCCATTGAAAAAAAGGCTCATCCCAAATTCCCCAGGTGCCATCGTCATCCTGACTGTGTCCAGGATGTTCATTCATATATTCATTTTTTCCAAAGTAGCCCTTCACACCCGCACTTTTCATAAATTGATCAAAGTACATGGATCCATTCTGCGCTCCGTGAAAAAAATTTGTTTCATACCCCGCCTTGCCAAGCAGAGTGCCCACCCCTAAAAAATAATTCGTCAAATATTGAGAACTGATAAAGGGTTCATTCATCAAAGACGGAATTCCGCCCATAATGGCGCCAATTCCTTCGATCGACCTGCGAGCGTTGGCAAAGGCATTGTTGAAGGCCAAACTTTTTTTCGCCAGCGAATCTAAAAACGGCGTATAGCCCCCAGGCCCCGTGTATTCGTAAGAAAAGCTTTCAAGAATAATCAGAACAATGTTGGGTCGCACTCCAGGATGGTAACCCTGCATCTGAGAACGAGGTTCTCCGCTCGGATTCAAGTGGGCTTCAAGTTCCGCCGGGGATGAGAAAAACCGATCTCTGGGCAAACTCTCGCGTTTAATCGTCTGCAAAAATGTAAAAGATGAATTCAGAACCAGATTGTTCACCGCCGGAGTCACAAAGATCTGAGCATGGGCAAAATTGATCGGTTTTTTTTGCAAACCTCCCCGAGCGGACACGAACAGAAGCACAAAAAAACAGACTGCAAAAAGTCCTGCTTTTTTCCAAGACAACAGAGCGTTTTGGGCCCAAGAATTTCGAGCAATCTTATTCGCCCCCCAAAAAACCACCACCACCAGGGTCAGCAATAACAAAGTGGTCATCGCTGCCAACAGCCAATAATACCCAATCAAACTCCAGATTTTTCCGGGGACTTCTCGGGCTAAAAATAGGGCGTCAAAGGTGGTTCGACGGCCTAGAAAATTGACGAATTCCGCATCCACCATATTCATGACCAAAAAGGGGCCTTGAATCAGCAGAAAAACGCCCAAGACCAAGCGCGACCCCAGCATCTGAAATTTTAAATCCCGACGGTGAATCAAAGCCAGACCAAGTGCGAAAAAAAAGGGAATAGCCGATAGAATTGCAATCGCTGACAAATCAAAACGAATTCCATAGAGAAAAGTTAAAACCAGATCAGTCCAGGATTGTTGTTGAAAAAGATGCCAGTTCCACAAAAGAAAAATCAGCCGAGAGATTTCATAAAAAACCAAGGTGAGTGCAAAACTGATCAAAAGTAGCAACAAAGGCAAAACGTCATTCTCCTGATGTTCTGCCTAATTAAACACTATTTTTTAAATGAGTCTACATCTCGGTAAAGAACATCGGCCATGGTATCAAACCGGACTCCGATGATGCGATTGGACGGATTCACCGACACCACTGTTCCACGAAAGTTCCACCGATTCCGGACGATATCGCCAAGACAAACATCATACCCGTAACGGGGCGAACGCACGCAGATTTTTGTGGGTCGCGCTGGAGGTGCCGATCGCGGCGGAGGCGTGTAAACCGGGGGCTGATAAACCGGCGTCGGAGGCTGATACGGCTGTGGCACTGGTGTGGGCTGTGGCACTGGTGTGGCCACTGGAACAGGTGTTATTTCAGAGCCCTTGTAATATCGGTTATAGATATTTTGCACCACCGTTGGATCCGTTTTTAAATTGACGTCTTCGCCGCCAATAGCTGCCGCTTGTTCGTCGGCATAATGTCCAAAGACGACAGGTTCTTCGATCACACCCAAAACGACCTCAATGGAACGCAAACGAAGACGTAAAAAATTTTGAATCTCTAGATTGGCCATACGAATTTGCCCACGATCAATATTTCTTAGCTCCGCCTTGGTAAAAGCAGAACTCGTATTGTCACCGAAAAGATCGGGATCCGTCTCTATAGAAACGGAGTCTACATAATCTCCGTTGATTTTTAAAAACACCTGAGCTCCGCCCACGTCAGATTGGGCCTCGATTCTCAACATCTGAATCTCGGGACTGACGGTGCGAAAAGACGGATTTATACGAATCAATTCTTTCAAAATATCCGCACGACTCAAATCAGCCGTGACTCTTTCAAATAACTGAGGTGTCACAGGAATCATCACTGAACTTGTTGATTGAGCCAAGGCCACCTGTGAAAAAAACATCCAGCTGAAAATTAAAAAGAAGGTCCCTTTCATACTACAGCTCGCTCAATTTCTTTAAGATGTCATAGTCCGAAGTTTTCACACTGTTATCCACACTGCCCCGGCGATTCATCACTCGCAACTCATCCAAAGACCAAGCCATAACCTCGTTGGGATCACGCTCAGTCCGGTTTCGCAAAAATTGTTGATAAGTGTACCATTCGGATTTTTCGGCATCGTCGGCACAGGTTCGAAGCTCTGCTTGAAATTTAGCACCCCAACGTCTTTCAGGACAAAAATAAGGATCAAATGAAACCAGTGTCAATCGACGAAGAGCCGTAGTCAGCCCTAGACTGACCGTCTTTCCCGTCGAATTCGAGTACGAAATCAAACAAGAAGAATTGGCTTGATTGTAGGCCTTGATCAGATCCTTCTTTAAATTGGTGCCACGGTAATCGATTTGCGG
>PEZR01000165.1:0-156 GCA_002773975.1 Bdellovibrio sp. CG10_big_fil_rev_8_21_14_0_10_47_8
CGTCGACAGTGGCCTTTGGCCAAACTTGCGCTAATCAGGCACGTGTTTGTTCGAACGGAGTTTTGAGTGGAAATTATACCAATGCCTCTTGTTCAGTTCAGCCAGCTGCGAACTGCAACCTCAATGGCCAAACGATCAATCATGGTCAGTCCGTTA
>PEZR01000165.1:319-10876 GCA_002773975.1 Bdellovibrio sp. CG10_big_fil_rev_8_21_14_0_10_47_8
TGTACCAGCTTACCAGACGACGACGGTGATGGGGCCAGCAGCCTGTGCGGGGGAACAACGAACTTGTTCTAATGGAAGCTTGAGTGGATCTTATGCCTATCCTTCTTGTTCAGTGACTGAGCCTTGTACGATTTCTCAGGTCAGCAAAAGAATCAAAGTCATGTTTGTGGTCGATCAGTCGGGCTCGAATCTGAATCCGTTCACCTATAGCAACGGGGTGACGACGCCGGCGACAGATTCTCAGAAAACATTTCGAAGTGGTGCAGTTCAAAGATTTTTGGACGCCTATCGGTTAAAACAAAATTTCTCTTGGCAGTTTGTCACCTTTCAAGGAAGCTCGGCGACGTCTTATCTCCCTAGCCAGGGTTCAGGGACACCGGTGTTTTCGAGTGATCCAACCAAAATTGATACGGCATTGACAAATTTCTTGGGCTCAATAGATTCTGGTTGGACTCCGTATAAAGCGTCCTATGCGCAGATTAAAAAGAACATTCAGAATGATCCAGACCGAACAGATGCCACAGATCCATCGAATTATGTGGTCGTTTTTATATCGGATGGATTGCCAACAGATTTTGCGACCAACAATGCGACGGTTCCATTCCTGGGAACAGCCTGGGAGACGGAAACCAGAGATCTGCTGACGTTGGCGCCAGGAAGAATTACATTGAGTGTAGTTTATTATGGGCCTCAGGCATCCGATGCGGCTTCCTATATGAGATCCATGGCCCTCGTTATGGGCGGAAATTTTATTGATACCAATGTTTCAGGGTATAATTTCAATGTTTCAGATGTGGCCAATGTTCCTTCGGGAGCCTGTACTCCGGATGATTTTCCAACCACGACAACGACGACTTGGATTCCAACGACGACCACCACCAATGTCGTGGCCACAACGACGACCACCAAGGTGACGACGACAACAAAAGCGCCCGTCACCACCACCTTGGCTCCAGCAACATGGAGTATTGGCGCCTCGGGAACGGGGACTTCTTCATGTTCGACGACGCCAGTTGTAGGGGCTTCTTGTTCGCCACGAAACTCCAGCTGCAATGTTTTTGTCAATGGTGGCGGTGTGGTGCCAAGTTTCACAATGACCTACGTCTGTAACTAAGAAGCCATTCAATTCTCATCAAGCAGTTGTATTTAGCTCGTCCTTTCTGGTCGAGCGCCGTCGAGCAAGTCTCGACCAAGGTCTTCTGCCGCCGCCATGACACTTCTCACGACCAAAGATGGGAAATATCCGCCACATCCGGGAGTTCTCTTCTCTTTCATTCCAGCCCTGTCTCATAATGAAAAGAGGTGAGGTGGACAGCTGTGAAATTACTCATTGGATGGATTTGTTTGTGGTCGAGCTTCGCCTTTGCGGCGGCGCCGGATGAAGCCTATGATGTTCCGAAAATTGTGGCGGTGGAGCCTCGAGCTTTTAATCCCCACTATGACCTGACCGTACAGCTCAGTTATCTGCCGATGGATGCCTTCTACAAAGGCTGGGCCCCGGGCCTGAGTTATACTCAGACTCTCTCGTCGTCTTGGAGCTGGGAAGTTTTTAACGCCAATTATAGCTTCAACACAGACACCAGTTTGCAAAAGGATTTGACGGACAACTTCGACGTGCGACCATCCAACTCGTCCGTTCTGGATCCGGTCCTATGGTACGCCACGACCAGTGCCATCTACACTCCGATTTATTCCAAATACCTGGTAGGCAATGAAAGCGTTCGTTACGGTTCGGTTTCTTATGTCTTCAGTGCGGGGAGTGTTAACTTTAAGTCTGGAGACCAACGCCCATTGCTCGGCGCGGGTTTCATTCTTCGAGCCTTTCACTCGCTCAGCAAGTCCTCCAAATTTGACGGCCGAATTTATTATCATTTTTCCAATGACAAGAGCACGGACACGATCTTGATGCTGACCTATGGGTTTTCTTTTGAAATGGGTGACGGCAAACCATGGAATTGAGCAGAAGCTTCTTTTTGTTGGGTGTGCTGATCGGGAGCGTGGGGTTCGCCGTGCGAACTCAGGCTCAAGATTTTCGCGGCATCTCCAATTGGAAGTACCTCCCATCGCAGACTCAGTTGGTGGAGGATAGCCAGAAACCAGGCCTTGAACAAAAAGTTCTGTTGGGCGCAATGAGAGAGAGAAAAAGGAAGAAGGGCACCAGCGATGAGGGCGAAGCTCGGATGGTGATTGCTCAGATCTGCAAAAACAAAAAGATGCGTTATTGTGCCTATCATTATGCGCTCAGTACGGCACAGGACTTTCCAGGATCCATGCCGGCTCTGTGGGCGTTGACGCTTCTTGATGAGCTGGTCAAAGAAGGCCCCATCACTGAAACCGAAATTAAAAAACTTGTGAATACAGGGTCCTTCAAAGAGGTGCCTGAGGATCTGATTCCAATGGTGTCCTACTACGTTGCAGTCGGGAATAACGAAAAGAAACTGACCACCTGGATTTCTCCGTTTCTTCAAAAAATGGGGGAACATAATTTTTGGAGTTTGCGTTGGAATTACCAGACGGCGCTGGAAGAACTTCGTCGAAAAAATAGCCCCGATGCGACCAGCAAAAAGCTCGAGGCCTTGTTGGAAAAGACCGCTGGCGACGAAAAGCTGGCGTGGCTTCAGGAGCAAATTCAGTGGCAACAGGCCCGTTTGAAGTTTGAGTTGGCGGACTATGACGGTGCACTTAAGCTATATGAACAATTCAATGCTTCCGGTCGATGGATGGGCCTGGCTAAACGCGAGCAGGCCTGGGTTCACTATTGGCGGGGAGACTATGCCGACACATTGGGAATTCTAGAAGCTCTCAAGGCTCCATTCTTCTCGGCTTCGACGGATCCTGAACAGTATCTTTTAGAAATGTTAACTTTCAGAAAGCTATGTTTTTTTGGTTCTACCAAAACTCCAGCGGCTGAGTTTCAAGCTCGGTATAAAAAGGCTCTTGAGCATGTCCGCGAGAGAAAAAACCTCAGTGACAATGCCGATCTCACAAGACTGAGCTTTATGAAAGCGTCAATGATGTCAGAGGTCGAGACCGTCACCATGATTCGGGATGAAAGTAAAAATTTGAGTCAGTATGGTTTGCCAACAGCGTTAAGACGAGAACTCGAGTTTGTTTATAAGCGGGCAGAGATTCAGAAACGACAGGATCTCGAAATTTTACTCAAGGAAGACCTGCCGATAGAAGCTGCTCGGCTGTTGGATTTAGACAATCAAATTCAGCTGGTCGATTACCTGTCAGGTTTGGATGCATTTCGCATTCAACAAGATTATGGGAAAACAGATTACCAAGCCCCGTCGGCTGTTTCGGGTGACTATCGGACTTTGTACTGGCCAGCAAGAGGAGACGAGTTCTGGTACGATGAGCTGAAGAATTACCGCGTATTGGTTCATGATCGATGTTCAGGAAGAGGTCAAAAATGACAAATATTCTTCGTTCGTTTTTTTGTCTGATCGCGGTGATCAGTTTGTTGCCCAGCGGATCTTTAGCGAAAACTGCCAAACGCACAAAGACTGTCTCCGTCGCGGCCAGAAAACTGCAGGACAATCTTCAGAAAATTGATGCCTCCATTGATGTCACGAAACAAAAACTAAAGTCACAAAGCGAAACTCAGTTTGCGCCAGATTTGTATTTCATGTTGGCTGAACTTCTGCATGACAAGGCCTCGGCCTCTGCGGCCCTCAAAGCCGAGCAAAATCCCGGCGCCCCAGCCGGTGAGGTGGATTACACTCAGGAAAAACGCATCAGTCAGGACGCGATTGAGACCTACAAATTGATCGAGGATCGATTTCCAAAGTACGGCGCCATGGATCGAGTGCTCTATACGGTTGCGATGGAATACAAGGGGCTTCAGTTGGAAAAAGAAGCCATGGAGTACTTTAAAAAAGTTTCAGGCAATTTTCCAGATTCTGCCTATGCCGCGAAAAGTTTAATTGAAATTGGGGACATATTTTTTAACCGCAAAGACTATGAATTTGCGCTTGAACAATACAAAAAGGCCCAGGCCAAAGCCAAAGAGCCCGAACTCTCGACGGCCTATTTTAAGGGTGGTTGGTGCCTTACCCACAGCGAAAAATGGCTGGAGAGTGTCCAGAGTTTTGAGAAAGTTTTTACTGTCAGCGACTCGCAGGTGGTGAAAGCCGATGGAAAAGATGATCTTCGTGAAGAAGCCTTGGTCGCCTCCGTGTGGCCTTTGTTGGAATTGGCGCCTCATCAAATGCAAGGTCAGATTTTGTACCAAAAACCCATCGAGTACTACCGGAAAATGTCCGGTGACAAGTCTCGCTTTCGACGAGTCCTTGCCAGACTGGCCCAGAGGTTGGATTTTAAAAAACGAAGTCGGGAATCTATTGAGGCATCTTTTGAACTTTTTCATATCTCCGATGACATGAAGGAAAAAAGATCAGCTTTTGAATCTGCCTATATGGGGATGAAAAAACTAAAGTCTGATAGCTTTCCGCTTTGGCTGCCGCAGGCTCTTCGGGATCTTTTGCTGGAAATGCGCAGAGATACTCAAGATCGAAAAAACCGCAAAGACGTGGTGAAATACGAGCCAGTTTTTCGGGATATTGTCACCAGTTTGAACAAAAGTGCTTTGGTGACCAAACGTCCAGATGACTTGAAGGCCGTGGCAGAGGCCTATGATGACTATTTTGTGATCTATTCTCGAGGTCGAAAGATACCACAAATGAAGTTGAACCAAGCCGAAGTTCTTTTCGGCGCAAAACAGTACGGTGAGGCCGGACAGGCCTATCTGGATTTGACACGACGACTATCAGCGCGAAGTCAAAAACGAAGGCAAGGCTTTTTGGATTCAGCTCTTGAGTCATTTTTGAAAGGGATCAGTGAATCAGAAAGCCCTCTTGAAAAATTTCAGGCTCGTGACGGGTACCGAGATGCTGCCAAAAATTATCAACGATATTACCCAAGAGACTCGAAACTTGCCGGCATTCGTTTCAACGCCGCGAAGACCTATTATGACGAACAAAAATTTGATGTTGCTGCCAAGGAGCTGCAGAATTTTTTAAAGGTCTATCCGGGCAGCCCCCAGAGTCGAGAAGCGGCCCTGTTGTATTTGGATTGTTATTACCTCCGGGATCAAATGAAAGAAATGACGGAGGCCGGGAAGCGAGTTCTGGCGATGAGAGGCCTATCTCCGGATGCGAGGTCGGCAGTTCAAAAAGCTTCGAGCCAGGCGGCCATGAAAGCTATTCGATCGGTGGCTGGAGATTTCAGTTCCAAAGAATACGCGACCAAATTTCGTGAATTCGCTAAAAAGAATAAAAATTCTGCAATGGGTGAAAATGCTTTGTACGAAGCTTTTGTTTCGTTGAAGGCACAAAACCAACCTCAAGCTTTTGATGTTGGGGAAGAGTACATTGGTAGCTATGAAAAAAGCCCCAGGGCCAAAGAAGTTCTGTTGAGCTTAATTCAACAGTCTTTGGTTCTATTGGACTACTCACGGGCCGCGTCCTATATGGGATCTTTTGCCCAGAGATATTCTGAGGATCCTCAAGCGCGCAATTTAGCGCTTCAAGCTGCGCAGATTTATGACAATCTGGGGAATGTCTCTCAGGCTTCCGCGGCCTATCGTTTGGCCGGGAACTCGAGTATGACGTTAAAGGTTTTTTCCAAATACCAAGATTGGTCGAATCTTGAAAAAGCTTCCGCCAATGTATCGGGTCTTCAGGGCCAGTACTTTCAGGGGCTCGCGATGCTTCGACAGGGGCGTAAGGCCGCAGGTCTTCAGTTGCTTCAAAGAGTGATTGGATCCTCTGGAAGCTCGCCGGAAGAAAAAGAAATGGTGGCTCATGCTGCGGTCATTTTGGCCGAGGATGCTCTGGCTAAATTTCATGACTTAGGAAAAGGTCAGGCGTTTTCTGCCGCTCTTTTGCAGAGTAAGGCCGGTCAGTATCAGGCAATATCCAATGATCTGCAGACAGCGGTGGGGACTGGTGGCGGACGGTGGGTGATTGGTGCTCTTTACAATCTGGGCCGGCTGAATAAAGACTTCGCAGATTTTCTCCGTACCGCAAAACCACCGGCGGGAATGAATTCTGCGCAGTTACAACAGCTGGTGCAACCGCAAGTGAAGGGGTATGAGGCTTCGGCCAGTCAAAACTATGGACTCTGTCTGAAGCTGGCAGAGGACAACGAAATTCCCACCAGCTATGTCGGGGCATGTCGCAGTCGAGGAATTTTGTCCGAGGTTGCAGAGGTAACTCCGTGGAAAAAAATGTCGTCCCGGATGCCAGCAGCGGTGTCGTCGAAATATATTTCTGAAGTCGTTAAAAATCCACGATCTGTCGACTTACTTCGAAAAATGGCGGCAGATGAGATGCGCGCCGGGAATCCTCAAAAGGCGCTGTTGATTTTATCGCGAGCTTCCGAGATTGATCCGCAGGATGCTCTGAATGACAGCTACGCTGGAATTGCCTATCTTCATCTGAAGCAATACAGCGAAGCTCAGGTGGCCTTTCAACAGGCCATCGGCAAAAATCCCAAGGATATCCTCGCGAATCGGGGAATGGCTGGAATCGCTAAATTCTTTGGTTATCAGAAAAAAGCCCAAGAGTATCGCGCGAAAAGCTCGGGTTCGGCTCCTGGTATAGAATTGCATCCCTGGCTCAAATAAAAAAGTTCAAACCACGAAAGGGATATGGAAAAGCCAAAACTGAAAGTTCAAATCACCGAGTACGGCCGTGTTGTTCGAGAGGTAACGTTCGACAGCTTTCCTATTGTTTTCGGCCGCAGTGAAGAGTGCGAACTTCGTTTAGCGAACGTGGACTATATTTCCCGTGTGCATGGTTCTATTGGCATTGATCAGGATGAAATCATTGTCACTGATCTGGGCTCAAAAAATGGTTTCTTTTACGAAGGAAAACCAGTGCGCAGTCTTAAAAATGCGCGTCTTTTGAGTTTTGAAATTGAAAAAATGGGATTTCGACTGGAGCTCGATGGCCAAGAGACCTCTCATTCGGACGAAACTGAGATCCAAATTTTTGAGACCAACGCGGTCAAGACGACCATTGTTCAGCCCCCCTCTCCTAGCCCAATACTGTCGATGGGCGATCTTCCAGGCGCGGAGGTTTCCAGCTCTTCAGTTCCCCGCAGCAAAGGGGGGACGGCAGGAACAGGCCGCAGTGCCACTGGCACCGGTTCGAAGAATACTTTGCAAACAAAATCCAAGGGAGATGGGCCATTTAAAAAGCCCAAGATCCCTTCTGTAAAAAGAGGACCCCTGGGCGCGTCTGCAAGGCCGGAAAGTGATTTTGAAATAACTCGAGGTTCAAGAACGGGATCGTCTTATCAGGCGCCTCCTTCAGATCAAGTGCGATTCAGCATCGCACCGATGCCAGATATTGTGAAGGTCGCTCCGGATAAAGCGGTGGTGCAGGGAGTAGTTACTTGGTTTGATGGCATCTATGACGTGAGAAATTTTTCTCGAGGGGAGCCGTTGATTCTTGGTCCCAACGAAGAAGAGCCGATCTATTTGCCAACAACCAAACGTTCGATGAACTTCGGTCAATTTGGCGCCAAGGGTGCAACGATTCGTATTCCCCAAAAATACATGTGGGGTTTGTACCGCGAAAAACAAGAAGTGCCTTTGGCGGCCTTGGTTGAAGAAAAAAATGTCATCTCAGACGGGAAATCGTATCAGATCAATCTGGGTCTGAACGAAGTGATCAGTATTAGCATGGGTGCAGGAATGATTTTGCACTTTCGATATGTACGAGCTCCGCAATTCTACATGCAAAAAAGTTTTATCGAGAACAAAGAAGAGTTCAAAAAAGCGATCATCATTTCTGGAATAATTCATCTGATCGTGACGGCAGTGGCGCTGATATCGGCTCCTAAAATTCAGGCTCCGACCGTGGACAACATGCCTCCGCGAATTGCAAAACTGATCGTTCAGCCGCCTCCACAGCTTTTGGCGACAAAACCACCGCCACCACCGCCGCCGCCACCGCCCGAGGAGCCCGAGCTTGAACCTCCACCGAAGCCAGAGTTCGCCAAACCGGAGCCTCCTAAGCCTAAGCCTGTTCGCCAGATTGTTAAGAAGCCAGTGGTCGTGCCGAAGAAGCCGGTGAAGACTCATTCTGTTGCCCGCAAGCAGACCAAGCCCGAACCACAAGTGGCAGAGGTCAAAGAGCCCCCTAAGTCAGCTCAGCAGGTGCAGCAAGAGGCGCTCGCCAATATGCTGAGCTCGCTGCCAGCACCCCCTTCCGGTGGTGCCAAAAATGCCGGCGCGCCGATTCAGATCAGCAAGAGTCGAATTTCACCCAATGGGATCAAGGTCGGGGGAGTCGCCGCCGTCGCAGGAGCGGTTCAGGCCAACCAACCTCAGGGAACTGCGGAGACAGGGTTTAAAGTTGCCAGCGGTGGTTATGTTAAAAATTCTACCGGGGGTAAGACTGGCAAACGAGGAGTGGGTGGATCCGTGGTCGGAACTCCTCAACTCTCGCCAAAGGTCGGGCGAGAGCAGGGGATCAGTGATGACGAGGTCATGAAAGTGGTGAATAAACACCTGGGCGAAGTTCAGCGCTGTTATGAGCGGGCTCTGTTTGATGATTCTTCGCTTGTGGGACGAGTTGAGTACGAATGGGAAATCTCGGCGGCAGGGTCTGTGATGTCGGCCCGTGTTCAGCGCAGCGAGATGGCTCGCAGTGATTCTCTGAATAATTGTGTTCTTGGACTTTTTAAAAAAATGAAATTTCCGAAGGCGAAAAACGGCCAGTCGACAGTGGCTAAAATTGGTTTTCCCTTTGGAAGGAATTAAATTCTGTGACAGAATGGAGACACTATGGGTGAATTTGGAAGAATCTTTTTTGATCACTGGTATATCATGTTTCCAATTGCGCTTTGCTCAGCCGCAGGAATCGCCATTGTTGTTGAACGAACTTTGACTTTGAAGGCGGCCAGTGCCGTCAACAAAGACGAATTACTCAGATTCATTCGCGCTTACTGTATTCAAGGACAAATTCAGTCTGCGATCAGTACGGTGTCTCAGACCAAGGGGCCCTTAGCGAACATTGTTCGAGCAGGTCTCGTCGCAGTCTCCAATGGCAATGAGCCGGAAGAGGTTCAGACGGCGATGGATGCGGTGGCTTTGCGAGAGATTCCTCGTCTTGGGCGAAGGATTGACTTGTTGTCAGCATTGGCCAATGTGGCCGTTCTTTTGGGACTGTTGGGAACAGTGAGTGGGATGATTGCGGCCTTCGGTGCGGTGGGAAATCTGCCTCCAGCCGATAAGGCCCGAGTATTGTCGTCGTCCATTGCCGAAGCTTTGAATGCAACAGGATTTGGTCTGTTGGTTTCCATTGTTCTTTTTGCGGCTTGGGGTTGGCTGAATTCTTGGTCCACCCGAGTGATCGACGATGTCCATGAAGCCAGTGTGTCCACTTTGAATTTTATTTTATCCAACAAACTGAAGATTTTCCGCAATGATGGAAAACCAGATGCCAATCCAGGGTTGAAAGCAGAGAGCAAACTCGACGTCAAAAAAGGAAAATAAGTCATGGCTGGTGGTGGAGGAACGGAACCCAACTTAACCCCCTTTATCGATTTATTCTCGGTATTGATCTGTTTTCTTTTGATGTCAGCTGCTTTCTTGCAATTGGAATCCGTACAGGTTCAGATCGAACAAAAGCCAATGCTCAATCCGGATGTAGCTCTTGAAAACCCACCTCCGCCGGAGCCTGAAGATAAAAAAGTCAAACTGACTTTGAGTTTGAGCAAAACCAGAATTCTGGCCAAGGAGAATGAAATAGAAAGAGCTTTTGTCATTACCGATACGGAAGTCGGAAGCCCAGAATTAGCGAGGCTTCTGGAAAGCTGGCACTCTCGTTTTGGCGCCAAACAAACTTTGGTTCTACAAAGTGGAGACGCGGCCACCTATGGCCAGTTGATTCGGTTGTATGATTTTGTAACTCACTCGGGATGGCCCGAGGTGGGTATTAATCCCTATTAGGAGAGATGAGTGGCCAGCAACAAAACGCAGGGCTCTGCTAAAAGATTGATCGAGGTTCCAGGTTATCACCTGCATCCTCGTTTTGATCTGGTGCACACTCGTCACATTTTGGATCAACGGTTTCATACAAAAAAAGGATTCCACCTGAATCTCGCACCCATGGTGGACATGTTTTCTGTGTTGGTGATTTATCTGATCATGAATTTCTCGGCAACGGGCGAGGTTTTTTTCGTCAACAAGGATATTAAAATTCCCCAGATTAAAAAGGGCGAAGCGATGCAGTCTTTTCCATTGGTCAGTCTGGTGAAAGATAAAGTATTTTTTGATGCAGAAGGGGCCGATGGCCGCCAAGACATCTATGTTGAAGAAATCAATGATGGGAACAGTCCTCAGCTCAGGGCGAAATTGAAACAGCTCAAGAATATCGAAGAGCAGATTGGTGGAGCTTCCAATTTCAAGGGGCAAGTCAATATTCAAGCCGATGACAAGATGGATGCTGACGAGGTTAAAAAAATCATGCGATTGTTGGTCGAAGAGGGATGGACAACGATCAATTTCATCATTGACCCCGGAACCAGATAAATCCCCTA